>NZ_JBASZT010000383.1:0-5526 GCF_049661145.1 Microbacterium sp.
GCCACGAGCCGCCCAGCCTCGCCGACGATCGTGTCGTCTCCCTCGCCCGTCGCGCGCACGACCGTCACCCCGGCGACGTCCGCGGCGGCGCGCGCCTGGCCCTCCAATACCGCGACAACCTCTGGGAACCATGTGTCGGCCGCGAGACCCAACTCCGCGGCATCCACTCCGCCGTCCGCAAAGGCGGCGAGCCCGTCGAGCAGCCGCGCCGCGGCGCCGGCGCGATCCTTCCACCAGCCGTCGGGCACCGAGCCGACGACATTGGCCACGTCGACGACTATCGCGGGGTGCACCGACAGCAGCGACCGCAGCATCGGCCACGACGCCGCGAAACCCGGATGCAGCGGGTACGACTCCACGGCATCCACCGGCACCCACGCCAGCTCCCGGCTCTCCGGATCGCTGATGACCGGCTCGAACGCCGTCACGACGTCGCCGACGAGCGTCGAGTAACTCCACACGCCGATGTCGAACACGCTGATCAGACGCGGGCGAACGGCGGATGCCGGGACCCCCGCCTCCTCGGCCGATTCCCGCAATGCGGCATCGCACGCCGACTCACCTTCATGCCGCGCACCGCCGGGCAGGCCCCACGTGTCGCCGAAGTGACTCCATGACACGCGATGCTGCAACAGCACCCCGCGCTCCGGGTCGAGGGCGAGCAGCCCCGCCGCCCCGAACCGACCCCAGTACCGCGTGCCGTCATCGGTCACCACCCAGGCATCACCCGGATCGCGCGGCCCCTGCGGGCGACGCGGCTCACCGGGGGCAGGCGGGACGATCGTCACCCTTCCACCCTGGCACACGACCCGCGCCCGCAGTCGCCACCTTGTAAGCCCACGCCTTCTGGCCCTCGGGTTCGGAGGCGTCAAAGTGCGGGTGCCGGGCCCCACAACCCGCAGAATGGCGCCCCTGAGCCTGAGACCGGTTGCGACGTTTCGACTCGGCCCTCCGGGCCCCGCTCAACGGGCGGGGCGAAAACGGGCCGGCCGAATATTGACGGCTCCTGTGGTCAGACCATATTCGCGACACGCCACATATGGGTCTGAAATCCACCAGAAACCCCACATATTGTGGTCAGACCACCGAAACCGCCGCAACTCAGAACACCCCCGAGAGAGGACCCCGTCATGAGAGCCACCGCCGAGACCTCCGCACGCACCGTCGCCGTCGCCCACACGATCGACGAATACCTCGCCCGCTCCGATTGGCGCATCAACGCGAACGCCAACCAGGGCTACTCCCTGGGCGGCATGATCCTCAACTCCGCGGGCAAGCTCATCGCCAACTACTGGCTCGACGAGGTCTACGCTCCCGCGGCGGGCGCCGCCCACCGCGACGGCGACCTACACATCCACGACCTCGACGTGTTCGCCGGCTACTGCGCGGGCTGGTCGCTGCGCATGGTCCTCGAACAGGGCTTCAACGGCGTCGCCGGCAAGATCGCCTCCACCCCGCCCAAGCACTTCTCCAGCGCCCTTGGCCAGCTCGTCAACTTCCTCGGCACCCTGCAGAACGAGTGGGCCGGCGCGCAGGCGTTCAGCTCCTTCGACACCTACCTCGCCCCGTACGTCCGCCTCGACCGGCTCAACCTCGACGACGTCCGCCAGGCGATGCAGGAGTTCGTCTTCAACCTCAACGTCCCCTCCCGCTGGGGCACGCAGACGCCGTTCACCAACCTGACCTTCGACTGGGTCTGCCCCGACGACCTGCGCGATCAGCATCCGCTTGTCGGCTACCAGGTGCAGCCGTTCACCTACGGTGAGCTCGCCCCCGAGATGGCGATGATCAACCGGGCGTTCATCGAGGTCATGACCGAAGGCGACGCCGACGGCCGCGCCTTCACCTTCCCGATCCCGACCTACAACATCACGCGCGACTTCGACTGGGACGGCGAGAATGTCGAGGCGCTGTTCGCGATGACCGCCAAGTACGGCCTGCCGTACTTCCAGAACTTCGTGAACTCCGACCTCGACCCGCACATGATCCGCTCGATGTGCTGCCGCCTGCAGCTCGACCTGACGGAGCTCCTCAAGCGCGGCAACGGTCTGTTCGGATCGGCCGAGCAGACCGGCTCGATCGGCGTCGTCACGATCAACTGCGCCCGCCTCGGCTTCGTCCACTCCGGCGACGAGGATGCCGCCATCGCACGCCTGGACGCGCTGCTCGAGATCGCGCGCGACAGCCTCGAGGCCAAGCGCGCCGTCATCTCGCAGCACCTGAACGGCGGCCTCTTCCCCTACACGCTCCGCTACCTCGGCACCCTTGACAACCACTTCTCCACGATCGGCGTCAACGGCCTCAATGAGTACGTCCGCAACCTCACCCGCGACGCGGAGGACATCACGACGGATGCTGGGGCCGCCCTCGCGGTGCGCCTGCTCGACCACGTGCGCGCGCGGATGGTGGAGTACCAGCAGCAGACCGGCCACATGTACAACCTCGAAGCCAGCCCCGCCGAGGGCGCCACGTACCGCTTCGCGAAAGAGGACATCGCGCGGTTTTCGTCGTCGTTCGCGGATGCCGACGGCATCCGCCACGCCGGCACCTACGCCAACCCCTACTACACGAACTCGTCGCAGCTGCCGGTGGGGTACACCTCAGACCCGTTCCTCGCGATGACGATGCAGGAGCCGCTGCAGCAGAAGTACACCGGCGGCACGGTGCAGCACCTGTATCTCGGTGAGGCGATGCCGTCGGCATCCGCCTGCCGCGACCTCGTGCGGCGGTCGCTGGAACGGTTCCGCCTGCCGTACCTGACGATCACGCCGACGTTCTCGATCTGCCCGCAGCACGGCTACCGCTCCGGCGAGCACGAGAACTGCCCCGACTGCGGCGCCGTGTGCGAAGTGTGGACGCGGGTCATGGGTTACTTCCGGCCGATCGCGAGCTTCAACATCGGTAAGAAGGGGGAAGCTCAGGAGCGGACGTACTTCGTCGCGCCGGACAGCCTGCCCGCGCAGCCCGCATCCCAGGAGGAGTCGTGGTCCGCACCGCTGCAGCCAGTGAGCTGAACATCGCGGGGATGACCCCGTTCTCCACCGTCGACTGGCCGGACATGATGACAGCGACGCTGTTCCTGCAGGGCTGCCCGTGGAACTGCTTCTACTGCCACAACCCGGCGCTCATCGATCCGCGCGCGGACGGCGAAGTGACGTGGGGCGACGTCATGGACCTGCTGTGCGACCGGATCGGCTTGCTGGACGCGGTGGTGTTCTCCGGCGGCGAGCCGACGATGCAGCGCGCGCTGATCCCGGCGATGCGCGAGGTGCGCGATCTCGGCTTTCTCGTCGGCCTGCACACGGCGGGCGCCTATCCCGGCCTGCTCGCGCAAGCGTTGCCGCACGTGGACTGGGTGGGCCTCGACATCAAGGCACTGCCGCCCGACTACGCGCAGGTCACCGGTCGCGCGCCCAGCGGCGCGGGGGCCTGGCGTTCGCTCGAGCTCGTCCTCGGCAACCAGCTGCTGCGCGCCGACACCGACCGGCCGCTGGACTTCGAGGTGCGCACGACGGTGCATCCGGCGGCGATCGACGACGCGCGACTGCGCGAGCTCGGATGCCGACTGGCCGACGCGGGCGTGGAGTGTTGGGCGGTGCAGCGGTTCCGGGAGACCGGAACGCGGCATCCGCTCCCCCGCGTCGACGTCACCGACGCGCCGCCGCTGCGACTCGACGACCTGCCGGTCGAGCGCTTCGCGAGTCTCGTCGTCCGCTGACGGCGCTCCGCGCCGCCACTCGATCACCGGTGGGGTGCCCGGTCAGCGGTGGCGGCGTTCGCGGACGCGCATGTTCGTGATGATCGGGGTGCCCTCGAAGCCGAAGACCTCGCGCAGGCGGCGCTGGATGAACCGGCGGTACCCGGGGTCGAGGAATCCGGTCGTGAACAGCACGAACGTCGGCGGCCGGGAGGCCGCCTGCGTTCCGAAGAGGATGCGGGGCTGTTTGCCACCACGCAGCGGATGCGGGTGCTCGGCGACGAGTTCGGCGAGGAACGCGTTGAACTTGCCGGTCGAGATCCGCTGGTCCCACGAGGCCAGCGCCGTCTCGAGCGCCGGCACGAGCTTGTCGAGGTGTCGCCCGGTGCGCGCGGAGATGTTCACCCGCGGCGCCCACTGCACGTGCGCGAGATCCTGCTCGATCTCGCGCTCCAGATACCGGCGCCGATCGGCGTTCTCGAGGTCGGGGTCGTTCAGGCGGTCCCACTTGTTGAACGCCAGCACGAGCGCACGGCCCGACTCCAGCACGAGGTCGATGATATTGAGGTCCTGCACGCTGATCGACTGCGACACATCCAGCACGACGACGGCGACCTCCGCCTTCTCGAGCGCCGCCGACGTCCGCAGCGACGCGTAGAAGTCGGCGCCCTGCTGCAGGTGCACACGGCGACGGATGCCGGCGGTGTCGACGAACCGCCAGAGCTTACCGCCGAGCTCCACGATCTCGTCGACGGGATCGCGCGTCGTGCCCGCCAGCTCGTTCACGACGACGCGTTCCTCACCGGCCGCCTTGTTCAGCAGCGAGGACTTGCCGACGTTCGGCCGCCCCAGGATCGCGACGCGACGCGGTCCGCCGAGTTCTGCCTTCGCGACCGCCGAGACCTCGGGAAGCGCCTTCATGACCTCGTCGAGCAGGTCCGCCACGCCCCGGCCGTGGATCGCCGAGACGGGGTGCGGCTCGCCGAGGCCCAGGTTCCACAGCGCCGCTGCCTCGGGCTCCTGCCGGGCGTCATCGATCTTGTTGGCAACGAGGAAAACCGGCTTCCGGGTTCCGCGCAGCAGTCGCACGACGGCCTCGTCGGTCGCCGTCGCGCCGACCATCGCGTCGACGACGAACAAGACGACGTCGGACAGGTCGATCGCGACCTCGGCCTGCGCTGCAACGGAACGGTCGATGCCGCGGGCATCGGGCTCCCAGCCGCCGGTGTCGACGAGCGTGAACGCGCGGTCCAGCCACTCCGCCTTGTACGTCACGCGGTCGCGGGTGACCCCGGGTGTATCCTCCACGACGGCTTCACGACGACCCAGGATGCGGTTCACGAGCGCCGACTTGCCGACGTTCGGGCGACCCACGATCGCCACGACCGGCAGGGCGGGAAGCGTCTGCACGACTTCGCCACCGGCGGTGAAGCCGGCGAGCAGCTCGTCGTCTTCGTCGTCGAGCTCGTAGTCCGACAGGGAGGCACGCAGGGCTGCGGCGCGCTGGTCGGCGAGTTCTTCGTCGAGGTTCGCAAGGGCATCGCGCAGGTGATCGGGACCGGCCCCACCGTCGTACTCATCAGCGAACTCGTCGCCGGTGCGAGAGCCCAAATCAGCCATGCGCTTTCTCCTGGATCTCGCGGCGGGCCGCAAACACGACATCGAGAACGGCGGCCACGGTCTGTGCGAAGTCGAGATCGGTCGAATCGACCACCGTCACACCGTCGGCGGCGGTGAGGAAGTCGACGACCGTGCTGTCCGCGGCATCCCGCCGGTGCAGCGCATCGGCGACGGCCGCGGCGTCCTGCGTGGTCAGCTCGGCGCTGCGG
>NZ_JBASZT010000384.1:0-3118 GCF_049661145.1 Microbacterium sp.
CCGATGCAGGTCGTGCGCGTCGACCTCGGCCACGGCGGCCTCGGTCCGCCGGCCCAGGTCGGCGATGAGCGGGCGCAGGATGCCGCGTTTCTCCTTCAGCGAGTGGACGTCGCCCAGCACGACGTCGAACTCGATCCATCCGACCCACATCAGCCGGTGCGGGTCGTCTCGTCGGGCAGCGAAGACACAGGGATCACGACGACATCCTGCACCTTCCAATCGAGTTCCGCGACCCGCCGCCGCGCGTCCTCGACGGCATCCAGTCGCACCCGCATGCGGCGCGGCACGACGAACACCTCGACGTGGAACACCTGCCCCATGTCACGCAGGCGCACCGACGCGGCCCGCACCCACGGCTGCGCCTGAAGTTCCCGCACGATCCGATCCGCAAGCGGATGCGGTTCGGCGTCGTCGTGCGTCCGCGCCCGCTGGTCGATGAGGTCGAGGATCGCCGACCGGGTGTTCTTGTAGCCGTCCCACACGATCCCGAGCGAGATGAACAGCGCCGCGCTGCCGTCGAGCCACCACCAGCCGATGCCGATGCCCAGCACTCCGACGACCGAGGCGACGGTCGTGGTCCAGTCCGCTTTCGCCATGTCGGCATCCGCGTACAGCACCTTGTTGTGCAGCGTGGGCGCGAGCTTCGCCTTCGCGTGCCCGTAGAAGAACGGCCCGGGCACGACGAGGATCATGACGGCGACCATGAGCCACCCGAGCCAGATCGTCACACCGAACAGCGACACCGTGCCGATGGCCGGATGCTCCTGACGCACGAGCCCGGCGATCGACTCGATCGCGAGGTTGCCGCCGATGACGACCAGTGCGACCCCGGCGACGAGGTGCCCGACGCCCGTGACGCGGTGCAGCCCGTAGGGGAAGGCCCGAGAGGGTGGATGCCGGATGAACAGCAGCGACACCAAGAAGGCGATCTGCGGGATGAGGGAGAGCATGTCCTCGATCCACGCCGTCTTCATCGCCTGAGATCCACCGACGACGAGGGCGATCAGCGCGATCGTCACCGACGTGTAGCCGATCGTGAACCACTCCCAGCGAATCGCCTTCTGCAGCGCCCGCTGCTGCTCGGCCGGAAGGTCGGTGCGCCCCATCCGCTTCATCGGGGCGCTTGTCCGTCCCGCGCCGCCTGTCCGTCGAGGAAGGACTCCAGCGCCGACTGGAACGCGTTCTCTCCCATCGGCAGCAGCATCGCGGCGGAGCGTCCCTCGGCGCCGGGCAACCGGTCGAACGCGCGCGTGACCGCGACCCGGTCGGTCCACGGCGTCTGGTCGGTCATGCCGCCGATCGCGAGGTCGAGCTGCCCGGTCTCGAGGTCATCGACGAGGTCCTCCTCACTGCCGATCGTCCATACGACGGTGGCGTCGCGGCCGTCGGCGAACTCCTCGACCAGGCCGGCGAGCGGGCCGCTGACGGCCGAGGTCGCAGCCGTGCCGCCATCGCCCGGCGCGGCACCGGTGACGTCGACGAGGCCGTCGCTCGGCGAGACCCCGACGCGCAGCTCGCCGCCCGTGATGCGCTCCAGCGTTCCTTCGGGGTCGGTGGGGATCCGGATGCCGCACGCCGTCATCCCCAGTACCGACACCGCGACGACGACGGTGGCAACAGGGCGGAGCACGTGCATGTCCAGAGAATAGGGCGATCCCCCTGCGCGTCGGCATCCCCTTGACACGCCAACCGCGAGCCGAGTCGGCGACATGGCGGCATCCGTCGTCATGCCGTGGGCGAACGGGCCGCACGCGGCTCGGACCGCTTACAATCGCACCGTGGGGACCATCTATTACGGCGGATCGGCGACTCCGATCCACATCGAGGACCGGGCGCTCGCGCACCTTAAGGTCGTGATCGCCACCAAACTGCGCCGCAGCGAGAGCTTCACCGTGTCCTGGCGTCACCCCGACGGCGAACCCCGCGGACGCAGCACGATCTGGTTGCACCCGTCGATCCCCATCCGGTTCGTTTTCGACGATCCGGAGCCCGCCGAACTCAGCCGGGAGTGGATCGAGGACCTCGCGCAGTCGGCGAGTTCGTCGGGCGGCATCACGCTCGTCGCCGAGCACATCGAACCCTCGCCCGACACGCCCGACGACGACGCGCCGCAGACCGTCACCACGGTGTGATCGCGACCAGATAGCACTCGCCATGCAGCGCTGACAAGCCCCTCGTCCCGCCTCCCGCCCGACCATAGGTTCGGATTGGGCCGGCATCCTCCGGCTCGACGATGAGGAGGACCCCATGGCGAAGACAGCAACACCGGCGCCGCGCACGACGAAATCCGCGACCACCACGAAGAGCACGGGTAACAAGCGCCGCGCCGCGCGCGGCGGCAGCGGCGCCGAGCGAACGAGCCTCCAGAACGCAGAGAGCGGATTCCGAGCGTCTGCGACGCTGAGCGAGAACCTGCAGTCGGTGCTGGTCGACCTCATCGAGCTGCAGCTCCAGGGCAAGCAGGCGCACTGGAACATCGTCGGAACCAACTTCCGCGACACCCACCTGCAACTGGACGAGATCGTGCACGCCGCCCGGGAGCTCGGCGACACGGTCGCGGAGCGCATGCGGGCCCTGCACGCGCTGCCCGACGGACGCAGCGACACCGTCGCCCAGACCACGACGCTCCCCGAGTTTCCCCAGGGCGAGATCGAGACGAGCGACGCCATCGACCTCATCACGGAGCGCCTCGAGGCCGCGACGAGCACCGTCCGCGAGGTGCACGACGCCGTCGATGACGAAGACCCCACGAGTGCCGACATCCTTCACGAAGTGCTCGAGCAGCTGGAGCAGCTGGCGTGGATGGTGAGCGCGGAGAACCGCCGCCCGGCGGGCCGGTGAGCACCACAGCGCCGACCGCGCCCGCTCCCACGCCGCACGCGCTCCTCGAACTCGCGCCCGTCGACCTCGCCGCGGGGATGCCGGGGCCTGCGGCACAGTCGGTGTGCGATGCGGCTCGCGACGTCGTCGGACTGGGAACCCACCTCGGCGCGACGATCGACTGGGCCGTGCGTGCCGCCGCGTACGTGCCGCTGCCCGGACCGCCGGCCCGTCCGCCGGCCGATCCCCCGGCCGATCCCCCTGGCGCGCTGTCACCCGATCCGCGCGGTGCGACCGC
>NZ_JBASZT010000385.1:0-1924 GCF_049661145.1 Microbacterium sp.
GGGGCGGGGTCAGGACGCGCGCTCGGCGGCGATGACGCGCAGGCCCTCGCGATACCCCGTGACCTCGAACTCGGGGAAGCGCCCTGCGAACTTCGCCGACTCGAAGATGCTGTCGTGAGCGTAGCGCGGCAGCAGCTCGCGGATCTCCTTCGCTCGCGGCGCGACCAGCCCCGCCGCCCGCAGCAGCCACGCCGGCGTCACGGTGTAGCGCGCGTCGGTGCCGAAGGCCTCGGCGGCCATCGCGACGAACTCGCGGTAGGTCGGATGCTGGGCGGCGACCGGCAGGTGCCAGGTCTGTCCCCACGCGCCGCGATCATCGGGCGCCGTTCCGAGGAGGGCGAGGGCGCGGCTCGCGTCGGGGGTCCAGATGAGCGTGCGCCGCCGGTCGTCGCGCACCGGGACGCGCGGCTTCTTGCCGGCCTTCAGCCGGTCGGTCACGAACGCGTTGGTGAAGCTCTGCGTGCGGCCCGGTCCGTAGAACTCGGGTGCGCGGGCGATGAGCGCCGGGATCTCGCCCCGCTCGATCTCGGCGAGCACCATCGAGGCCAGCTCCGCGCGGACGCGTCCCTTGGCTCCGACGGGTTCGAAGGGGGTTTCCTCCGTCAGCACCCGCCCGTCCTGCGGATACATGTACGTGTTGTCGAAGTACGCGAAGCGGGCGCCGGCCGCTCGCGCCGCGTCGAGGGCGTTGCGCAGCATCGTGGGAAATCGCTCCTGCCACACGCGGGTGTCGGCGGGGAGCCCCGCGGTGAAGAACACGACGTCGCTGCCGGCGACGGCCGCGGTGGTGGCGTCGGCATCCATCAGGTCGGCGCTGACGAGCGTGTCGGTGTCGCTGACTTTGCGAGGCTTGCGGCTCACAAGTCGCAGCGGACTCTCCTGGATGCGACTCAGTTCGCGCGCCAGCTCGACGGCGATCTGGCCGTTCGCGCCGAGGATCGTGTAGCTCGTGTGCATGGGAACCTCTCATATGTATACACTGTTTACATCAACTGTAGGAGGATCGGTAAGCAGTGTCAACATCACCGCGCGCGTACCACCACGGAGACCTGCGCGCCGCGCTGCTGGCCGCAGCGATCGACAGTCTCGAGACCGGCGGAGACTTCTCGCTGCGCGCCGTCGCCCGCCGCGCCGGCGTCTCCGCCGCCGCCCCCTACCGGCACTTCGCCGACCGCGAGGCCCTGGAGTCCGCCGTCGCGGTCGAGGGGTTGCACGATCTGCGCGCGGCGCTCCGCGAGGCTGTCGACGCAGTGGGGACGGATGCCGGGGTGGATACCGACGATGCCGTCGGCGAACTGCAGGCGCTCGCCGTAGCGTACGTCTCGTTCGCGCTGCGGCGGCCCGCGGTCTTCCGGCTCATGTTCGGGCGCGAGTGCGACACGGAAGACACCCTCCGCGTCGAGGCGGCGCAGCAGGTGCGTGACCTGCTGAACGGGACCGTGACGCGGCTGTTCCCCGAGGCGGATGCCGACGACGCGGCATCCGCGCAGGCGACGCCTCTCGCGACCGCGCTCTGGGGTCTCGCGCATGGACTCGCGTTCCTCCACGTGGACGGCAAGCTCCCCCCGCATCCCGCCGCCGAGGTCGATCGCCGCGTCCGCGACGCCGTCGCGGCCGTGCTGACCGTGCCGCGCCCGGCCTGACCGGCAAACGGACTCGGGAACGCCCCGTCCCCTTCCATTATCCCGCACACCGGGGGGCTTGCGGCAAGGGCCCCCCGATGGGGCAGAATCGCAGGTCGCGCACTCTTTCGGCGCGCAACTCGGCGTGAAATGAGGGGGACCGGATGCCGACACCACAACCACCCACGAGTCCGTTCGACCTGCCGCCGCGACTGCGCCGCAAGGCGGATCCCGCGCTCATCGCGGCCGACGAACGGCACTTCGCGGCGATCGCCGAAGCGCTCGCCGCCGAGGTCCAGCGC
>NZ_JBASZT010000386.1:0-5982 GCF_049661145.1 Microbacterium sp.
GGTGTCGTCGAGACCGACGACGGATGCCGGGGCGGGCGCCGCGACGCTTGCTGAGCGCACGTCGCCGCGGAAGGCGACCTCGCGGTCGGGTGTCGCGGCGCGGGCATCCAGCGCGGCATCGCGCGCAATGGGCCGCAGGTCGACAGCGGAGACGACGATGTCGCGGCGCTCGTCGAGGCGGGCGAGGGCGAGGAGGTCCTCGACCAGCACGCCCATCCGGATCGCTTCCTTCTCGATGCGCTCCATCGACTGCGCGATCTGCTCGTCGCCTGCGGTCGCCCCCATGCGGTACAGCTCGGCGTAGCCGCGCACCGTCACCAGGGGTGTCCGCAGCTCGTGGCTCGCATCGCCGATGAAGCGCCTCATGTGCTGAACAGTGGCGTCGCGTTGCGCGAGCGCCTGATCGATCCGGTCGAGCATCGCGTTGATCGCGGTCTTGAGCTTGCCGACCTCGGTGCCGGGCGAGACGTCGCCCATGCGTTGGCTGAGGTCGCCCGCGGCGATCGACATCGCCGTCTCTTCCACCTGCCCGAGACCGCGGAAGGCCATCGTGACGAGCCATCGCGTGGCGAGGGCGCCGCCGAGGATCGTCAGCGCCGCGAGGATCGTGTAGATGCCGACGAAGTTCGCGACGGTCTGGTTGACGGGAGCCATCGGCAGCGCGAGCAGTTGCACGTTGGCCTCGCGCGCGCCCGGAATCGGGAGGATGTCGACTGCCGCATGAAAGCTCGTCTTGCCGTCCGCCGAGTGCAGGTCGAACGGAGTCGTGCCCTGGATGAGTGCCTTGTCGAGCCCGAATGCCGGCGGGAACTCGGGTGGGCTGTCGGAGTAGGGGCCAGAGGTGGCCAGCAACGTGCCGTCGGCACCGTAGACGGCGATGAAGAACGAGGTGGGCGGCATCGGCGATCGCCGGGCGAACTGCGCGACGCCGTCGATGACCTGAACGTCGAGCAGGCTGGATGCCTGGTCGAGGGTGACGGTCTGGCTGATGGCCTGATCGCGCTCGGCGATCTGCGCGTTGCGCAGGAAGACGGCCGTGCCGAACCCGGCGGCGAGCAGGCCGAGGGCGAGAACGGCGACGGTGACGCCGGTGACCTTGGCGCGCAGGCTGATGCTGCGCCACCACGACGTGATGCGGTCGTCGCGCTGAGCGTGTGCCGCCAGGACGCCGTCGCCTTTCACGAACCGGACCGCCGCCGCACGATCAGGACGACTTGCCGGCCTTCAGCATGTAGCCGAAGCCGCGCTTGGTCTGGATGAGCGGCTCAGAGGAGTACGGGTCGATCTTGCGGCGCAGATACGAGATGTAGCTCTCGACGATGCCCGCGTCGCCGTTGAAGTCGTACTCCCAGACGTGGTCGAGGATCTGCGCCTTGCTGAGCACCCGGTTGGGGTTGAGCATGAGGTAGCGCAGCAGCTTGAACTCGGTGGGGGACAGGTCGATCGACTCTTCGCCGACGAGGACGTCGTGCGTGTCCTGGTCCATCGTCAACTCGCCGGCCTTGATCGTCGACTCCTCGTCCGCCTGCATCGTGCGCCGCAGAATCGCCTGCAGACGGGCGACGATCTCGTCGAGGCTGAAGGGCTTCGTGACGTAGTCGTCGCCGCCGGCGTTGAGACCTTCGATCTTGTCCTCGGTGTCGTCCTTCGCGGTGAGGAACAGGATCGGCGCGGTGTACCCGGCGCCCCGAAGGCGCTTGGTGACGCTGAAGCCGTTCATGTCGGGGAGCATGACGTCGAGGATGATGAGGTCCGGCTCTTCTTCGAGCACGGCGGAGATGGTCTGCGCGCCATTGGCGACGGCACGCACCTGGTACCCGGCGAAGCGGAGGCTCGTGACCAGCAGGTCCCGGATGTTCGGTTCGTCGTCGACGACGAGGATGCGCGGTGCGGTCATAGCCCCATACTGGCATCGGAACCGATGCGGATGCTGGATATCCGTGAAGATGGATGCATGACGACGCCCGCGCCGCTCACCCCCTCACCGCTCCCCATGTCAGCCTCGCCGACGACCGCTTCACCCGGGCTGCCGACCGACTCGACCGGTCCCGGGCTGGCCTTCCACCGGCTGGTGTTCGCGCGGAAGCGCAGCGGGTGGTGGACGCCGCTTGCCGTGGCGGGTCTGGGCATCGTGCTCTACGCCGTCATGCTCGCGGTGCTCATGGCGTTCACGATCGTCATTGCCTTGACGGATCCGGTGTTCCTCGACCGGATGATGACGGTCGCCCGGAATCCGGCGTTCGATCTGAGCGATCCGGTCATGCTCGTGGTCCTGCTCGGCACGATCGTGCTGATGTGGCCGGCGTATCTGCTGGCTTCGCTCATCGTCAACGGCAAACGGGTCGGACTGATCTCCTCCGCTGCGGGTCGGCTGCGCTGGGGCTGGATGCTGCGGTGCGGCCTCGTGGCGGTCGCGCTGTCGGTCGTGCTGACGGGACTCTCCCTGCTGCTGCCGGCCGACGGGGCGGAGGCGACCGCTTCGGGGCCGAACCCGCTGTGGGCGGTGTCGTTGGTGCTCATCATCCTGCTCGTTCCGCTGCAGTCTGCGGCGGAGGAGTACATCTTTCGCGGGTTCCTCATGCAGGCGATCGGGCGGTGGCTGCGGCATCCCGCCTTCGCGATCCTGCTTCCGGTGCCGCTGTTCGTGATGGGGCACTTGTATGATCTGCTCGGTCAGATCGGCGTCGGACTGTTCGCCGTCGCAGCGGGGTGGCTCACTTGGCGTACCGGTGGGCTCGAGGCCGCGATCGCGCTGCACGTCGTGAACAACCTGACGGGCTTTCTGGCGTCGCTCGCGGCAGGCTCGGACCCCACGGCGTCGGAGACCGGCCCCGTGAGCTTCCTGTGGTCGTTCCTGCTCGTCGGGGGATACGTCGCGCTCGTGGAAGGGATGCTGCGCCGCCGCCCCCTGCCCCGCACTCTCGTGCTGACTCCGCCCGCGCCGGCGCCGGCTGCCCCGGTCTGGGGGGCTCCCGTGCCGCCTCCTGCGCCGTGATCGGGCGCCCCTGACTCGCGTCGCTCTCCCCGTCGCCCGCGGCGCCGCCGGGTCGCAAATGGTCGTTGTGACCTGATGATTGCGGCCATCTGCGACCCGCCGGGGATTGGGCTGCGGGTGGGTGATTGCGATGGGGTCGCAAATGGTCGTTGTGACGTGGTGATTGCGGTCATCTGCGACCCCACGGGCGGTGGGTGGCTGTGGGTGGCTGGCGGGGTCGCGAATGGTCGTTGTGCCTTGGGGGTGGCGGCAATCTGCGACCCGCCGGGGATCGAGCGTCCGCGCGTAGCGCGGGCGCATCGAGATCCTGGTGAGTTCTACGCGGCGGCGATCCCCTCGGCATCCAGAATCGTGTACGAATAACCCTGCTCGGCGAGGAAGCGCTGCCGGTTCTGCGCGAAGTCCTGGTCGACGGTGTCGCGGGCGATGAGCGTGTAGAAGCTCGCCGTATGTCCGCTCGTCTTGGGGCGGAGGAGCCGGCCGAGGCGCTGCGCCTCTTCCTGGCGCGACCCGAACGAGCCCGACACCTGGATCGCGACGGATGCCTCGGGCAGGTCGATCGAGAAGTTCGCGACCTTGGACACGACGAGCACCGGGATCCGGCCCTCGCGGAACGCCCCGTAGAGTTCCTCGCGCTCGTCCACGGGCGTTGCACCGGTGATCTTCGGGGCATTCAGCGCCTCGGACAGCACGTCGATCTGATCGAGGTACTGGCCGATCACGAGGATCTGCTCGCCGGCGTGGCGCGTCACGAGGTCCCGGACGACGCCGATCTTGGCGTGCGCGGTCGCCGCAAGCCGGTAGCGTTCGTCGTCGGCGGATGCCGCGTATTCGAGACGGTCGGGAGCCGGCAGGTCGACCCTCACTTCGTAGCAGACGGCGGGGGAGATGAAGCCCTGCGCCTCGATCTCCTTCCACGGCGCATCGAAGCGCTTCGGCCCGATGAGGCTGAACACATCGCCCTCGCGGCCGTCCTCACGCACGAGCGTCGCTGTCAGACCCAGCCGTCGCCGGGCTTGCAGGTCGGCGGTCAGCTTGAACACCGGCGCCGGGAGCAGGTGGACCTCGTCGTAGAGGATGAGGCCCCAGTCCAGCGCGTCCAGGAGCGCGAGGTGCGCGTACTGGCCTCGTCGCTTCGCCGTCAGGATCTGGTAGGTCGCGATCGTGACGGGCTTCACCTCTTTGGCCTGGCCGGAGTACTCGCCGATCTCCTCCGGCGTCAGCGACGTGCGCTTGAGCAGTTCGTCGCGCCACTGCCGAGCACTGACGGTATTCGTCACGAGGATGAGCGTCGTCGTCTTCGTCTCGGCCATGGCGGCGGCGCCCACGAGCGTCTTTCCGGCCCCGCACGGCAGCACCACGACGCCCGAACCTCCCTCGCGGAAGATGTCGACGGCCTGACGCTGGTAGGGCCGCAGCGTCCAGCCGTCCTCGTGCAACTCGATCTCGTGCGGGGTGCCGGGCGTGTAACCGGCGTGGTCCTCGGCCGGCCAGCCGATCTTGAGCAGTTCCTGCTTGATGTGGCCCCGCGCCCACGCGTCGATGACGTAGGCGTCGGATGCCGGGTGGCCGATCAGCAGGGGCTGGATGCGCTTGTTGCGGGCGACCTCTGCGAGGACGGCGGCATCGGTGCCGCGCAGGATGAGCGCGTCCTCGGCATCCCGCTCGATGACGAGCCGCCCGTAGCGGTCGACCGTCTCGCGGATGTCGATCGAGACGGATGCCGGCACCGGGAAGCGCGACCAGCGGTCGAGCGTCGCGAGCATGTCGTCGGCAGTGTGACCGGCGGCGCGGGCGTTCCAGAGGCCGAGCCGGGTGACCCGGTAGGTGTGGATGTGCTCGGGCGCCCGCTCGAGTTCGGCGAAGATCGCAAGTTCGTGTCGCGCCGTCTCGGCCTGCGGATGGGCGACTTCGAGCAGCACGGTGCGATCGCTTTGCACGATGAGGGGGCCGTCAGCCATAGCGTGCAAGTCTACCGGGACGCTCCGAGGTCGGCTCAACGACCGGGCGCAGGGCGCACCGCCCGGATGCTCGACACCGGCAGCGTCCGCTCGACGTCGACCGTTTTGTCGAGCCCGCGCAGCCGTCCGCCGCCGAGGCCGGTGGCCTCCATCGTGAACTCGCGCGCGGTGCCGTCGGGCAGTTCGACGGCGATGATGATCGTGACCCGCGCGCGGACGGCCTGTTCGAGTTCGCGGCCGAGCCAGGCCTTGTCGGCATCGGCGTCGTGAGCGGCGCGCAGCCGGGCGATGAGCGGGCGGTAGGCGTCGGCCGGGTCAGTGAGTGCCGGTCCGGCGGAGGCGAGTCGGTGGCGGTCGGGGCTGCGTCGGGTGCCGTCGACGTCGACGGCGACGACCGGGTAGCGCGCGTCGGCGATCATCCAGAAGGCCGTGTCGGCTCCGCTGCGGGTGACGAGTCCAGAGCCTTCGGGCACGAGGCCGAGCGGACGCAGGGCCTGGTCGACAGCGACGGTCCGCAGCAGTGCATCGTCGTCGCTGGTGATACGCGTGCGCCCCTGACCGTCGGGGCCTACTTGCAGCGCACCGTGACGGCGGGCAGTGCGCTCGATCTCGTAGGCGAGCGGCTGTGGCACGCCCGTCAGCGACACGTCCGCCAGAAAGTCGCGGATGCTGTCCGGCGTCTCGCCTGCCGTGAGCGCGTCGGAGAGCGTGTCGGCCGTGAACCGGTACGTCGAGGCCTGCGCGCGCGACTCGCGGTGCGCCATCGACCGAAGTCGCACGTCGAGGTCGGGTCGTAGGGGGCCCGGTGAGATCGCGGTGAGATCGTTCTGCAGGTAGACGCGATCGACCTCCGTCGGCAACAGAGTCTGCAACGCCCGGGCTTCCGGTTCGGCGCCTGCCGCCAGCGGAGCCGCCCAGCCGGGTGCGGCACCGGCTGCGTCGATCAGGCCCCAGCGCAGCAGCAGCGCAGCCTCGGCCTGCGCCCGGTCCGGCCAGGACGGGGAGAACGGATACGCGCCCGGCCAC
>NZ_JBASZT010000387.1:0-31166 GCF_049661145.1 Microbacterium sp.
AACGCGAAGATCCGGCAATTCATCACCGGCTGGAACGACCGCAAGCATCCGTTCGTCTGGACCAAGACCCCGGAACAGATCCTCGCGAAAGCAAACCCGAAACGAACTTCAGAAACACGACACTAGGTGTCGGGGTTCTTCGTGGGACGAGTTCAGCGTATGACGAGCGAGGGCCGGCGTGGAGTGGCGTATACGGCAGTATTGCTATGGTTTACGTCATGCGTATCGGACTGATCGCGATCGACGGCTGCTTCGGTTCGGCTATCGCGTCGATCATCGACATCGTGCGGGTGGCCGACGGAGCCCGCGGCGACGTCGACCCGCGGATCGACCCAATCGAACTCGCCATCCTCGGACCGAAACGGCGAGTGACCACGACGGCATCGATGACCCTGGCGGTGGACCACCCGCTGTCGGAGTCCGGAGAGTTCGACGTGGTCGTCGTCCCTGCGCTTGGAACCCTCACGGCCGCCGCTACCAACGACGCCCTCCAGAGCCGAGATGCTCGTTCGGTCATCGCCTCGCTCGGGCGCCTCGACGAGGCGACCACCCGGATCGCCGCGGCGTGCACCGGCGTGTTCGCCGTCGCCGAGACCGGACGGATGCATCATCGGCGGGCGACGACCAGCTGGTTCCTAGGGCCGGAGTTCCTGAAGCGCTATCCGACCGTCGCCCTCGATCTCGACACCATGGTCGTGGTCGACGGGAACCTCGTCACCGCCGGCGCCGCCTTCGCCCACATCGACCTCGCGCTCTCACTCGTGCGATCGATCAGCCCCGACCTGGCCCAACATGTCGCCAAGCTCCTCATCATCGACGAGCGCCCGTCGCAGGCGGCCTTCGTCGCCTACGAACATCTCCGGCACGAGGACCCGATCCTCGTCGAGTTCGAACGCTTCGTGCGCGCCCGCCTGGACGAACCGTTCAACGTCGCCTTCGTCGCGCAGTCGCTCGGCACCAGCCGGCGCACCCTCGAACGACGAGTCCGTGCGGCGCTCAACCTCACTCCACTTGGCTTCGTCCAACGGCTTCGCATCGAACGAGCTCGGCACCTCTCAGCAACCACGGACCTCACCTCCGCCGAGATCGCGCTACGGGTCGGCTACGCGAACGCCGAGACTCTGCGCTCCCTCCTGCGCAGGGAACGACGCCGTTCCTGACCTATCGCCATGCCTTAGAACCACCTCTCAGCACGTCGCGTCGACGCTCCTGCGTCGCCCCTAGACGACCCACTCGACACGCCCGCAGCACAGGCCATGGGAGCCTGACCCGCTTTTCCGGACACCTGACTTGAGGCGATGATCGTCTCGGAAGGAGTCCGTGAGATGCCTGCTGCCCACCCGCCGGAGTTCCGGCGTCGAACCCTCGACCTGTCGCGCAGGGCAATCCTGTCGGCCAGACCGCCCGCGATCTCGGGATCAGTGAGTCGTGCCTGCGGAACTGGATGAACCGTGACGCGGTCGACTCCGGTCGCAAGGCCGGGGTCACCAGCGACGAGCATAAGGAGCTCGTCGAGTTGCGCCGCCGGAACCGGGTGCTGGAGATGGAGATCGAGATCCTCAAGCGTGCGTCAGCAGGTCGTAGGCTCGGTCATCGTCGAGGTCCTCTCGATCAGATGAGGTAGAAGTCCTCTGATCCTCGGGGATCTCGACCCATCTCCCGAGCAGCCCCGGCTACCGGTCCGTCACCCGATACTCACATTCAACGGCGAAGCGCCGGTTATGCTCCTGACGTCACCGTCGCGGACTGGGCGAGGGCGGCGGCGAGATACGGTGCTGAAGCGCTGTTTCTCGACGCGGCGACCTCTGCTGGCGTTCCGGACGCGACCACTGTGCCGCCGTTGTCACCGGCTCCCGGCCCGAGATCGATGACGTAGTCGGCTGCGCTGACCACTCGCATGTCGAGTTCCACCATCACGACCGTGTTGCCCGCATCGACGAGAGTCTGAAGGTGGGTAACGAGACGGTCTGCGTCGGCACAGTGCAATCCGGAGGTCGGCTCATCGAGCACGTACAGCGTGTCGCCGCGCTGCGCTCGTTGCAGTTCGGTGGCCAGCTTCACACGCTGCGCCTCCCCACCGGAGAGCTCTGTGGCCGGCTGTCCCAAGCGCAGATAGCCGAGCCCGACATCGACCAGCGAGGTGAGGGAGCGCATCACGTCGTACTCGCCGGCGAAGAACTCGTGAGCCTCTTCGACGCTCATCGCGAGGATTTCCGCGATGTTGCGCCCTCGCCAGGTGATCTCCAGGGTGCTCGATTGATAGCGGGTGCCATGGCAGTCGGGACACACGGTGTAGACCGAGGGCAGGAAGAGCAGCTCGACCATCACGGAGCCTTCACCCTCACAGGTCGGGCAACGGCCGCCTGCGACATTGAAGGAGAACCGACCGGGCTTGTATCCACGTGTCCGAGCTTCCGGCGTCTCGGCGAACCGGCGCCGCACATGATCGAAGAGTCCTGTGTAGGTCGCGACGTTGGAGCGGGGCGTGCGGCCGATGGGTTTTTGGTCGATGCTCACCACACGCCGGACGGTCGTGAGATCGCCCTCGACCGACCCTCCGAGTTCGTCGGACTCGTCAGTGAGGAGCAGGGCGTCGGCCTCAGCGCTTTCCTCCTCGACGCGAGGGGCGTCTCCTTGCCTGGCGCCGATGAGGGCAGGCAGGACTTGACTGACAAGGCTGGACTTCCCCGACCCTGACACGCCAGTGACAGCCGTGAGCGTTCCGAGCGGGAGCGCCACAGAAACGTCCCGCAGGTTGTTGCGGGTGACGTGCTTCAGCTGCAACCAGTCGTGGGCGGCACGGGGCTGGTGCGGTGGAAGGCCGCTGCCCCCGAAGATGTATCCGCGCGTCACCGACTCGTCGACCTCCGCGAGCCCGTCCGTGGGTCCGCTGTAGATCACGCGCCCGCCGCGTTCCCCGGCTCCGGGGCCGATGTCGACCAGCCAGTCCGCGTGCCGCATGACGTCGACGGAGTGCTCCACGACGAAGAGGCTGTTGCCGCGCTGCTTCAGTCCGTCGAGGATACCCAGCAGCGCGGTGACGTCGTGCGGATGGAGACCGGCTGACGGTTCGTCGAGGACGTAGACCACACCGAACAGTTCCGACGTGAGCTGCGTGGCGAGTCGAAGTCGTTGTAGCTCCCCTCCGGACAGTGTCGGCGTAGTGCGACCTAGCGAGAGGTAACCGAGTCCGAGATCGATGATGGGGCGCAGGCGGTCCAGCAATTCTGCGCCCAGGCGGGCTGCCGCGGCGCGCTTCTCGACAGACTGATTCGGTGTGCGACGGACATCCGGCGCAGCGGAGTGTGCGGAGCCGCCAGCAGCAACGCGCTGCTCGACGGCTTCACGTCTCGTCGCGACGTCTACCACGGCGCCGGAGGTCTCGCCCTCGCGGTCAGACTCGGCGACGACGGACTCGAGGAGCTCAGCCAATTCACACAGTGGCAAGGCTGAGAAGTCCGCGATATCGAGTCCTTCGAACGTCACCGTCAGTGCTTCGGGTTTGAGCCGCTTCCCATGGCACACCGGGCAGACCGCCGCGCTCATAAACTGGGCTACGCGGCGCTTCATAGACGCGCTCTTCGTGTTCGCGAAAGTGTCGAGCACGTACCGCCGCGCGCCGACGAAGGTGCCCGAGTAGCTCGGTTCGATTCCTGCTCGGATTGCCCGGCGCGCCTCGGCGAGTGTGAGTCGAGAGTGGACGGGAACGAAGGGGGTCTCGTCGGTATAGAGGATCCAGTCCCGATCCTTCTTCGGCAGATCCTTCCACGGTACGTCGACGTCGTAGCCGAGCGCGACGAGCACGTCCCGCAACTGGTGGCCGTGCCAGGCGGTCGGCCATGATGCGATGGCGCGCTCCCGGATGGTGAGTGAGGGATCGGGCACCATCCGCTCCTCGGTGACCGCGTACACTCTGCCGATACCGTGGCACTCGGGGCACGCGCCCTGCACGGTGTTCGCGGAGAAGTCCTCGGCGTAGAGCATCGGCTGACCATCTGGGTATTCACCGGCTCGCGAATAGAGCATCCGAACCACACTCGACAGCGTGGTGATGCTGCCTACAGAGGAGCGCGCGCTGCGCCCTCCGCGCTGCTGCTGCAAGGCGACTGCGGGCGGCATCCCGGTGATGGAGTCGACGTCGGGGACACCCGCCTGGTCGATCAGTCGCCGCGCGTACGGGGCAACTGACTCCAAGTAGCGCCGCTGCGACTCCGCGTACAACGTGCCGAAAGCCAAGGAGGACTTCCCGGATCCGGACACGCCCGTGAACACAACCATCGCGTCACGCGGAACCGTGAGATCGACGTCCTTGAGGTTGTGTTCGCGGGCACCACGCACCCGGACATCGGGCTGGACGTGGGTGGACACTGAGGAAAGGTCGTCCATTTCGGAACTGTACCAAGCGGGTCTCGCGGTAAGCAGGTTCATCGACCGTGGAGGCAAGATGATGCGGCTGTTTAATTGCCCCGGGCCAACCGGGTACGAGTAGGTAGACGAGCATCGCGATGGCGCGGAGCACCTGTCCGGTGCCGATCACCCTGCGAGGGCCAACTCGGTCGACCTCGACTCAGGAGCGCACTTCCTGGGTTCGTGTGCCTCGGCGGCTGGCTTCGAGGGCTGAGGTGAGCGTTCGAGCGTCGTAGCTACCCAGCAACCGTCGGCCGCCTATGAAGAACGTCGGGGTGGCGTGCGCCCCGCTTGCATCGGCGCTTTCGAGATCCCGCTCCACACGGGCGCGTACGGCGACACTGTCGAGGTCAGTCGTGAACTGGGCGACATCCAGGCCCAGCTCTTCGGCGTAACGGATCAGATCCTCGCGCTCGAGCGCATCTTGCCGCGTGAAGACGAAGTCCAGCCACGGCCAGAACATCCCCTGATTCGACGCCGCCTCCGACGCTCGTGCGGCTATGGGGCCGTGGGGGTGATGTGGCAGGTGGCGAACGACATACCGGAGATCGTCCCCGAACCGGCTGCGGAGGTCCTCCCAGGAACCCGTTGCGTGCGCGCAATAGGGGCATTCGAAGTCGATGTACTCGACGAGCGTGAGCTGGGCGTCCTCTGGTCCGCGGACGTGGTCGACTTCCGGATCAACGGGTGGTGTGAGCACCATCGGCAGATCTGCCGTCTCCTCTCCCCAGCGTTTCGCAGCAACCCGGAAAATCAACCAACCAAGCGCGGTAGCGAGCACCATCGCCACCAACACGCCGACGGTCGCTCGCCGACCCAGGTCGGACGTCGAGCCGAACGCGAGGCCGATCACCAGGAGCGACACGGTGAACCCGATCCCTGAAAGCGCCGCGCCGCCAAACACGCTGCCCATCCCGACACCCTCGGGTAGCCGACCGGCTCCAAGCTTCACAGCGACGAAGGTGGCGAGACCGATGCCGAGAAGTTTGCCGAGCACGAGACCCGCGATGACTCCCCACGTCACGGAGGACTGGAAGGAATCGACGAGCATGCCGCCGCGCAGGTCGACGCCAGCGTTCGCGAGCGCGAAGATCGGGACGATGACGAGCGCGGTCGGCACGCGCAAGACCTCGTGCATGCGTTCATTTACCGAGATACCTCGCGCCAAGCCTCGATCGACTGCGCGCGCCGATGCCGCGCTCGGCGACTGCCAGAAGTCGCGGAACAGCTGACGAGCCGCGACCACCTGCTGCCGACGCGTCGGGTAGGCGGGGACAAGGAGTCCTGCGACCATGCCCGCGAGGGAGGCGTGGATTCCGGAATCAACGGTCGCGAACCAGAGCACAATGACAATCAGCACGTACGGTATGGCGCTCCATTGGCGCGAATGACCCAGAAGCCACAACCCGGCGAGGCAGGCAACTGCGATCAGCAGCGGAACGAGCCGGATTTCGTCGCTGTAGACAATGCCGATGATGGAGACGGCGAGGAAGTCATCGACGACGGTGAGGGTGAGGAGGAACACCCGCAACTGGCCGGAGAGTTTCGGGCCGACGAGCGCGAGGGCACCCAACAGGAACGCGGTGTCGGTACCGACCACCGCGCCCCATCCACCGAGCCCGTCGCCGCCCGCGGTAGCCACGATCAGGATGTAGAAAACTGCGGGCAGTGCCACGCCGGCGACGCCAGCGATCAACGCGAGACGCGCGCGGCTCGCGTCTCGGAGCGACCCATGCGCGAATTCCTGTCGCACCTCGAGGCCAACGACCAAGAAGAAGACCGCCATGAGGCCGTCGTTGATCCAGTGGTGCAGGTTCATGTGCAGTCCGAACCCGCCGACATCAACCCCAATCTCGACATCCCACAACCCGAAATAGGCCTCGGAGAGTGGCGAGTTCGCCCAGAGCAGGGCGACCGCTGCGACGACGACCAAGAGCACAGCCGAACCCGACTCCGTGCGAATCGTTCGCCAAAGAGTGCGCCGTTCTATCTGCCCACTCGTCATGTGGGCAGCATATCGGGACCAAGGGCAGCGCCCGGCGGCGAGCCTTGTCGACCGTGCAGCGCGCAAGGCGTTCCTGTTCAACCCGTGTCGGCGTGAATCCAGCGCATCTTTAAAGTGGCTCTCGGCCGCTCGCGGTCTCACCTCGGTTATCAACGACAGCCCACAGACGAGCTTGGTCACCCCCCGCGATTAGGACGCCCTAGCTCTGGGCCTCGCCGAGGCGCGCTTCGGGCGTGAGCTCGGCGCGGAGACCGCCGCCGGTCGCAGCCCGGGCAAGAGCGCGACCCAGCGCAGGTGCCTGCTTGAACAAATTGTGACCGGCCACAAAGAGGACAGAGCCTGCCTCCCACACGGCCACGCCGTCCTCACTCCACGGGAGGTCGGTCACCCAGCAGTGAAGGAAGTCGCGCGGCTCTGGGTGGAGACCGGGCAGCGCCCGTGTCACGTATTCGCGCGCGCGTTCGTCCAGCGATCGAATCGCCGCCGGGTCGATGAAAGTTCCGTCGTCGCGGACGCCGACGGTGTCGCTGAGTCCAACCGAATAGCTGCTGTTGCCCGGTAGCGGCGTCGCGTAGACGCCGACTTCGCCGAAGACGCCGCTACTGTCCTGCAGGCACGCGACTCGTGCCGGGGCGGCGGCTTTCACGTCGAAGGTCAGCCTGACGTGTGCGGCAAGGCGAACCGGCAGCGACAGGCCGACGCTGCGTGCCAGGCGGGCGGTTTCGCGGCCGGCGCACACGACCACCTTGGAGTACACAGCCCGGTCGGTGACGCTGCGCACCTCGACCGTCCCGTCGGCGCGGGGATCGATGGAGATGACCTCACCGGTGGTGACCGCATCTGCGAGGGCACCCGTGAGTGCCGTGATTGCGGCGCGGGTGCGGATCGCTCCGCCCGACTCGTCGAGCACCGCTGGCCCCGAGTACCCAGCGAGCAGCGGCATCCGCTGGGCGACCTCGGCCGCGGCGATCTCGTGCGCTTCCACGCCGCCGACCTGGTCGAGCACCCGCAGCCGCGCCAGGGCGCTGTCTCCGATCGCCAGGACACCGTCTGATGAGACCAGCTCGACGTCGAAGTGTTCGGCCCACTCATCCCATACGCCGCGGCTTTCGCGCGCGAAAGCGACGAGTCGCGGGTCGTCGTGGGCATGCCGGAAGATCCGCGACTCGCCTGCGGACTGACCCGTCCCGGGCAGACCAGCCTCGTACAAGCGCACCGGCACGCCCTGCTCCCGCAGCGCGTACGCCGTCGACAGACCGACGATCCCGCCCCCGATCACTGCTACCTCGGGTGAATGCGTCGTGACAACGCCGTCGCCAGTTCCTGTCATCGCGGTTCCCCGATCTGTTGGTGATTAGCGATAGGCCGCAAGAGAAGGGGCCGCTGCCACGAGGTCAGCGGGCTGTGTAAGCCCGAAGTCACCGCGCGCAGCGACCCCTCCCTTTTTGGGCCAGTACTCCCGGCCTGTGGTGTCAGGCGGGGAGTTTGGAGCCCAGGACGTCGAGCTTCTCGATCGTCGGCTCGCTGAACAGTTTGCCGGTCTGCTCGCCGAGAGCGGTCGCAACCGCGCCGGACAGGTGCGCGTCGCGGCCGGCGTCATCGGGGAATACGTCGAAGATCCCGAAGGAGGACGGGCCGAGACGGATTTCCGGGCAGGGCCTCCAGCCTGACGAGCAGTCCCTTCGTCACGCTCATGACGTCACCTCTCCCTGGGTTGAATTGCTGCTCGCAAATTTCGCCACGATCGTGTCGCAGAACGCAGGCAGGTCATCGGGCGAGCGGCTGGTGATCAGATTCCCGTCCACCACGACATCCTGGTCGACGACGTCAGCACCGGCGTTGCGCAGATCCGTGCGGATGCTCGGGAAGGACGTCAAGGTGCGACCTTCGACCACACCCGCCTCGATCAGCGTCCACGGCCCGTGACAGATCGCCGCAACGGGCTTGCCGCTTTCGACGAACTCGCGGACGAAGGAGACCGCGTCGGGGTCGACCCGGAGCTGGTCGGGGTTCACCGTGCCGCCCGGGAGAAGCAGGGCGTCATAGTGGGCGACAGAGGCGTCCGCGACCAACCCGTCGACAGTAAACGTGCCCGCGGCATCCAGATCGTTCTCACGGGCCTGGATCTCACCGTCATGGATCGACAGAACCTCGGTCTGTGCACCAGCCTGCTCCAGCGCCTCGCGGGGCTTCTCGAGCTCGACGCGCTCGACCCCGTCGGCGGCGAGGATGGCGACTCTCTTGCCCTGCAGCGTCTCGGCCATATCAGTTCGCCTTCTTCTCGGTCGCCATTCCGGGCTTGATGAGAACCTTGGTCCAACCCTTGGACCGGGCGTCGAAGTTCTTGTAGGCATCGGCAGCCTGGTCCAGCGAGATCTCGTGGGAGACGATCCACGAAGGGGTCGCCTTGCCGGCGGCGATCAAGTCCCGCAGCTGGCGGTTGTACCGCTTGACCGGGGCCTGACCGCTCCCCATGGTCTGACCCTTGAACCAATGCGTTCCGAAGTCGATGGCCGCCTTTCCCTGCTTGGCGAGGTCGTCCTTGGCTCCGGGGTCCTGGGGGACGAACACGCCGACGGTGCCGATTCCTCCGGTGAAACGCACCGAGTTGATGAGCATGTTCAGCGTGGCGGCGGTGTCCTCGTTGCCCTGGGGATCGTGGGCCTGGTAACCCACGCATTCGCAGCCCCGGTCAGCTCCCAGCCCCATCGTCTCGTCGAGCACGGCTTGCACGGGATCGACCTTGGAGTCATCGATGGCGATCGCGCCGATCTGCTCGGCCAACGCGAGCCGGTCAGGGTGACGATCGACCACCATCACCTTCGCGGCTCCCTTGATCATCGCGGACAGGGCGGCCATCAGCCCGACCGGACCCGCCCCGGCGATGACAACGCTGTCGCCCGGGACCACGCCGGCCATCTCGGTGGCGTGGTAACCGGTGGGGAAGATGTCGGAGAGCATGACGTAGTCATTCTCCTTCTCCTCCGCATCCTCGCCCAAGCGCAGCGCGTTGTGATCACCGAACGGCACACGGAGCAGTTCCGCTTGGCCACCGCCGTAGGGACCCATGTCGGCGAACCCATAGGCCGCACCGGCCAATGATGGGTCGGGCTGAGTGGTGAGACAGTAGTTGGTCAGGCCGCGTTCGCAGTTCTTACAGAATCCGCACGAAATGTTGAACGGGAGCACAACCCGGTCTCCGACCCTGACCTTCTCCACGCCACTACCGACTTCGATGACCTCCCCCATGTTCTCGTGACCGAACGTCCGGCCCACCTCGAAGGAGGTCCGTCCCTCGTACATGTGGAGGTCCGAGCCGCAGATGTTCGTCGTCGTTACCCTGACCAGGACATCGGTGGGTCGTTCGATCTTCGCGTCCGGGACGTCCTTCGTGCTGACCTGACGGGGTCCCTCGTACACCACTGCTTTCATGTCCACTCCGATCCGATTGTGTTGCTCGACGTCTTTCTGACAAGGCCTCTCCGACGCCGGCCCCATCGCTAGACAGCAAACGCCCCCAGGAACCACGTGACAAGGGGCTTGCCTTAAGTTGATGTGTCGCGATCGAGCCGGGATAATGGCCGGCTCCGCTGTTCGATCCCAGGGCATACGCGCTGTACACGCTTCGCCGCATCCGGCGACGGCGAGGCATGCATCTGCGACCTCACCGAGCCCGTCGGACTATCCCAGCCGACCGTCTCCCACCACATGAAACTGCTCGTCGACGCGGGCCTCGCCACCCGCGAACAGCGCGGCCGCTGGGCCTACTACCGCGTCGTCACCGACGCCCTCGAACAGGCCTCCCGCGCGCTGCGCCCATGAGCGGCGTCCTCATCCGGTCCATTACGACTGCCGACTGGGCATCAGTGGAGTCCATCTACAGAGAAGGCATCGCGACCGGCAACGCAACGTTCGAGACAGATCCGCCAACGTGGCCTGCCTTCCACTCGGGGAAACTCACCGTGGGGCGGTTCGTTGCCGAGGACACCGCCGGTTCGGTTCTCGGATGGGTCGCCGCCTCGCCCGTGTCATCTCGTGAGGTATACCGGGGCGTGGTCGAGCACTCGGTTTATGTCGCGAACCAGCTCGCGGGCACGGCGTCGGCGCCGCACTCCTCGACGCCTTCCTCCAAGCCGCCGACGAGGCCGGGGTATGGACGGTGCAGTCGAGCATCTTCCCCGAGAACCCGCCAGCCTCGCCCTCCACGACCGGACCGGCTTCCGTCGCGCGGGTCGTCGGGAACGCATCGCCCTCATCACCTATGGCCCCTGGTCTGGACAGTGGCGCGACACAATCCTCGTCGAACGGCGCCACCCTCGCTGATCGAGCGCGCAGCGGGAGCGTTCCCCCGGCCGAAGGAAAGTCCTTCGAACGTGTGTTCGAATACTTATAGGGTCGAGACGTGGTGCAGCACTGGTCGCCTATGTCTCAGTTGCAGTGCTCCCCCGAGCCTGGCGTCTGGTACATGTTCGATCGAAGCAGGCGGATCGCGATCCTTCGCGTGGTCGAGATTCGTGGCCGCCGTCTGTTGCGCTCGGTCACGTTCGATCCCGACCCCCTAAAGCGGCAGCTCATCGGATACTTCCCGCCGGATGCGCTGCGCCTCGCGGTCGAGTGCACCTGGTCGGAGTACATCAAATACACCGGCCCACCGCACGCTGACTCTCAGCGAGGGAAGAGGGTTGCTCGTGCGGCAATGTACTCGACGCTGTCGCGTTGCGAGAACTGAGCCCAACGACTGGCCGCCTGCGCCGTGATTCCCACCTGCGTGGCCACCACGGCGGCAGGGAGGTCGCTGGTGAGAGCGAGCATTGCATAGTTCCGGGCAATCCGTGGACTGACACCGGCCCGAGCCATCCACCGCCCGAGGGTTGTGGGATGGATTGGTTCGTGATGCCGCCGAGGAGATACGAAGAGATACGACCCTTCGCCGTCCCGGCGAACCGCACGCGGATTGCGCTCGGCATCCGCGATGAGCCGTGCGAGGAGGTGAGCAACCGGGCTCAGGATCTCGATGGGCTCGGTCGATAGCGCGAGATACGTTCGCCCTCCCGCCGCGATGGTGTCGGCTGTGGTGAGTCGGTGGATGCGGTCAGTTCGGGCCCCGTAGACGAGAACGAGCAGCGCGGCGACTCTCGTCGCGAGGTTCACCGTATCGTCCGATCCGGCGATGAACTTGCGGATCAGAGCGTGATGTTCGCCCTCCTCGCTGATCTCGCTTGGCTTGGCCATCTTTCCGCGCTCGACCCGGAGTCCCGGATACTGGCCCGTACTGCTGAGCCACGAGACGAACGGCGCGATGTCACCACTGCGGGCGGCGTTGCCGCCAGTCCACCGGTCCAGAGCCTCCTGTGTCAGCGCCGAGAGAATCTCGCCTTCTTGCTCGACGTGGTGCAGGAGCCGCGCGGCGGCACGGATCCGCTCCCGCGCGGAATCCGCGACACCGATCGTGGTGGGCCGACGGCGCGCCCGACGACGCACGGCGCGCAGCACCTTCCATTGCGCGTAAGGGGTGATCACGGCGGCATGGTGGGGAGGGAGCTGGGTCAGGTACTCGTCGACCCATGTTTCGAGCCGATCTGTCTGCTCATCTCGTACCGGGAGGACGCCGACGTCGACCAGGAGAGCACGGAGGTGATGTCGCGCCTGCCCGGGTGGACACGCATCGACGCTCGCATGAGTGATCGACTCCTCCGTTCCGATCGCTCGGAGCAGGCCCCGCGGGGTGGGCTTGAGCAACCATCTCATCATTGAGTCCACGCGACCTCGACGAACGAGCTCGTCAGGGAGCCCGGCCAAACGCTCGGGGATCACTCCCGTCGCAGCCGCGAGCAGGTCGCCGGCGGCTCGGATGACGGAGCAACGGATGCAGGTGTTCTCGAAGTGCTGCTCACCCGCGGCGCCACACTTGGCGCAGATGTAGTCGCGGGTCGATCCCGCACAGGGCCCGCAGACGCGCTCTCCCCGGTCGTTGCGACCGATAAGCGCTTTCCTCTGCCTGCAGGACTCGCAGCCGTTCGGGTGGCGGAGCTCGCGACGGTAGCAGACGCCGCACACAGGGCCGAGCGGCCAGGTGGTGTGGACAGCGCGCGTTTGCTGGCAGATGGCGCACTCGGCGACGGTGGTGCGGTAGCAGCTGTGGCACAGATCTGCGACGCCGTCCTGATGGCGGGTTGCGACACGGCGCTCCCGCCCGCATTGTCCGCACGCTCTGACCGGTGCGGAGTAGCAGCGCTGGCAGAGATCCTGACCATCAACGATGGCGGTGACGTGATCGACACGGCCGCATCCCGCACACGAACGCTTCGGTCGCGCGCAGTGCCCGCAGAGTGGTGCGCCGTCGTCCGCTCGAGCGCTGGGCGCCCTGATACGACCACAGCGCGAGCACTCCACACGTCGGCTGACGTTGTAGCACGGTCGGCAGAGCCCTCCCCCACCGGGGAGTCGCTTCACCCGCGGAGCGCGGCTTCCGCACTCGGAGCAAGGTTGCTCCGGCACCACGGTCATTTCGCATGCCCGGGCCGATTGATCGTCGTTCGGCGGGCGGACACTCGGCTCTTCAGCGGGACGACTTCTCCGGAAGCCTTCCTGGCGGACGCCTCGACGATGCGCGGCTCGATGAGGTCGTTGGGTGTGCACCCAAGGATGTCGCACAGCGCGATCAGCGTCACCATACTCAACCGTTGCGGCTGACCCGTCACCAGCCGGTAAGTCTGCTCCCGGGAGAGCGCGACGCCACGCTCAGCGAGCAGCGGTTGCAGGTCCGTCGTGGCGAACATGCCACGCTCCGCCATCTTCGCGCGCAGATGCCAGACGTAGTCCATCTCTTTCACCGTGCTGCCTCCTCAAAGTCGGCGCCGTAGCGGGTGTGAATAGCTTGAGTGAGTAGGCGGTTCCGGTACTCGTTGGAGACCCCGACGTAGATCGCGGTCGTCGAGGAGAACGAGTGCCCCACCTGCTCCTGGATGAACCGCTCCGGGTAGTCGAACTCCACCAGATGCGTCACGTACGAGTGCCGCAACGAATGCAGATCCAACGAAGAGTCGATCCCCGCGGCATCGCGAGCTGCACAGAACGCCTCATTCGCCGCACGCCTACTCAGCCTCGTACCCCGTTCCGTCACCCACAGCGCCGGAGATGAGGGCGCCGAAGACGACAGCGACGGGCGGACCTCCTCGAGGTAGTGCGCCAGCGTCCCCGCAATCCACCCCATTTCGGGAACCGTGAGCACCGTGCGCCGCTTCGACGGCCCCCCACGGCTGGCCTTGCCATGTCGCACCGACAGTGCACCGAAACGATCCAGATGCGGCAGCTTCGCGTTGCGGCGCAGATCCACTAGATCAAGCATTACCGCCTCACGTCGCCGCAACCCGAACGCGTAGACGCTTTTGAGGAGGGCCGCATCTCGTAGCGCCTGAACTGCACCCTTCCGTCGTCTCGACCGGATCCGTGCAGCAAGCCCATCGGCCGCATCGAACAACGCCTGAACCTCATCAAACGTCAACGGGCGCCGCGCGGCATCACCCTCGTACTCGCTGACATGCACGATCGAGTTGTCCTCATGGAACACCTGCCGCGGCGCGACACCGAAACGCGCCTCACACTCCGACAGCCACGGATATCGAGGATCAGTGACGTACGCGCAGAACATCTTGATGTCGATCTCGTACCCACGCAGCGTCGACACTCGCAACGGCTTCGCACCCGACCGCAACTCACTGATCCACGCCTCCGCCTCCGCCGGCGTCCATTGCCACGGGTACATACCCGTGAAATCCACGAACCGGCGCACGAGCCGCTCTCTCGCCGCAATCGTCGGAGCCTTCAGGAAGCGAGCAGTCTGCTGAACTCGCCACCCATCCAACATCCCATCGAGCACGGCCCTCTCAGGGTCGAGGTGAACGACGTTCCCTGCGGATAGAAGCCTCTGCGCAGGCGAAGGATCAACTACAAGCACATCCTCATGATGCATCCAACGCAACATTGATGCAAATGAAGTAGGCTTTCGAATCTAGGGTCGGCGCAGTGAGTTCGACCCGCTCGAGAATCACTGCACTCAGCCTTCTGCAGCGCCTGCGATCGGGGGTCGGCGCGTTGCATCAGATGGCAATATTGCCCGTTTGGCGACCTGCTGGATCAGGTCGGGCCGGAACCCGCACCAATGGACGGCCGGGTCCTGGTCGATCACCACGACCGGCGCTTGCGCGTATCCGAGCTGCTCGGTCACGAACCGGCGCGCATCTTCATCCACCGTGATGTCGATGACAGTCGAGCGGATGCCGGCGACGGTGAGGCAGTTGCACGTGCGCACGCAGTGCGGGCAGCCCTCGCCGAGTGAGTAGACGGTGACTGTGATCATCGCCGGCTCCGGCTGCGCGACCAGGTGTCCGACGTAGACCGGCACGCGGTGTCTCGGATCCACTGGTCGACTTCGCTGCGGATGTAGGCGACGGTCTTGCCGAGCTTGTGGAAGACCGGGCCCCCGCCCTCGCGCCGCCAGCGCTCGAGTTTCCCGACCGTGATGCCGCCGGGAAGCATGTCGGCGACGTCCTGCGGGGAGAGCCATTCGATCTCTTCCCGGGTTTCAGTGTGAGTGGCCATCATCAACCCCCGTTCATGTAATCGTGACCACGTTTGACACAAGTAGATACTTAAGCGCTACACTCTGTCAAGGGCGGTTCGCATATCCGCGGCGCGATCAGACACACTGAGGAGGTGAAGGTCGACGTGTACACCCTGACCGGGCAGAAGATGACGTGGCATGCTGCCACCCAACCGGTCGGGTCAGCGCTGCGGATCGCCCCGGGCTTCGCCGCCCACGCCACCGAAGTCGCGCCCGGGCTCAGCGTGCGCATCGAAGCGCACTACAGCGCCGACGAGGGCCGGTACCTCATCACCCGGTGCGACATCAGCGCGGAGGGAACCGAGATCGTGCACCGCAGCCTGCGGCAGATCTCGATCGAGACGATAATGCGCGCAGCAACTCCGCACTGCATCGCGCTCAGCCTCGACGACGGACCGCCCAACATGACGGCACACGATCTCACCACGACCGGCGGGCGCATCCTCCCCGAATGGCTCGCCGAAGCCGTCGCCAAGCGCGGCAACCGTGCCGAGCGAATGGAGGCCACCGAGCTGCTTTATGGCATCGCCGCGCTCAGCGGCAACCCGCCGGTCCGTGCCATCGCCGACGAGCTCGGCATCCCCCAGCGCACCGCTGCGGACTGGGTGAAGAAGGCCCGCGCTGAAGGACGCCTCGAAGGCATGAGCTACATCGTCGGCCGACAGGCAGATGGGTAGCATCCGGCCGTACCAGAGCGCAGCTGGCAAGCGGTATGAGGTCCGCTACGTCAAGCCTGACGGGAGCAAGGGCGGCAAGCGCGGTTTCATTCGCAAGCGCGAGGCGGAGATGTGGCTTGCCGATCTCGATTCGGCGCGTGCCCACGGCGTATACATCGATCCCGTTTCCGCGCAGATCACGGTGAACGAGCTCGGACCCGGCTGGCTCGACTCCAAGAGGGCGAGCATGAAGCCGTCTGCCTACGCCCCGCTCGACACAGCCTGGCGTCTGCGAGTCCAACCGCGCTGGGGCCGCTGGCGCATCGACGAGATCATGCATACCGATGTGCGGGCGTGGGTCGCTGAGATGAACAGGACCCTCGGCGCGACAGTGACGATTCGAACCTTCGGGGTGCTGGCCAGCATCATGGACGACGCCGTCTACGACAAGCGCATCGCCGTGAACCCGGCACGAGTAGGCAAGATGGGACTTCCGCGCAAGCAGCGGGGTGAGCATCTCTACCTGACGCACAAGGAGGCGTTGGCACTCGCGAACGCCTCGGGCGATAAGAAGCTCCTCGTTCTCGTCCTCTGCTACTGCGGAATCCGGTGGGGCGAGGCGGCCGGGCTACGCGTGAAGGACGTAGACCTCGTCCGCAGCCGATTGCGAGTGTCTCAAAATGCCGTCGAGGTGAACGGAGAGATCCACATCGGCACACCCAAATCCCATAAGCCGCGGCTTGTGCCGGTCCCTTCGTTCTTGATGGAGGCTCTGGCGAAGCGGTGCGACGGTCGGCGCCCCGAAGCACTGATCTTCCCTGCCGCGGATGGGCGACACATGAAACGAACGCGCTCGAGTGATGGGTCGAAGTCGTGGTTCGTCACAGCCCTGGCGGACGCCGGTCTCCCGAGAATGACGATTCATGATCTCCGGCACACGGCAGCATCGCTTGCCGTGCAATCGGGCGCGAACGTGAAGACCGTCCAGCGCATGCTGGGACACACCTCGGCTGCGATGACTCTCGACGTCTATGCCGACCTCTTCGACAGCGACTTGGACGATGTCTCAGGCGCTATGAACGCCGCCGCCCTGGCCGCCGGCGCCGACGCGCTTTTCGAGGTGGACTGACGCGATCGTCTGATTGGGCTCCGGTTAGGCCACGTGTGCTGGCACACGATCTGTCACCAATGTCCTGATTCACGACCGGTCACCGACGGCCCGAACCGCGGCCGTGACAAGCGTCCGGCCGGCGGGCGCAACTGGGCCCCAGCCCCGCTCGCGCCCCGTCCTGCGCCGTCGAATAGCACCTGCGTTCGCCGACCGGACGCAAATGGGACGCAAACGCTCCAATCCCGGAAAGACCGATGGCCCGAGATCCCAGTGTTTTCAAGGGATCGCGGACCATTTCGATTGGCGGAGACGGAGGGATTTGAACCCTCGGTCCCCGTAAGGGGACTCCACCTTAGCAGGGTGGTGCACTAGGCCTGACTATGCGACGTCTCCAGGCGCCGGGCCGCCGAGGCGGCGCGGACGCACCCGGCAATCATAGCCGTTCGCACCCGTGCGGCCGAACCAGCTCAGGGGTGGGCCCCCGTCCGGTGTCGCAAGAGCAGGCTGAAATGCCGCTTTCCGGCCCGTGGCGGCGGGCATTGTGAAATCCAGCCTGCTTTTGGGACGGTATCAGCCGGCGAAGTGGTCGGCCACACCGCCCAATGCGCAACCCCAGCCCGACGCCCGCAGGGCGCGCAACGCGCACCCGCGGCACACAAGCCGCGTCAGCGCTGCTTGACGGTGCAGGTGACCTGATCCGCCTTCTGACCTGTGACGGAGGGAGGCAGCGCCACGGCGGCCTGCGACGGCTGGGTCGACTCGGTCGGGGCGGGAGCCTCGGTGGTCCCGGCATCCGGCGTCGCGGACTCCGTCGGGGCTGGCGTCGCCGTCGTGGCGGGTTCGGGCTTGGTCGCCTCGCCCACCACCTCGGTGCCGTAGCCGTCGCTCGTCGAGCCGGTCAGCTCCAACGGCTCGTTGTTCGCCAGCGCCTGGAACAGCACCGCAGCGTCCGAAAGCACTGGCTGCACCCGCAGGCCACCATCCGTGTACGTCGTTGGATACTGCACGAACACGATGTCCTCGTAGGCGACGTCTTTCACAGCCATCGCGATCTGCACCATCCGCTGCGGGTTCGCCAGCGACTGGCTCAGCACGATCTGGCCTTCGTTCACCTGCTTGACAGCCGTCGTCGCCAGGTTGAACAGGGTCGCGGGGTTCGCCAGCACACCGTCGGACTGGAGCTTACGCACCATCGAGCTCATGAACTGCTGCTGATTGGAGATGCGAGCAAGGTCCGACTGATCGCCGATCCCGTGGCGCATCCGCAGGAACTGCAGCGCCTCGACCCCCTGAAGGGTGTGTGTCCCCTTCGTCAGCGACAGGCCGGTGTGAGGATCGCGGATGTCGTCCGACACGCAGACGTCGACACCGCCGACCGCGTCGGACATGTTGATGACGCCCGTCCACCTGGTCGCCGCGGCGAACTGGATGTCGATGCCGGTGAGCTTCTCGATCGTCAATACGCTGCACGAGAGACCGCCGTACATGTAGGAGACGTTCAGCATCTGCGCACTCATCGATGAGTACTGCGTCCCGTCCTCGCCCGTGCACGCGGGAATGGGAACGATCATGTCGCGCGGGAACGACACGACCGTCACCCGGCGAGGATCGTCCGAGATGTGCAGCAGCATCGTGACGTCATTGCGCTCGCCGGCGGTGTCGCCGGCCTGGCAGGCGCCCGACAGCGCCGCGTTGTCGCCGTCGCACGAGTCGGTGCCGACGATGAGCAGGTTCACGCCGCCTTCGATCTCGCCCAGCGTCGGCGGCAACTGTCCCTCGTCATCACCGAGGGATACGCCGGCCGCCTCGACAGACGACAGCGCGTTCCACGCCGCGAACGCACCCACGGCACCCGTGCTGAGCACGACAACCGCGACGACGGCGACCAACACCGTGACGATCTGCGTGAACGGATGAGGAGACTTCAGGATGCCGTGACGGGCGACGGGCTGGCGGCGGGAGCCGTCGGTGCGTGCACTCACGGGGATCCTTTCAGACGCGGCGCGGCCGCGAAGCTGGTGCGGTGGCCCCCTACGGGGGCCTCCGCCGCCGCGGCGGAGGGTGTGGGATTCGAACCCACGGGACATTGCTGCCCACCGGTTTTCAAGACCGGGTCCATCGGCCGCTCGGACAACCCTCCCGATGTGTGCGTCACGGCATCCCCGCAGGCATCCCGTGATGCTCCCATCGAACGGCGAGTCTAGTCGAGCAGACCTGTCCTATTCTTCCCGCAGCCGCCTGTGCGGCCCCTGAAAGACGCACGAAGACCACGCGAGCGTGCGACTCAGAGTCGCTTGAGGATGTCGGCGACGCCGCCGGCGTGGACGGATGCCGTGATCTCCCCCGCCTCGGCGCGCACTTCGTCCGGCCCCTGTCCCATCGCGATCGCCCGTCCACCATGCTCGAGCGCCCACCGGAACATCCCGAGATCGTTGCGCCCGTCGCCGATGACGAGCACGCGATCGGGGTCGACACCCAGCCAGGTGCGCACCCGCTCGAGCGCGGTGGATTTGTCCACACCCTGCGGGGCGATGTCGAGCCATGCCGACCAGCCGACGGCATACGACACCTCATTGAGGCCGATCCGCGCGACGAGCTGGACGAAGTCGCCGTCGGTGTCCTCCGGTGAGACCACGACGACACGGCACACCGGCTGTGCGACGAGCTCATCGAAGCCGACGCGCTGCGCCTGCGTCAGGTTCCAGTCCTCGATGGGCTCGGTGTACAGGCGTCGCCCGTCGGTGAGCTCGACCATGTAGCGCGCCTCGGGCAGATGCTCGCGCAGCAGCGTCACGGCCTCGGTCGGATCGAACGTCTCGATGCGGAACCGCTCGTAGACGCTCTCCTCACCGAGGTCTCCCCCGATCCGTCTCATGATGACGGCGCCGTTCGAGCACACCGCATACTCCGGCGCAAGCCGCAGCACGTGCTGGATGCCGCGGGTGCCCTCCCAGCTGCGCCCGGTCGCGAGCATCACCTCGTGCCCGGCGCGGTGCGCGTGGGCGACCGCGTCGACGACGCCCGGGCTGAGCGTCTCGTCCTCCAGCAGCACGGTGCCATCGACATCCAGCGCGATGAGCATGCGCGTCGTCGCCACGGCGGGGTTCTCGGCATCCTCCGCGATCTCCTCGACGAGGTCGGCCGCGGCGGCGGGCCGAACGACCCGCACCGACCCGGTCGGCGGCAGGTGCCCCTCGGCCGTCTCTTCGGTCATCTCGTCCGTCACGCGATGGGCTCCGCGACCTCGAGCCCGCCGAGGTACGGCCGCAGCACCTCGGGGATCTCGACCGAGCCGTCCGCGCGCTGATGCGTTTCGAGCAGGGCCACGATCCAGCGGGTCGTGGCGAGCGTGCCGTTGAGGGTCGCGACCGGCGCGGCCTTGCCCGCCCCGCCGCCGTCGACGGCAGGCCGGTAGCGCACGTCGAGTCGACGCGCCTGGTAGCTCGTGCAGTTGCTCGTGCTCGTGAGCTCCCGGTACGCGCCCTGCGTCGGCACCCACGCCTCGACGTCGTACTTGCGGGCGGCGGACGAGCCGAGGTCGCCCGCCGCGACGTCGATGACGCGGTAGCTCAGGCCCAGGTCCTGCAGCATGCTCTCCTGCATGTCGACGAGGCGCAGGTGCTCCGCCTCGGCATCCTCGAGGGTCGTGTAGACGAACATCTCGAGCTTGTTGAACTGGTGCACGCGGATGATGCCGCGGGTGTCCTTGCCGTACGATCCGGCCTCGCGCCGGTAGCACGTCGACCAGCCGGCGTAGCGCTTGGGTCCGGCCGACAGGTCGAGGATCTCGCCCATGTGATACCCCGCGAGCGGCACCTCGCTCGTGCCGACGAGATAGAGGTCGTCGGCTTCGAGCCGGTAGACCTCGTCGGCGTGCTGGCCGAGGAATCCCGTGCCGCGCATGATCTCGGGACGGACGACGGTCGGTGGGATCATCGGGACGAACCCGGCATCCACCGCCCGCTGCAGCCCGAGCGACATGAGCGCGTACTCCAGCCGCGCGCCGATGCCGGTGAGGAAGTAGAAGCGCGAGCCCGAGACCTTGGTACCGCGCTCCATGTCGATGGCGCCGAGCTTCTCGCCGAGGGCGAGGTGGTCGAGAGGAGTGAAGTCGAAGGATGCCGGCTGCCCGTGCGTCCGCAGCGTCACGAAGTTTTCCTCGCCACCGGCGGGCACTCCGTCGATGACGATGTTCTCGATGCGCGCGAGCGCCTCATCCGCCGCCTGTTCTGCGGTGGTGACCGCCTGCTGGGCGACCTTGACGCGGTCGCTGAGGTCCTTCGCCTGGGCGACGAGGGCCGCCTTCTCATCTTTGGGGGCGGCGGCGACGCGCTTGCCGTGCGCGTTCTGCTCGGCGCGCAGCTCCTCGAATGCGGTGATGGCGGCGCGGCGCGCGCGATCGGCTGCGACGGCCTCGTCGACGGTGGTCGGCGACTCGCCGCGCGCCTCCTGCGAGCGCTTGACGCGGTCCGGGTCGTCGCGGAGCAGAGCGAGATCGATCACCCGCCAAGTCTAGTTGCGGGGTGGGACGGGGGTGGATGCCGGGTGGATGCGGTCGTGCGTGCGGTGTCAGATCAGACCCTGCGGCCGTTGGTCCTGCGGTCGCTGGTCCGGCGGCCGCTGGTCCGGCGGTCGCTGGGCGGGGCAATACTGCGCAGCCCCCTTCGAACCGGGGACGTCCGCGACGATGCCCTCGCCGTCGGGGCACGGCTGGCCGGTGCGGCCGTGGACGCGCATGGAGGCGACCTTGTGCGCCTTCAGCTGGTCGATCGGGACGTCGCGTCGCTGCGCGAACGCGTCGCCGAGCACCTCGCGCACGGCGCGGTAAAGCGCCGCGCGCTGGTTCTCGTCGAGGGCGCTGGCGTGGGTGAGCGGCCAGAGTCCCGCGACGCAGAGGATCTCATCGGAGTACGCGTTACCGATGCCGGCGAGCGTCTCCTGCTCCTGAAGCAGCGACTTGAGCTGTTTACGCCGTCCGATCAGGATGCGATCCAGGTCCGCAGCCGTGAAGTCGGCCGATGCAGGGTCGGGCCCGAGCTTCGCGATCGAGGGCACATCGGCCGGGTCGTCCACGATCCACAGTCCCACCGAGAGCCAACTGCCGGCATCCGTCAACTCGAGTTCGGCGTCGTCGTCGAAGCTCAGCCGTGCGATCACGGGAGCGGCGGAGGCGGCCGGGACGCTCACGTCGGGGCCGGCGGCGGGCGTGACCGCTTCGGTGTCGGGGAGCCACCGCATCCACCCGGAGCGACCGAAGCCGACCACGAGCGCCGGCCCGTCGGTATCCAGTGCGACGTGCTTGCCGAAGCGGCGGACTCCGGTCACCGATCGATCGGCCAGTTGCCCGACGCCGCGATCACGAGTCTTGAGTGCGCCGTACTCCTCGAGTTCGAGTGCTGCGATTCGACGATGGACGACGCGCGACCGCAGGAACCCGGCGAGCGCATCGACCTCAGGCGACTCCGGCATGTGCCCATCCTGTCAAGCCGATCGGAGCGATGCCAGACGAATCCCGCAACCACGTTCCGGCTCCCCGCGGTCGTCGTCACGCACGGTGCAAACGGACATCACACGGCGCTCGGAATGCGGTCGGCCCGGGTCGCGTCGCTGTTGCCGTCGCGCCAGCTTCTCAGGGGCGCTGCCGCGCCGTCGGGGCAAGAGAGTCTGCCTCAGGTGGCGAGACGTTCGCGCCAGCCGGCTCGGTCGGGTGGGGGGTCCCATAGCCATCGCAGGGGTGATTTGGATCGCAGCATGATCGGGTCCTCCGCGCCGGCCGTCGTTCCTGCCCTCGTGGTGTGTGCGCCGGGTGGCGGGTGGAGGAGGAATGGCCCGTGACCGTCGCGGGTGATCCGCGAGCCCGTGTTGTGCAGGTGGAGGTGATGGAACCGGCACAGCAGCGCCCCGCGGTCGCTGTCGGTGGTGCCGCCATCTGCCCAGTGGTCGCAGTGGTGGACTTCGCAGTACGCGGGTGGCCGGTCGCAGCCGGGCCAGAGGCATCCGCCGTCACGCACGGACAGGGCGAGTCTCTGTGCCGGAGTGAACAGCCGCTGCTCGCGCCCCACTTCGAGCGGGTTGCCGTGACGGTCGGTGTGCACGGTGATCGCGCCCGACAGGCACAGCGCGTGCTCGATCGCCGACCCGGGGACCGTGAGGCTGCCGCTGTCGGTGGCCGCCGTCGCGACGAGCCGTCCGAACGCGTCGCGGCGGGCGGGTTCGCCGGTGACGGCATCCTGCATCGCGACCAGGCGCAGGCCGGGTTCGCGGACACCGAACACATCCTTCGCCGTCGCCTGCGCGCCCGCACGGAAGATGTCGGCGAACAGGTCGTAGGCGAGCTGCTCGTTCGTGCGCGGATCGTCGACGAGCGCCCGCGCGGCCTGCTTCTCATCCTCGGCGACGAACCGCGGGCCGCCGCGCCGGGGCGCGAGCGCCGCGGCGAACACGCCGTCCACCCACTCACCCATCTCCGGGTCGAACACGATGCTCGCCCGCCGCAGGCCGTCCTGCCCGTTCCATGACCGGTAGGAGCGCTGCGCGAACTTCGCGGCATGACGGTCTTCCGCGCCGGCGGGGTCGAGCAGGTCACGCAGCCCGCGGGCACGGGAGGCGAGGTCTTCCACGGTGCAGCTGCCCGCTTCCCGGACCAGCTCCTCACACGCCGCCCGCCACGCGGCGACGGTGTCCGCGTCGGAATGCTCACCGAGCGCCGGCGGTTCGCCGAGACCGAGACGCACCGCGTCGTGCTGTGCGGTCGTGATCTGCCCGGCCAGCAGCGCAAGCCGCAACGCCTCGTGCCACGGCGTCGCGGACACCTCGGCATCCGCCGCCCCGGCATCCGTCGCGCCCTCATCCGCGACACCGACACCGACGCCGACGCCACCTTCGCCAGCCGAGCCCTGGTCGCCTGAACCCTCGTCGACGCCCGCCGCGCCGACATCCGCGCCGACGCAGTCGATCAGCGCCTCTCCCACGCGCACCGCACGGGCCGCCTCCCCGCGCGTGGCGCCCGTCAGGTCACGGATGAACTCCACCGCGTTGCGGTGACCGGTCCGCTGAGCCAGCCCCTCGTGACCCCGATCCCGCGTCGATCGGGATGCGGCAACCCCGGCCAGCACTGACTGCAGCAGCGCAACACTCTTCGCCAGCCCCGCCGCCTCGGTAAGCAGTTCACGCACCGACGCGTCGGAGAGCCGCAACGCCGAATCAGGCAACGCGGCCGCCGGCACGTCGAGTTCCCCGAACACGCGCAGCCGCCCCACGGCTTCGCTGATATCTTCGAGGAATCTCATAGACCCAGTATCGCAAGGACCACCGACACGCCCCACACATCCTTACCGCTCTGTGGACAGATCGTAGATTTGCTCGACTGTGGCCGGTTCGGCAAGGGCGGACAATCCTTGTCGACACGTCCGTGCGGATCGATCACCTGCACGAGCGAGCCTGGACGTGCCGCTGTTCGTGGAATGAGCGCGATGAGCAGCGCTGGGCGAGCGCGGCGCGGTGTTTCGCGGGGGTTTCGCCGAGCGCCGCCACGGCCGCGATCATTGCGGGCGTGTCGATTGCTCGTGAACGACCTGTAACAGATCCGGCCCCCGCTTGCCGGAGCCAAATCCTTCGTGGTGTGCTGTGAACGTTCGCAAAGCGCTTTGGCAACCGCTTTGGTGAGCCGAAAGCCATCCGGAGGATGCAGCACGACGCAGCATCCGTACCACTCGCCGCTCGCTACCCGCGCACTCATTCGTCGATCCGCCCTACCTCGAGAAGGGAGACACATTGGTCAGCATCTTCGATGTGGCTCAGCGGGCAGGCGTGAGCAGCACGACCGTCTCGCACGCGATCAACGGCAAGCGCTACGTGAGCCCCGAACTCGTCGAACGCGTCCGTCGAGCGATGGCGGATCTGAGCTACGTCCCCAGCCGATCCGCCCGCAATCTTGCAACGGGTCAAACCCAGGTCGTCGGGCTACTCGTTCCCGACATGGCCAACAGCTTCTTCGCCGAGCTGGCGAAGGGGGCGGAGCAGACCGCGATCGACCTCGGCTTCAACGTGATCATGGGCAACACGGGCTGGGACCGCGAGCGGGAACTGCTCTATCTCGAGATGATCCGGAGCAGGGCGGTAGATGGGCTCATCTACGCCGCGGGAGTCGCTGCACCGCAGGGTGACGTCCAAAGCGTCGTGGGCGACCTCCCGCTCATCCTGGTGGACGAACAAATCGCCGATGCCGCGTATCCCGCGGTGGTGAGTGACAACGTCTCAGGCGGCCGACTGGCTGCTCAGCACCTGCTCGAGCTCGGACACCGTCGCGCGCTCGTGCTGGCCGCCGAGGAAGGACTGCCCAGCAGCACGCAACGCGTCGAGGGCTTCTGCGCGTCATGGATCGACGGGGGCGGAGAGCTCGTCGCTGCGCGATATGGCGCGTTCACCGAGGAGAACGGCCGCGCGGGAATCCTGCGGTACCGCAGCGAACTCGCAGCGGGTTCGGTGACCGCCGTCTTCGCCACGAACGATCTGATCGCTCTGGGCGCGATGGAGGCGTTGAGCGAACTGGGTTTCACGGTGCCGCGCGACGTGAGCGTCGTCGGTTTCGACGACATCACCGTGGCCCACTACGTGACCCCGGGACTGACCACGATCCGCCAGAGCCCACAGGTGCTCGGCGAAATCGCGGCTCGGCGCCTCATCAACGCACTGCAGCGGCGCGAACCCGTCGATGGCGCGGTCGAAATGGTGCCCGTGGATCTCGTCCGACGGTCGTCGACCGCGGAGGCATCCCGATGACGAGCGTGCTCGAACTCGAGGGCGTAGAGAAGTCGTTCGCCGGAGTGCATGCGCTCCGTGACATCGATTTCCGCGTCGACGCGGGCGAGGTGCACGTGCTGCTCGGCGAGAACGGAGCCGGCAAGAGCACGCTGATCAAGATCCTCGCGGGCATCCACAGGCCGGATGCCGGGGTGATGCGTCTTGACGGCACACCCGTGCGGTTCGACGGGCCTGCCGCCGCGGTTCGAGCGGGGATCGGGACGATCCATCAAGAGCTGCAACTCGTGCCGAAGCTGAGCGTGGCCGAGAACGTGCTGCTGGGTCGTCAGCCCCGGCGGTTCGGGATCGTGTCGGCGAACGCCGTCGTGCGTGCGGCCACCCCATGGCTCGACGTAGTAGGCCTTGACGTCGATCCGCGTCGCCCCGTCGAGACACTGGGCATCGCCCGCCGGCAACTCGTCGAGATCGCCAAGGCACTCAGTCTGGAGTCCCGCATCCTGATCCTCGATGAACCGACCGCCGCGCTCACCGCTCAGGAGTCGTCACGTCTCTTCGACGTCATGCGACGACTGCGCCGTGAGGGCGTCGCGCAGGTCTTCATCTCGCACCATCTTGAGGAGATCCCGCTCGTCGGGGATCGGGCCACCGTGCTCCGCGACGGTCGCGCGGTGGGTGAGGTCGTCGCATCCGCGCCCGAATCCGAACTCATCCGACTCATGGTCGGTCGTTCGATCGACACCCAGTACCCCCGGATCCCTGCGGCGACCGAGGGCGCGGCTCCGTTGCTCGAGGTGCGGCAGCTCACCAGCCGGGGGCGCTTCGATGACATCTCATTCGACGTCCGCCCCGGCGAAGTCCTCGGCCTGGCCGGGCTCGTCGGCGCCGGTCGCACCGAGGTGCTTCGGGCCATCGCCGGCGTCGACAGCGTCGATGGCGGCGAGGTCCGCATCGCGGGCGCGCGCGTTCCGAGCGGCCGGCTGGGCTCCGCGATCGCGCGTGGGATCGCGCTCGTGCCCGAAGATCGCAAAGGTCAGGGCCTCGTGCTCGGCCGAAGCGTCGCCGACAACATCGGGCTCGCCTCAGTCCGCCGCGACGCGCGGGCAGGCTTCATCGCCCCGCGAGCGCAGTGGACGTCCGCCGGCTCGATCGCTACGCGACTGGGCATCCGGATGCGGGGTCTCGGTCAGGCGGTGCGCACGCTCTCGGGCGGGAACCAGCAGAAGGTCGTCATCGGCAAGTGGCTGGATGCCGGCGTGCGCGTGCTGCTGCTGGACGAACCCACACGGGGTGTCGACGTCGGCGCCCGAGTGGAGCTCTACGAACTGATCAACGGATTCACCGCGGACGGAGGTGCCGTCGTGATGGTCTCGAGCGATCTGCCCGAAGCCATCGGCATGGCCGATCGTCTGCTCGTCATGACCGGGGGGCGCATCGTCGGCGGATTCGACCGCGGCGCCGCCACTCAGGAGTCCGTCATGAAGCTCGCCGTCAAGGAGGTCGATTCGTCCCGTGTCCACTGAACCCGTGATCGCTGCGCCGGATCGGCCCGTGCGCACCGCCACTGCGTTGCGCGAACGCGTCGGCGGCTTCCTTTCGCGCAACGGCGCTCTCGTCGCCCTCGCGCTGCTCGTGATCGTGCTCGCCTCCGTGTCGCGCACCTTCCTCACCGTCCCCAATCTCACGAACGTGCTCATCCAGGCATCGGTCGTCGCCATCCTCGCGTTCGGGATGACGCTCGTCATTGTGACCGGAGGGATCGACCTGTCGGTCGGCTCGGTGGCGGCGCTGTCGGCGATGTGCGCGGCGTGGCTGACCACGAGCGCCGGCATCCATCCACTGCTCGCCGTCGTCGTCGGACTGTGCGTCGGTGTGGTCGCCGGATCGGTGAGCGGCATCATGGTGGCGTTCGGTCGACTGCCGTCGTTCATCGCGACGATGGCGATGCTGAGCATTGCGCGGGGACTGACCCTCGTCGTCTCCGACGGCCGCGCGATTCCTGCCGGCGATGTCGTGTCGTTGCTCGGAAGCAGGCTGTTCGGGTGGCTCCCGATGCCGGTGGTGGTCATGGCCGTCATGGGCCTCATCGCTGCTGTGCTGCTGAATCGCACGGTCTTCGGGCGCGCGATCTTCGCGATCGGCGGCAATGAGGAGGCTGCCCGGCTCTCGGGGATCCCGGTGCGCGCGACGCACGTCGGCGTGTACGCGGTCGCTGGACTGTTCGCCGCGGTCGCCGGCCTCGTACTCGCCGGTCGCCTCTCCACCGCCCAACCCCAAGCGGCGGCGGGCTACGAGCTCGATGCGATTGCGGCGGTCGTCATCGGCGGCGCCAGTCTCGCCGGCGGTGTCGGACGGATCACGGGGACGCTCATCGGCGCGCTCGTCCTCGCGGTCATCCGCAACGGCCTCAATCTGCTGAACGTGAATGCGTTCTGGCAAGAGATAGTCATCGGTGCCGTCATCGCGATCGCGGTGCTCATCGATGTCTTGCGCAGGAAGAAGCCCGGCTAGGGCGGACCCGCCTGCATGGCTCGGGCCGCTGCAACGGCCCGAGCCACGACCTGCACCATCCGCAAATGAGAGGAACCCCATGTCACAGAAGGCCCTGAACAGGATATCCACGCGAACCGTCGGCGTTCTCGCCTCGGTCGCCGCCGCGAGCATGCTGCTCGCGGGCTGCTCCGCTCCCGCGGAGCCGAGCACGACATCGAGTGAAGACGGCTCGTTCACGGTGCTGCTCGCACTGTCGACGCTGGACAACCCGTACTTCATCACCTTGGAGGAGGGTGCCCAGGCTGCCGCCGACGAGGCGGGCATCACGCTGGAGACCGTCGATGCACAGAACGACCCAGCCACTCAGGCGAATCAGCTCGCCGACGCGATCACTCAGGAGTACGACCTCGTGATCATCAACTCGGTGGACCAGGATGCCGCGATCAACCCGGTCGCTGACCTCGTGGCCGCCGGGATCCCGGTGATCGCGGTCGACAACACGGTCAACACGGATCAGCTGACGACCACGGTGGCCAGTGACAACGTGCTCGGCGGTGAAATGGCGGCCGAGGCACTGGGCGCTGCAGTCGGCGAGTCCGGTCAGGTCGCGATACTCCGTGGTCTTTCGGGGGACTCGTCGTCGGTGGCCCGCTACGAGGGATTCACGACGGGCATCGAGAAGTTCGCCGACATCGAGGTGGTCGCCACGCAGACAGCGGACTATGACCGGGCCCTCGGTCTGGATGTGACGACCAACATCCTGCAGGCGAACCCAGACGTGGTCGGGATCTTCGCGGAGAACGACGAGATGGCTCTTGGCGCCATCGAGGCGCTCGGAGACCGAGCCGGCACCGAGGTGTTCGTCGTCGGCTTCGACGGCACCGACGACGGGATCGCTGCGATCAAGGCGGGCACACTGTACGCATCGATCGCGCAGCAGGCCGCGCTCCTCGGTCAGACTGCGGTCGAAGAGGCGCTGACCGTGCTGGGCGGCGACACGATCGATGACCACATCAGCGTTCCGGTGGAGCTTCTCACCGCCGACTGAACGCACTGGCCGGGAGTCCGCGCGCTCGACGCGGACTCCCGGCCATCCCACTCCCCACCCGACTCCCCGCGCAGATCCACGCCCGTTCGACGGGCAGAAGAGAGAGACACCATGACCGCGCTCAAGATCCTCCTGCTGGGAGAGACCTGGGTCACCCATGCGATTCACCAGAAAGGGGCGGCGACCTATACGACCGGTGAGTACAACGAGGGCCACCAGCCGCTCACCGAGGCGCTCGCGCAGCACCACGACGTCACCGTCGTCCCCAATCACCTCGCCACGAACATCGCACCGTGGACGGCCGAGGAGTGGGACGAGTACGACGTCGTCATCCTCTCCGACATCGCGGCCGACACCCTGCTGCTGCACGCAGACCCGTTCGTCCACGGCAAAGCGGTGCCGAACCGGCTCGGCGAGTTGGCGCGCTGGGTGAAGGAGTTCGGCGGTGGAGTTCTGATGGTCGGCGGTTACATGAGCTTCTCGGGATTCGAGGGCAAGGCGAACTTCCACTTCACCCCGCTCGCTCCGGCGCTTCCGGTCGGCATGTACGGGTTCGACGATCGTGTGGAGCGACCGGAAGGCATCTCGCCGTCCACCGTTGTGGACGGCCACCCGCTGCTCGACGGTGTCAGCACCGACTGGCCGATCTTCCTCGGGTACAACAAACTCATCCGCAGAGCGGATTCGGAGGTCCTCGTCGAGTTCGAGGGCGATCCCTTCCTCGCCGTGCGTCAGTTCGGCGAAGGCCGCACGACGGCCTTCGCCAGCGACTGCAGCCCCCACTGGGGCAGCCCGCAGTTCCTCGCGTGGGAGAGCTACGCGGTGTTGTGGGACAGGATGGTGCGCTGGACCGCCGGAGCGATCTGATGCCGGACAACGGCATAGTCGAGTCGGTCGCGCTCGCCCGCCTCGCCGAGGCGTCGATCCCGCATCGCCGGATCGACCTCGGTGGCGGGCTGAGCGTGATCGCGGCGGCGAGAGGCGCACGTGTGTTCGGCCCGTTCGTCGACGGCGGCGCGAGTCTGAACTGGATGCCGGCTGAGTTCCTCGACCCGGATGCGTTCGCGGCGCTGTGCGCGTCCGACGCGTGGAATCTCGGTGGTGACCGCCTGTGGCTCGGCCCCGAGGTGCAGTACATCATCGAGGATCGTGCGGACTACTGGGGCACCTTCGTCGTGCCTCACGCGATGGATCCGGGCGACTATTCCGCGGAGGAGACGGCGACCGGCATCCGATTCTCGACTTCTGCGGAACTCGTCGCGCGCAACACGCAGGACGGCGTGCTCTCGCTGCGGTGGAGCGCGTCGGTTCGCCCGAAACCCGAGCCCCTGCGGGCACTGCGGACCGCGGCGACTCTGCTCTCCGGGGTCCGCAGCGGCGGGTACGGCGTCACGGTCGAGCTCGACAGTGCGTCGCCCGGCCTCCTCGTCGAGTCGTGGTATCTCGAACAGGTGAACACTCCGGGCAGGGTGCTCGTGCCGGCGACGCCGTCGGCCGAGGTCACGGACTACTACGAACCGGCCGGGCGCTTACTCGAGCACGTTGCGGGAGGAGTCGAGGCGACGCTCGCGGGGCAGGCTCGCTACAAAGTGGGCTTCGCCGCGCCGAACGTGTTCGGTCGAATGGGGTATCGCCGCACGCTGCCCGAGGGTGAAGACCTGCTCATCGTGCGACATGTCACCCAGGATCCTTCCGCCGAGTATCCGGAGGAACCAGACTTCGCGCCGGGGCTGCGCGGCGACTCGCTCCACATCTACAGTGACCCCGGCGGACTCGGCGGATTCGGCGAACTGGAAGCGCGCGGCACGACGATCGGCGCCCGTGACAGCCACGGCGCAGATGAGTTCTCCACGTGGGTCTACGTCGGCGACGCCGTATCGCTCGATCGCATCTCGATGATCCTCCTCGGCATGACGTGAGCTGCGCCGGGCACCGCCCGGTATCGTGGCGACATGCCACCCGCCGACGCCGCACCAGACGCCGCACCTGACGACGCGCCTGACGCCGCCGCGCCCGCTGGGGCGCAGGTCGACTCGCCCTCCCCGGCTCCGCAAGCGCAAGTC
>NZ_JBASZT010000388.1:0-9659 GCF_049661145.1 Microbacterium sp.
CGCCAGCGCCGCGGGCGCGGACGCCGTCGATGCGGCGGCGGCACCGCTGGCCGGAACGACGAGCCAGCCCTCACTCTCCGCCCTCGTCGCAGCCCTCGCCCACACCGACCGCGATACCGGACTGGATCTCGATGCGGTGGGTGCGCTCGAGCCGTACTGGGAAGCGGTGCGTCACCTCTACCTGCCGTTCGAGTCGGGCCTGCCCGGCCCGACGGGCCGTGTCTACCACCACGAGATCCCGGGTGGGCAGCTGTCGAACCTCCGCCAGCAGGCGATCGCCCTGGGACTGGCCGACGAGTTCGAGCGGATCGAGGATATGTATGCCGCGGCTGACCGCATCCTTGGCCGCATCCCCAAGGTCACACCCTCGTCCAAGGTCGTGGGCGATCTCGCGCTCGCCCTTGTCGCGGCGAACGCCGAGCCGGCCGACTTCGAGGCGAATCCGCAGAACTACGACATCCCCGACTCCGTCGTCGGATTCATGGCCGGCGAACTGGGAGACCTGCCGGGTGGCTGGCCGGAGCCGTTCCGCAGCCGCGTGCTGGCCGGGCGCGAGGTCAGGATCGAGATCCCGCCGCTGACCGACGAGGAGCAGGCGGGGCTGGCGGGGGATGCCGCGACCCGCCGCCGCACCCTCAACCGGTTGCTGTTCCCCGGACCCGCGAAGGAGTTCGAGGCGACGCGCGAGGCGTTCGGCGATCTCTCCACCCTCGGCACGCCGGACTACCTGTACGGCCTCAAGCCCGGCGAGGAGCACGTGGCCGAGATCGACCCCGGCGTGCAGCTGTACGTCGGCCTGGAGGCGATCGGTGAGCCCGACGCGAACGGCATGCGCACCGTCATGACGACCCTCAACGGGCAGCTGCGCCCGGTATGGGTGCGGGACCGCTCCGTCGCCGTCGAGAAAGTCGCCGTGGAGAAGGCCGATACCAGCAAGCCCGGTCAGGTCGCGGCTCCCTTCGCGGGCGTCGTGACGATCAAGGTGGCCGTGGGCGACAAGGTCCGAGCCGGTGGGCCGGTGGCCTCCATCGAGGCGATGAAGATGGAGGCGGCGATCACCGCGCCCGTCGACGGGACCGTGGAGCGGATCGCGATCGCGGCGACGGCGCCGGTCGAGGCCGGCGACCTTTTGCTCGTGGTTCGGCCTGCCGACTAGCCTGGCATGGGGCGCGTGACGCCCGCGAGCTGCCGGCCGGACCTCCGGCCGTGACCTGGAGCGTGCAATTGTGATGCCATCTGTGACGCCTGACGGCAACGACACTGCGTCGGACGATGCCGACCGGGGAGTGCTGGAAACCTCCACCGGCGTCGACGCCACCGGTATCGGCATCGTCGGCGGCGCCACGGCGCAGGTCGATGTGACTCTGCCGACCCCTCGGGACGAGGACGACCTCGACGACGATGGCGTCGTCCTCGACGACGATGCCACTGTTGTCGCGGACGCTGTGCTCGTGATGGATGCCGGCGTCGTGACGGCCGAGGAGGTCATCGAGCCCGCCACCGCGATCGTGGCCACGGCATCCGTCGCGAAAGACGGCCACGAGCGTCTCCGGCCGCGCACGTCCGAGGTCGCACTGCAGTCGCGGCGGCTCGGTGACTTCGAGGCGGGCCGAGAGAGCTCGGATCTGCTGACCGCAGACCGGCTGCTCGACCCCGCTCACGCGGTGCGTCCCGAACCCGAGGGCGCGTGGCGCCACCTCCTGTACACGCTGTCGGGCCGGCGCGTGAACCTCGGCGACAGCAAGCGCGCCCGCGCGCGCAAGGAGCTCGACCGCCGCATCGCGGCGCCGCTGCAGGGCGGAGCCAAGTTCGTCCCCGTCCTATCCCGCAAGGGCGGTGTGGGCAAGACGACCATCACGATGCTTCTTGGCATGGCTTTGGCCGATGCGCGCGAGGACCGGGTGATCGCGGTCGATGCCAACCCCGACCGCGGCACACTCGCCGACCGCATAGGCCGTTCGAGTGGCAGGACGGTGCGCGACCTGGTGCGGGCCCAGGACGATGTCCGCGGCTTCAACGACATCTCCGACATCGTCGCGCGCGACCACACACGCCTCGACATCCTCGCCTCCGATGCCGACCCGCGCGTGTCGGAAGCGTTCAACGACGACGACTACCGCAGTGTCGCCGAGGTGGCGGCGCATTTCTACTCCGTCGTGCTCACCGACACCGGAACCGGCATCGTGCACTCCGTCATGAATGCGACCCTCGATCGTGCCGACGTCGTCGTGGTCGTCGCCGGTCTCAGCGTCGATGAGGCGCGCTTGGCCTCCGAGACCCTGACCTGGCTGGAGACCAATGGCTTCGCCGATCTCGTCCGGCGCGCCGTCGTCGTGCTGAATACCGCGCGTCCGGGCGCGGCCTTCGTGCGCGCCGACGAACTCGAGGCGCACTTCGGCAGTCGAGTGCGCACCGTGGTGCGCGTGCCGTACGACCCCCACATCGCCTCGGGCAGCGCCATCACGTTCCGCGATCTGCAGGCGCAGACGCGCGCGGCAGCGCGGCAGTTGGCGGCGACTCTCGTCGAAGGTCTGCGTCAGCAGGCTGCGGCCTGATGGCCGTCCGTCCCATCCGGGTGTTCGGCGACCCCGTCCTGCGGGAGGTCTGCGCACCCATCGAGGTCGTGGACGACGGCATCCGCGCTCTCGTGCAGGATCTGCTCGACACCGTCGCGCTGCCGGGGCGGGCGGGGGTCGCCGCCCCGCAGATCGGTGTCGGGCTGCGGGCTTTCAGCTACAACATCGATGGCGACATCGGGTACGTGCTCAACCCCGTGCTCGTCGAGGTCGATGGTGAACCGGAACTCGTGGGGGAGGGATGCCTGTCGGTTCCGGAGCTGTGGCACGACACTCCGCGGTATCCGTGGGCGAAGGTCGTCGGCATGGACCTCGACGGCGGCGAGGTCGTGCTCGAAGGCGACGGGCTCCTCGCCCAGGCGCTGCAGCACGAGACCGATCACCTCGACGGCAAACTGTACCTCTCGCGGCTCATGCCCGATGAGCGCAAGGCCGCAATGCGCCGCATCCGCGAATCCACCTGGTTCTGAATCGTATTCGCCACCGGTGGGGGGCGATCAGCCGAGCGACACGTTGGTCGTGTTCACCGGCACGTTGTAGAGGTCGTGCACGGCATCCGCGAAGTCGTCCATGATGACGTTCCGCTTGATGCTCATCTTCGGCGTGAGGTGGCCGGACGCCTCCGTCCACTCGGTGTCGAGGATCGTGAACTTGCGGATCGACTCGGCACGCGAGACGCCCTTGTTCGCGATGTCGATGGCCCGCTGGACCTCGTCGCGCACCTTCGAGTTGCGCGCGGCATCCTTCAGGGACATGTCCGCGGAAAGGCCGTTGTTGGCCAGCCACGTGGGCAGCATCTCGGGATCGAGGGTGACGAGGGCCGCGATGAAGGGCTTCTGGTCGCCGACGACCACGACCTGGCCCACGATCGGATTGGCGCGGATGGGGTCCTCGAGCGCTGCGGGGGCGACGTTCTTGCCGCCGGCGGTGACGATGATCTCCTTCTTGCGGCCGGTGATCGTCAGGAATCCCTCTCCGTCGAAAGAGCCGAGGTCTCCCGTTCTGAACCACTCGCCGTCGAAAGCGGCGGCCGTCGCCTCGGGGTTGCGCCAGTACTCCTTGAAGACGTCGATGCCGCGGACCTCGATCTCGCCGTCCTCGGCCAGGCGCACGCCGACGCCGGGCAGCACTGGGCCGACCGTGCCGATCTTCGACTTGCTGGCGAGGTTGACGGTTGCCGGAGCCGTCGTCTCGGTGAGCCCGTACCCCTCCAGGATCGTTACACCGAGGCTGTGGAAGAAGTGTCCGAGGCGCGGACCGAGCGGCGCCGACCCGGAGACGGCGTAGGTGACGCGACCGCCCATCGCATCGCGCAGCTTGCTGTAGACGAGCTTGTCGAACACGGCGAACTTCAGGCGGGTGCCGAGCGGCACCTTCTTGCCCTCCTGCTGCAGCCGGGAGTGCTCGACGGCGGTGTGCGCGGCGGCGCGGAAGATCTTGCCCTTTCCGCCCGCCTCTGCCTTCTGCTCGGCGGAGTTGTACACCTTCTCGAAGACGCGGGGCACCGCCAGCAGGAACGTCGGCTTGAAGGATCCGAGCGCGGGCAGCAGCTGCTTCGTGTCGGGCTGGTGGCCGGTCTTCACCCCGGCGTGGATGTCGAGGATCGAGATGAACCTCGCGAACACGTGCGCCGTCGTGATGAACAGCAGCGTCGACGCGCCCGGGGTCGACACGACCTCCTCCAGCGCCTTCGCGGAGTTGCGCGACAGCTCCACGAAGTTGCTGTGCGTCAGCACGCAACCCTTCGGGCGGCCGGTCGAACCCGAGGTGTAGATCAGCGTCGCGATGTCCGACCCGACGGCAAGGCTGCGTCGGCGCTCGATCTCGTCGTCGGAGATGTCCGTGCCCCCGGCGCGCAGCGCGTCGAGGCCACCGGACGCCATCGTCCACACTTCACCCACGAGCGGTACCTCGGAGCGGATCTGGGCGATCCGCTCGGCGTGCTCGGTAGACTCCGCAATCACTGCGGTGGCCCCGGAGTCGGAGAGGATCCAACTGATCTGCGCGGCCGAGCTCGTCTCGTAGATCGGGACCATGACGGCGCCGGCGAAGAAGAGGGCGAAGTCGACCAGCGTCCACTCATAAGTGGTGCGGGCGATGAATCCCACTTTGTCGCCGGGGGCGACGCCTGCGGCGGCGAACCCCTTTGCCAGGGAGATGACCTCGCGCTGGAACTCGGCGGCCGTGATGTCACGCCAGCCGTCGCCGTCAGGGACGGCGAACAGAGCCAGCGACGGCGTGGCCTTGACGCGTTCGACAAGCAGGTCGGACACGTTCGCCTGAGGGTCGGCGGGGACGACGGCAGGGACTTCGAACTGAACGGCGCTCATGGGCGGCAACTCCTTCGGTACCGGGTGGCGTCGGGCGTGACGGGTGACATCGAGTCTAGCTGATGGTGACACTCAGTCCCGCTGAGTGCGGGGGATGCCGACCGATTGCACGGCATTCGCGCCCGGTGAGACTGTGTCTCCACACTAGACTCTCGATGCCGTTCCGTCGCGGACTGCGGAACGGAGCAGACGCGCGGTCGGGGTCGGCGCGGAGCGGGGGAGCCACTGAATGTTCTACTGGGTCATGAAGTACATCGTGATCGGGCCGATCGTGAAGGCGATCTTCCGGCCCTGGATCGTCGGACGCAGCAATGTCCCGGCATCCGGCGCGGCGGTCCTCGCTTCCAACCACCTTTCGGTGAGCGACTCCATCTTCCTGCCACTCATGATCGACCGCCCGATGAGCTTTCTCGCCAAGAGCGACTACTTCACGGGCAAGGGCATCAAGGGCTGGGCCACCCGTATGTTCATGAAGGCGACCGGGCAGATCCCCATCGACCGCACCGGCGGCAAGGCCTCGGAGGACTCCCTCAACACCGGCCTGCAAGTCCTCGGGCGGGGAGACCTGCTCGGCATCTACCCGGAGGGCACACGCAGCCCCGACGGCAAGCTCTACCGCGGTCGCACCGGCCTTGCGCGGATGGCGCTGGAAGCCCGCGTTCCCGTCGTGCCGGTCGTCATGGTGGGCACCGACGACATCATGCCGATCGGGCGCAGCGTGCCGCGCATCGGCCGTGTCGGCGTCGTCATCGGCGAACCGCTGGACTTCTCGCGCTTCGCGGGCATGGAGTCGGACCGCTATGTGCTGAGGTCCGTCACCGACGAGATCATGGTCGCGCTGCAGCGCCTGGGGGAGCAGGAGTACGACGACGTCTACGCCTCGACGGTGAAGGACCGCGTGCGCCAGCTAAACTGAACGGATGCCCTCTCCGCACGCCGAACTGGATCACTGGCGCACGCTCCCCATCAAACAGCAGCCGAACTGGCCCGACGCGGATGCCGTGGCCGCCGTCTCGGACGAGCTTGCGACACTGCCGCCACTCGTGTTCGCCGGCGAGGTCGACAACCTGCGTGACCGGCTGGCGGCGGCCGCCGCCGGCAAGGCGTTCCTGCTGCAGGGCGGCGACTGTGCCGAGACGTTCGCGGGCGCTACCGCCGCGCAGATCCGCAACCGCATCAAGACCGTGCTTCAGATGGCGGTCGTCCTCACCTACGGTGCGTCGATGCCGGTCGTGAAGATGGGTCGTATGGCCGGGCAGTTCGCCAAGCCTCGCTCGAGTGACACCGAGACGCGCGGCGAGGTGACGCTGCCGGCGTACCGCGGCGACATCGTCAACGGCTACGACTTCACGGCGACTTCGCGAGCCGCCGACCCGCAGCGACTGCTGAAGGGGTACCACACTGCGGCATCCACCATCAATCTCATCCGGGCGTTCACGCAGGGTGGATTCGCCGACCTTCGCGAGGTCCACAGCTGGAACAAGGGCTTCGCGCAGAATCCCGCCAACCAGCAGTACGAGCGCCTGGCTACCGAGATCGACCGTGCCATCAAGTTCATGGAGGCCGCCGGCGCCGACTTCGACGAGCTCAGGCGCGTCGAGTTCTACACCGGACACGAGGGCCTGCTGATGGACTACGAGCGGCCGATGACCCGCATCGACTCGCGCACCGACACGCCGTACAACACGTCAGCGCACTTCGTCTGGATCGGGGAGCGCACGCGCGAGCTCGACGGCGCGCACGTCGATTACTTCTCGCGCATCCGAAACCCCATCGGAGTCAAGCTCGGGCCGACCACGTCGCCCGAGACCGCCCTGGAGCTCATCGACAAACTCGACCCGCAGCGCGAGCCCGGTCGCCTCACGTTCATCACGCGCATGGGTGCGGGGAAGATCCGCGACGCGCTGCCGCCGCTGCTCGAGGCGGTGAGGGATGCCGGGGCCACCCCGCTATGGGTTTCCGACCCCATGCACGGCAACGGCATCACCACTCCGACCGGCTACAAGACGCGGCGGTTCGACGATGTCGTGGACGAAGTGCGCGGGTTCTTCGAGGCGCATCGGGCCGTCGGGACCTTCCCCGGCGGCATCCATGTCGAGCTCACCGGCGACGACGTCACGGAATGCCTGGGCGGCAGCGAGCAGATCGACGAGGCGACCCTCGCGACCCGCTACGAGAGCCTGTGCGACCCGCGCCTGAACCACATGCAGTCTCTGGAGCTGGCGTTCCTCGTCGCCGAGGAGCTCGAAAAGCGCTGACCGCGCTCGTGCGGCTGCCGATCGCGCCGGCACGTTCTCCGCGGGTCCACCGGCCACAAGAGAGCCTGCTCAGAACGATGCGGTGATTTCGAGTTCGATCGTGCTGTCGCGCGTGCACCTCGTGCCCTCGGAGTTGCAGGTAGCGCTCTGCGCGGGCGACTGGCCGGTCACCTGAGTGACTCCGTCGAGCACAGCGTCCCAGAATCCGTTGTAGGTCACCTTGAAGCCTGCGTCCGTGAGCTTCTTCTTCGCTTGATCGCGCGTGAGTGCGGGGTCGGCCACGACGTCGGGCACGTCGAACAGCTGCGGCCCCTTCGAGACGACGAGCGGAACGGTGTCGTTCGGCCGGAACGGGCCGCCGTCGTCGCGCTCACCGACCCTGATGACGTGCCCCTCTTCGACATCGTCGCTGAAGGCCGTCGTGACCGACGAACTCAGCCCGACGTCCTCGAGGGCCGCGATCGCGGCATCCACGCTGTCCCCGACGATATCGGGCACAGGGCCGAGCGACACCTCGAACGCCACCGTGGAGGTCTCCAGAGCGGTGCACCCGTTCGTGCACTCGACGGCGTCTCCCCCACCCGGCGGCGTGACGAACGCACGGATGACGGTTTCGGCCGGGGCGTCCGTGAAGAACTGCGCGGGATCGGCTGACGGCGTGATGTAGAGCTCCGCCAGCGCTCTCGTCGCGTCGTCGAGATTCTGCGCCGCCAGGGCCGGGATATCGTGCGACGCAGGTCCTAGCGAGACGATCACCGTGACCTTGGCGTTCATCGCCGCGCGCGCGCCGGCTTCGGGATCCGTGCGGATCGCCTGCCCCTGCGGGAAGTCGCGGCTGTAGTCGGAGCCGGGGACGGCCTCGAGCCCGTGCGAGGCGAGGATGCCGGTGGCCTCCTCGATCGGCCTCCCTGACACGTCGGGTACCACCACGAGCGAGCCAGGGCCCGAGCCGAACCACCAGCCGGCGCCGCCGGCGACACCCGCCAGCAGCAGCACGAGCACGATCAGCCACCCGCCCTTGCGCGCGTTGCGGCGTGCTCGCCGCCGCAACCGCGTCGCGTTGTCGACCTGGTCGGTCACCACCGGGGCGGTGAAAGTGCCCGGCATGACCTTGGTGAGCTCGTCGGAGTCCACACCGTCATCGAGGACGACGATGCCGGGCGCCGGGGCGCGCACGACGTGCGGAAAGACGCCCAGCTCGGTCTCGATCTCGCGCAACCGATCGAGCATCGCCTGGGCGTCCGTCGGCCGGTCATCGGGGGTGCGTTCCGTCGCCCACATGACCAGTTCGTCGAACTGCTCCGGGATGGCGGGGTTGCGAGCACTCGGGCGTGGCACCGAGTCGGTCGCGTGCTGATACGCGATCTGCATCGGCTGCTCGCCCTTGTAGGGCTGCTCGCCGACGAGCATCTCGTAGAGCATGATGCCGAGGGCGTAGATGTCGCTACGGGCGTCGGCCGTGCCGCGCGTCACGAGCTCGGGAGCGAGGTAGGCGATCGTCCCGAGCAGCATCTGCCCCGTCGCGGTGTTCGCGCTCGTCGCCCGGGCAAGGCCGAAGTCGCCGATCTTGATGCGGCCGTCCTCGGCCAGCAGGACGTTCTCGGGCTTGACGTCGCGGTGCACGATGCCGGCGCGGTGCGCGGCCGCGAGGCCCGACAGCACGGCATCCATGATCGTGATCGTCTGCGGAATGGTGAGGCGTCGCTGCTCGCGCAAGAGCTCTCGCATCGTGATGCCGGGCAGGTATTCCATGACGAGGTAGGCCATCTCGCCGTCCTGGCCCTGATCGAACACGTTCACGACATTCGGGTCGGCCAGTCGCGCGGCGGCGCGCGCCTCCTGAATGAACCGGCTCTGGAACACCGTGTCGTCGGAGAGATGACCGTGCATCACTTTGAGCGCGACACGACGCTCCAGCCGCAGGTCGGTCGCGACGTACACCGTCGCCATGCCGCCGCGCGCGATGCGAGCACGCACCCGGTATCGGCCGTCGACCAGACGGCCGATCAGCGGGTCCGTCTGCTGACTCGTGCTCACTCTGCGATTCTAGAGAGCGGAAGCCGCCGGATCGGGGATCGCCTCACCCGGGAGGACGTGAGAGTGGAATAGTGGAAGTGTGACTGCCGACACCGCCGCCACAGCCTGGCTCACTCTCCCCGAACTCGTCGAGGTCCTCGGCGAACCGCTCGGCCGCGTCCGACGCCTGCTGGACGAGAAGCACCTCGTCGGGTCCCGACGGGGCGGGGCATTCGCGGTACCGGCCGTCTTCGTACTCGACGGACGCCCGGTGTCGTCGTTGCGCGGGACCGTGATCGTGCTGCAGGACGCGGGTTTCAGCGATGACGAGGTGATCGACTGGCTGCTCGCGACCGAAGACTCGATCGGCCGCCCGCCCATCGAGTTGCTGCGCGAGGGCCGCAAGAGCGAGGTCCGCCGCGTCGCCCAGGCGCTCGCCTGATCGAGGCAGGGCTCACGCCGCGCGCGCCGTCGCGTCG
>NZ_JBASZT010000389.1:0-14808 GCF_049661145.1 Microbacterium sp.
ATCCCCCGTCGTCAGCGCGACGACATGATCCTTCGGCCTGGGCATAAACGACTCCTCCCGATCAAGTATCAATCAGGACAAGCCAACCCCACCAATACCCACCAATTTAGAAGCGACACTCTACTAGGACCATTAACAGCACATGCGCGTCGGTCGCGGCAGGATAGCGGGGGGCTTGCTGGAACGTGTCGCTGATAGTTCTCTCGGTCTTGTTGCAACGCCTTTCGCGCAAGACAGGCAGCGTTCGACCGTCCCCATTCAGCACGACGGCGCTTACGGCCGAGAAGACGTTAGTCACAGCGGCCAGCCAACCTGCCTGAACCTCCGGTGCTACCGTCCGAGCCCACGGCCGGTTCGCGTGGAGCCGTCCGGTCGTGAACTCTGGATAAGGTCGTGGGCTTGTGCGGTACGCGCCTTCCGTGCGGCCTCCGCCCTCTCGACGGCTTCGCGGCGGGCATGTTCGTGCTCAGCGCGGTCGTGGACGAGCCGGGCGGCTTCGGTGACGGGCATTGCCTCGATCTGGGTGAGCTCGCGGCGGGCCTGCTCGGCTCGTTGCCGCCACCGGGCCGCTTGCTGGTGGGGGCTCGTCCGTGCACGGTTGCCGAAAACCCGGCCCGCGAGGGCCACCCGCTCGTCCAGGTGTCTCCGGTCGAGCTGCTTCTGTGCGTCCTGTGCCGCGTCCGCCTGGGCTGCGGTATCGACGACCGATGGGTCGGTCTCGGCCTGCTGCGCGGCGACGGCTCGCGCCCACGAGGCCAGGCCGGTGGTGGTGTGTGGGACGCTGCCCCACCGCTGACGGGTCTGCTTCTCGACGCTCTCGCGCTCCACGTTGGCTGCGGTCGCGGCGCGGGCGGCGGCGCGCTTGCGCAAGCCTCGCGCGGTCGTTCGGGTGCGGGAGGCTTCCCACGCCCGCTCTCGTGCGGTCAGGAGCGCGGTGCCGTCGGTGGTGGCCTGGGCGGCGAGGGGGCCGAAGACATCGACGCGCACCTGCTCGGCGTGGGCCTGCGCGGTGGCGACGATCACCTGCTGCTCATCGGCCTCCTTCGCCTGCTCCTGGCGTTGACGGGTGACCGCGACAGCCGCCCGCTCCCAGTTCACGGCGGCCTGTTCGGCCTGCTCGATCAGGTCCGCCAGCCGCGTGCGCTCAGCATTCACGATGCGCACCGGGCCCTCGTCCCTCAGCCCGCTCACGGCGCCGTGTGCGCGTTGGGTGGCCTCGTGCAGGCCGCGGTCGGCGCGGTCACGCTCCAGGGCGGTGGTGAACTGCTCCCGGGCGTCGGCGAGGTCGGCGGCGACGACGTGCAGCCGATTCTTCTCGCGCCCGCGGGTGAGCCCGACATAGACCCCGGCCGCGCTCAACCCGTCCGAGAGAAGGGTATGCGACTCAGGCGCGGTCACACCTTGGACACCGTAGGCGGTGGCCGCATAGGCCAGGTGGGTGTGCTCGGTCACGTACTCGGCGGGCAGACGCACACTCGCCCGGTGCTTCCGCTTCGTGTCCGTGTCGCGGACCCAGAGGCTGCCGTCCTCGCCGACGTGGTCGACGGTCCAGGTCTGCCGGTTCGCCACCCCCACCCCGGCATCGTTGCGCCGCGTCTGCACGAGGTCACCCCGGCCGATGGGCAGGCCGTCACTGCCCTCCACCGTGGCGGTGTCGTCGACCAGCCCGGCCCGGGCACGGGTCTCGCGGATGAGCGCGTTGAGGTCGCGGGCTTCATCGTTGGTCGCGGTCGTAATCGCCTCCCCCTCCACCCGCTCGGCGGCGATCGCCTCCCGCGCCACCTCCGGGTCGGCGTGCAGGCGCACAAGCCCCAGGGCGTGGAGCCGATCAAACAGGCTCGCGGGGTCCTGTCCGGCTCTCAGGTCGAGGGTGAGCTGGGCGTACGCAGCATCGGTGAACCGATGCACCGACGTCATGTCAAACACCTGTGGTGCGAGGGTGGCGGCGATGTCGAACACCCCGCCCCGTCCGGCCGCAGGCAACTGCGCCCGATCACCCACCAGGGCAAGCGTCGCGCCGGTCTCGTCGGCGACGGTGAGCAGGGCGAGGGCGGTGTCCTGGTCGAGCATCCCCGCCTCGTCCACCACGATCCGTTCTCCGCGTGCGAGCCGGGCGGCCTCGGCGGGTCCGTGGTAGGTGGCGCCGGTCTCGGGGTCGGTGTCGCCGGGTGCGAGGCGGGTCCAGATGCCGTCGGTGTTCCACCGGAACCCGTGCGCGTGCACGAGCGCTGCCACCGAATCCGTCGGCACACCCAGAGTGGTGGCGGCGACGTCGGCGGCCTTCTTCGTCGGCGTCACCACCCGCACACCCCGACCCTCCTCCCTCGCGGCACGGATCGCGGCACCAAGCATCGTGGTCTTCCCACTGCCTGCCGCGCCCTCGACCACCACCAACGCTGCCGTCGAAGCCACCGCTTCGGCAGCGCGCGCCTGGTCAGCGTCGAGGCCCTCTGCGTCCACATGCGGAGTTGCGCCGTCGGCGGACCGCCCTGCGCGGGTCGTGAGCCTGTCGCGCAACTCGGTCTCCACCGCCACGACGTGCACCGTCGTCAGATGCACGACGTGCTCCGGCCGCGGTGCATCCGGAGGGAGGATCGAGAGGCAGTCCCCGACGGCGAGGCAGGTGGAGAGGGTGAAGAACTCGCGCAGCTCGGTGGGGGTAGCGTGCACGCCGGTCTCGATGACGATCCGCGACACCTGCTCTTGCACATCATGCACCGTCCACGCCGACGCGCCCGCCGCGCACCGATCCAGCGCACGCGAGGCGACCTCCTGCATGGCGAGGTCATCCAGGCTCCGCGCCGGTTGCACGGCCGCGCGCGGGAGGTGCGGGGTGTAGCCGGCGCCGTGCAGCTCCCGCAACCACCCCTCCTCTGAACCGAGCTGCGACGGTTTCTTGTTCGGGCGCTCGTGGTCCCACGCCGCAGCGAGCAGCCGCGATCGCACCACCGGCCCGGCCTCTTCGCCCGGATGCGCGTCCTCCCACTCCGCAGTGAACGCCTCCAGGTTGCGGGCAACCTGCGCGCCCCGCTTCGACATCAACCCATTCCACGGGGTCAGCTCCGCGACCTCCCCGGACACGGGGTCCAAGGTCAGGCCGTGCGCGTCGAGCACCGATGCGAGCTGCGGGTGTGCGGCCAGAACCGCGTCGCCGAGGGCGCGGATCGCGCCTTGCTGCTTGAACAGGGCGCCGGTGTCCAGGCCGCGCCACTTCCCCGCCGCCCAGACGCGAGTGCCGATCTGGACATGGACATGCCGGTGCGGATCACCCGCCCTGCTCGTCCTGTGGGAGACCGCGACCGTTTCGAGGTGTTCGACGGGCACGACCTCCTGCCGCCCCCGCGGCCCCACCCTGGTCACGGAGTGCTGACCCAGCCAGGAACGGATCTCGACCACGGCGTCGCGCTGCGCGGCATCGAGGGCTTCGGAGACGTCAGGGTGGAGGGCTGCGGCGATCGAGAGGGACTTGGGGGTGTTGACGACCATCTCCATGAACCGCGGGCTCCCCCGCCTCCCCTCACCCGGCAGCCGCGGTGTGCCCATCGACTCACCCGTGAGCGGGTTGGTCCAGTCCACCCACTGCGCGTACTCCCCAGGACTCAGCGCCAGCTCGCCGATGGTCTCCCCGCGTGCGTTGACGGCGGTGAACTCCGCCAGGGCGGTGCCGCCCTCCAGGTAGTACTCATCGGCGCGGGAGCGGTCGGACTCAAGGTACCGGCGCGCGTCCGCGCCAGAGCCCCGGAACGGGATCACGCCCCCACGCATCGACACCGCCTCCGATCGCCCACCACCACATAACTAGTGTACTGGCAACTACCGCAGGTAGTATACGTTCATTCAGAAGAAGGAGGGGCGAGAGTTGAGGAGAGGTCGGCGCAGAGCGTGCAGGAGGCGCGATCGGGGCTGCGGCGAAGGAGCGGTGGTTCGCGCTGATGGTCAGCGGCGACGCTTCTGTTGGTCGCGGAGGTCGCGCCAGTCGTGGATGGTTCCGGTGATCGTGTCGAGCTGCCGGGAGTCGGGATTCCAGCGGATCGCGGTTCCTGGCGTGAGGGTGTGTTCGAGGACTTGGGTGATGTGGACGAGGAGCCGCCAGTGGACGTCCTCACGGCGTTGGAGGTGATGGCGCCATTCGATCGGCTGAGTGACGATTATCGGTCGCCGCAGCAGCCGGGTTTGAATCTTCGCCACTTGGATCGTTCCGGCCCGGCAGGTGGAGTCGCACATGTGGCAGAACCAGCCGTAGGGCGCCCGGATCGCCCACGGCAGCGGTTCGGACTCAGCGACGTCGCGCAGTAGCACGGCTGGGTCGTTCGACCACGACGGTTCCGCTTCGGCGGCGCGAGCGGGTGCGGGTTGCGGAGCTGGTGGAAGCCATCGGCCCAGGGCGCGCATCCCGGGGCGGGGGGCGTACCAACGACGCGTCTGCGGGTCCCACCGGGCACCGGCCGCTTTGGCTTGGTCTTTCTCGCGGTAGGCGACGTCGAGCCAGATTCTTGGTGCCATCGCCGCCCCCCGACGTGTCGGCGCTTCGTCTCTCCACCGTACAGGCTGACACGCCCCTGGTTTGAGCGCCAGGCCCCACGCTGTTGAGGTCAGCGCCCGAGACTCGGTGGTTCCCGGCGCGGGGCCTGTGGGCGGCGTTCCAGTGGCGGTGCCGGCGGCTTCCGTTTCGGGAAGAGCTCGGGTGGCAGCACCCGGCGCAGGTGGGCGTGGCGTTCGCGCTGCTCGCGTTGCAGGGCGGCCACGGGCGCACCGGGGGTGAACATCATCGAGCGGAGCATCTTGTGCGCGTCGGCTTGCAGACGCAGGTAGGTCGGCGCGGTCTCGGGGCCGAGGTAGCCCGGCCGGGCAGCCGCGTGGGTGAACACTGCGGCGTAGTCCCGCAGCCACGCGACGGTCTCCGGCACGGCGAGTCTGCGGTGCTGCTCGGCGCGCAGCACCGCGGCAGCCTCCGGGGGGTGCACCCATTCGCCGGTGTCGGTGCGGGTGTTGTCGTAGAGGAGGCGTTCGCGGGAGAACACCTGCACCTGCGCGACCTGCGGGAGCGCTTCGAGCGCCGAGACAACGAACGGGGAGTGCTCTATCGCGGACTCGTGCGCGCTCGGGGGTGTCCATCGGCCCACCTTCGGATAGCCGCCCGCCAGGGACCGCATCTCCGCCGACAACCGCGACACCACCCCGGGGGTGGCAACAGCGGCGACCTCGACCCGGTATCCGGCCTCGGCAAACCGGGTCGCGGTGCCGGTCACCATCGCCGGATCGCGGAAAGTGCCTTCCAGCAGCAGCGAGTACCGGTGCGTGCGGGCGTGTTCGATGGCCAGTCTGACGAGTCCGCCCGAGACCGGGGCGGTCGCGTTCGGCATCGCCAACGGTGCCTCGTTGACCAGGCGGTCATAGTCGGGGTGATACCCGCGCAGATCATCCCCGGTGACCTCGACCAGATCATCGCCGGGATGCTCAGCCAGGATGGTCCGTTGCGCCTGGGTCTTGCCCGCTGCCGGCTGCCCACCCAGCAACACCGGCACCGGGCGCTCACGCCCGGACAGGTGGCCCGTGAACAACAGCTCACGCGCCTCGCCCGTGAACACCCGGTCGAGCCAGTCCTCGCTACCGACCGGAGGCTCGTCGCCTGGTTCGCTCATCACGCGTCGCGCAGGGCGCGGGCCTCGTCCTCCCAGGCTTCATCCTGAGCGATCAGCCCGGCACGGTCGTCAGGGTCCAGAGCCTTGACCTGCTGCATGACCAGCCGCTCACGCGCCGCCCAATGCTCCCGCTCGGCCTCGTCACCAGCCCCGCGCCGCCGGTTCAACAGCAGCGAAGCCAGGACGGAGGCAGTGTGACGGGCGATGTCGTAGAGCATCACGGTAGAAACATGCGTGAAGTCCGGACGCGTCCGCGGCACCGGAGCCTTCGCGGTCAGAATCGAGTCACTCACTGCCTCACCCCTTCTCGTCCTGGCCCCATTTTACCGACCCTCGCCTCCGTGCCACCGGGCCGCCTCATCCGGCGCGTCCGCGGCGGCCCGGCGGCAGGAGTCCCTTGCGGCGCGCGCGGGCGACCCAGCCCTGCGCGGTCGAGAGCGGCACGCGACTGATGTCGGCCATGCGCGCGGTCGGGTTCGGCTCACCGTCGTCGACGAGGCGGGTGTGCTGCAAGGCGACCAGCTCGTAGAAGTCCGGGGTGCGCTTCGGGTTCCCCAACGACTTCATCACGTCCGCCGAGCGCAGTGTGCGTCCGGAGGGCAGCGTCATCGTGCCTTCGTGGAAGCCGGTGGCGCCGGTGACGGCGAACTGGCGGCGGTTGATTGCCGCCTCGATCTTCGACGTCGGCAGCTCCCGCAAGATCGGGCTCGCGACCGGGTCACCGGCCCATTCGGGCAAGTAGGTGATCCCGGTGATACGGACCTCGCCCATCGGGCGCTGATCCAGCACGTTCTGCCGTTGCAGACGCAGCAACACCCGCGTCCCCGAGGCCGTGTGGCGGATGAGGAACCAGCGTCCGGAGTCGATGTTGTTGTGACTCGATCGCAGTCCACGGTTCAGGCCCGGCTCGGGGTCCACCCACTCCTCATACCGCAACGACTGGTCGAGCTGGGCACTGTCGCGGTCGGGGTCGATCGGCGAGGAGGCGGGCATCTGCCAGCCCGCAGGCAAGTCCTCCGGCACCAGCAGTGGCACGCTCTCCAGCTCTTCGACCATGCTTCTGATCCTACCTCAACCTCACGCAATGGCCGTTACGCCATGTCTGCGCTACGGTAGATAGCCGTACTGGCGTATCTGCTGTTCCGTGAGTAAGAGATGAGTGACCCGGCCCGAACCACACCGAACAAGTGTCCGCGACGCGCGGCTCGGGGCGGGAGCGCGCCAGGAGCACGGAGCAACCCGCAGTTGCGGCTTCGGGTCGTGCGACGAGTGGAACCGGATATGCGGCGGCTGGTGGAGTGGGTGCTGGGCATCACCCAGGCCCGCTACGACGCCCACCTGGCCGGGGAACCCGATCCCTACGGCCTCCCGGCACCCGACAGCCTCGGCACGGTGTCAGAGGCACGCGAGACAATGGAACCCGAGCCACCGCACCAACGAAGGAGCACCGCATGAGCACCACGACCGCTCCCACCCTCACCCCCGCATCGCCTGGCGTCGCCGACGACATGCCGGTCCTGCTCGCGGTGTCTTACCTGCGCGTCTCCACTCGTGAGCAGGCCGAGCGTGGCGGCACCGACGAGGGGTTCTCGATTCCCGCGCAGCGTGAGGCGAACCAGCGCAAGGCCGACGAACTCGGGGCGCGGATCGTGCGTGAGTTCGTCGATGCCGGGGAGTCCGCTCGTTCGGCGGATCGTGACGGGCTCCAGGAGATGTTGGCGTTCATCGCCGCGAGCCGGGTGCAGTTCTGCCTCGTGCACAAGCTCGACCGGCTCGCCCGCAACCGCGCCGACGACGTGAAGATTCACGAAGCCCTCATCAGCGCAGGCGTCACTCTCGTCTCCGCGACGGAGTCGATTGATCAGACGCCGTCGGGGATGCTCGTCCACGGCATCATGTCCTCCATTGCGGAGTTCTACAGCCGCAACCTGGCGACGGAGGTGACGAAGGGGCTTACGCAGAAGGTCGCGCAGGGTGGCACGCCCATGCGCGCACCCATCGGCTACCTCAACGTCCGCCGCACCGACGAGGCAGGCCGCGAAGTCCGCACGGTCGAGGTTGATCCCGACCGCGCCCCGCTGATCCGGTTCGCGTTCGAGCACTACGCGACCGGCGAGACCTCCGTCACTGGACTCTTGCGGGAGTTGACCGCGCGGGGGTTGTTGACCGTGCCGACGCCGAAGCGCCCCTCGAAGCCGCTCGGGAAGAACACGCTCTACAAGCTCCTCACCAACCCCTACTACGCCGGAGTCATCCGCTACAAAGGTGCGCTACATCCGGGAGCGCACGACCCGCTCATCGAACCGGCGTTGTTTGATCAGGTGCAGTCGCTCCTGCACGCTCGCCGCGCGAAGATGACCCGCCACGTTCAGCACGCGCACCATTTGAAAGGGCTCCTGCACTGCGGCACCTGCGGGTCGCGGATGCTGCTGGACTTCGCCACCAACCCGCGCGGCACCACCTACGCCTACTTCGTGTGCTCCGGCCGCGCCGCGAAGAAGACGAACTGCACCCGCAGAGCCGTGCCCGTCGCGGTCGCCGAACGCCTCGTCGCCGACTCCTACGCGAGCATCACGATCAGCGACACCACCTACCAGCGCCTCGCCGCCGACGTCGATGCCGCGTTCGACAAGCGCAACACGAGCCAGGATCAAGAGCTTGCGGACCTGACCGCGAACAGGTCACGCCTCGAAGCGGAGTCCGACAAGCTGCTCGCGGCGCACTTCGCTGACGCCATCGACCTGCCCACGTTGAAGCGTCACCAAGACCGCATCCGCGCGGGACTGGCCGATGTGAACCGCCGCCTTGCGGAGCACAGCGAGCACCACACCGGCGGGCGGGCTTTCCTGCACGACTCGCTCCGACTGCTCACCGACGCACATCACGCCTATGCACACTCCGGTGACGCCGAGAGGCGGCTCGCGAACCAAGCCTTCTACACGCGGCTCGACATCACCGACGACGAACAGTTGCAGCCACGCCTCGCGGAACCCTTCGCGACGATCTTCCGCGAAGCACACGCGGGCGGTGACGAAGGCAAGGAAGCCAAACGGGAACACTCAACATCTACGCATGTCGCGTGTTCCCGTAAGACACTTTGGGTGGAGCCTAGGAGATTCGAACTCCTGACATCCTGCTTGCAAAGCAGGCGCTCTACCAACTGAGCTAAGGCCCCGTATGTGATTGTGAGGGCGGGGTAATGGTGGGGATACCAGGACTTGAACCTGGGACCTCTTCATTATCAGTGAAGCGCTCTAACCGCCTGAGCTATATCCCCGCAACCTCCAAGACTTTACCTGAAACTCGGGCCTATCCCTAATTCGCGTGAGCCGGGACCCGCTGACCGCGAACCTGTCCACTTGCCGAGTTCCGCCGCATGCACAGTCTCGAGACGACCAAAGTCGGCAAGTCGCTGAGCGGGGGTTCGGCGACTTGCCGAGATTTGTCGTTTGGTGGCTGCGGATCCGACAGAACGTGGCAAGTCGAGCATGCGGGGCGCGCGGGCCGCGCAAGCACACCGAGGTCAGTTCGAAGTGAAGCCGACGAGCAGCCCGCCGGTCACCTTCACCATCAGGTTGTAGATCCCCGCGATGACCGCCCCGAGCACCGTGACCACGATGAGGTTGAGGATCGCGACGATGGCCGCGAAGGCCATGACCTGCGGTAGATCGACGTAGGTGCTCAGCGTGAAGTTGTCATCGAACGCCGTGAACAGGTCGTCGAGCTTGGTGATGAGGCCCGTGGTCTTGATCACCATGAATACCAGAAGAGTCGTCACGATCGTCACGATCGCAAGAGCCACTGCTGCGAGGAACGAGAGCTTCAGCGCGGACCAGAAGTCCACATACACCAGGCGCAAGCGCACCTGCTTGGCGGTGGTCTTGCTCGAGGACTTCCTGGCGAGCTTGTCGGCTACCGTGCTCATGCGTCCGTGTCACTTCCTTCGGGGCTCGCAGCGGGGGTGTGCTCTGCGGCTTCTGCGTTCTCGGCCGGCTCCTGCTCGTGGCGCAGAGCTCGTTCACCATTGCGGGCGATCGCGAGGATGCGATCGTCGTCATCGGGACGGGCGAACACGACGCCCATGGTGTCTCGGCCCTTGGCGGGCACCTCGGCCACGGCAGAGCGTACCACCTTGCCGCTGGCAAGAACCACCAAGACCTCGTCGTCCTCGCCGACGATGAGACCGCCCGCGAGATCGCCGCGATCCTCGTTCAGCTTGGCCACTTTGATGCCGAGGCCTCCGCGCCCCTGCAGGCGATACTGGTCGACCGCCGTGCGCTTGGCATACCCGCCCTCGGTCACGACGAACACGTACGCGTCGTCCTTGGCGACGGATGCCGAGAGCAACGTGTCGCCGGCGCGGAAGTCCATCGCCTTGACACCCTCCGTGGACCGACCCATCGGACGCAGCGACTCATCCGTCGCGGTGAACCGCAGCGACATGCCGTGCCGCGAGATGAGCAGGATGTCGTCGTCCTCGTCGACGAGCAGCGCGCTGACCACCTCGTCGCCGTCCTCTTCCTCGGTGCCGGCATCGTCAGAATTGGCCCGCAGCCGGATCGCGATGATCCCGCCCTGGCGGTTGGTGTCGTACTCGCTGAGCGCTGTCTTCTTGATCTTGCCGTCGCGCGTCGCGAGCACGAGGTACTGCGCCACCGTGTAGTCGCGGATGTCGAGGATCTGCGCGACCTGTTCACCGGGCTGCAGCGCAAGCAGGTTCGCGACGTGCTGGCCCTTGGCATCCCGTCCCGCCTCCGGCACCTCGTACGCCTTCGACCGGTAGACCCGGCCCTTGGTCGTGAAGAACAGCAGCCAGTGGTGGGTCGTCGTGACGAAGAAGTGCTCGACGACGTCATCCGCGCGCAGCTGCGCGCCCTTCACGCCCTTGCCGCCGCGGTGCTGCGAACGGTAGTTGTCGCTGCGCGTGCGCTTGATGTACCCGTCGCGGGTGACGGTGACGACCATCTCCTCCTCGGGGATGAGGTCTTCCATCGACATGTCGCCGTCGAATCCGTGCAGAATGTGCGTGCGGCGCTCGTCGCCGAAGCGCTCCACGATGCCGGTGAGTTCTTCGCTGATGATCGTGCGCTGACGCACCGGCGAGGCGAGGATGTCGGTCAGATCCGCGATCTTCAGCTCGAGTTCGGCCGCCTCGTCGATGATCTTCTGACGCTCCAGCGCCGCCAGGCGCCGCAGCTGCATCGACAGGATCGCGTTCGCCTGGTCGTCGTCGATCTCCAGCAGCGTCTTCAATCCCTCGCGGGCATCGTCGGCGGTGGGCGAGCGGCGGATGAGCGCGATGACCTCGTCGAGCGCGTCGAGCGCTTTGAGGTACCCGCGCAGGATGTGCATGCGCTTCTCGGCCTCGTTCAACCGGTACTGCGTCCGGCGGACGATGACCTCGATCTGGTGGTCGATCCAGTACGTGATGAACCCGTCGAGCGCGAGCGTGCGCGGCACACCGTCGACGATCGCCAGCATGTTCGCGCCGAAGTTCTCCTGCAACTGCGTGTGCTTGTACAGGTTGTTCAGGACGACCTTGGCCACGGCATCCCGCTTGAGGACGATCACGAGCCGCTGACCGGTGCGGTCGCTCGTCTCGTCGCGGATGTCGGCGATGCCGGTGATGCGCCCGTCGCGCGCGAGATCGCGGATCTTCAGGGCGACGTTGTCGGGGTTGACCTGATACGGCAACTCCGTGATGACGAGGCACGTGCGACCGTGGATCTCCTCGACGTTCACGATGGAACGCATCGTGATCGACCCGCGGCCGGTGCGGTACGCGTCGCGGATGCCCTTCGTGCCGAGGATCTGCGCCCCGGTCGGGAAGTCCGGGCCGTGGATACGGCTCATCAGCGCGTCGAGCAGTTCCTCCCGCGGAGCGTCGGGGTGCTCCAGCGCCCACAGCGCGCCCTCCGCGACCTCGCGCAGATTGTGCGGCGGGATGTTGGTCGCCATCCCGACGGCGATGCCGACCGAACCGTTCACGAGCAGGTTCGGGAACCGCGACGGCAGCACCATCGGTTCCTGCGTCTTACCGTCGTAGTTCGGCTCGAAGTCGACGGTCTCCTCGTCGATGTCGCGCACCATCTCCATCGCGAGCTGCGACATCTTCGTCTCGGTGTACCGGGGAGCCGCGGCGCCCTGGTTGCCGGGAGAACCGAAGTTTCCCTGACCCTCGGCCAGCGGATATCGCAGCGACCACGGCTGTACGAGCCGGACGAGCGCGTCGTAGATCGCGCTGTCGCCGTGCGGGTGGTACTGACCCATGACCTCGCCGACGATGCGGGCGCACTTGTTGAAGCTCTTATCGGGACGGTATCCGCCGTCGTACATGCCGTAGATCACACGGCGGTGCACGGGCTTGAGCCCGTCGCGCACGTCGGGCAGCGCGCGACCGACGATGACGCTCATCGCGTAGTCGAGGTAGCTCCGCTGCATCTCGACCTGCAAGTCGACCTGATCGATGTTGCCGTGGTTGTGCTCGGATGCCGGGTCGGGGCGCTCTTCGTCAGTCATGTCTGCCTATCGGTGATCGAGTGCGTCGGCGAAGCCGACGTGTATCGAGATCATGGTTTCCCGCTCAGATGTCCAGGAAGCGGACGTCCTTGGCGTTGCGCTGGATGAACCCGCGGCGCGATTCGACGTCCTCGCCCATCAGGACGGAGAAGATCTCGTCGGCCGCGGCCGCGTCGTCGATCGTCACCTGGCGAAGCGTCCTCGTGTTGTGGTCCATCGTCGTCTCCCACAGCTCCTTCGGGTTCATCTCGCCGAGACCCTTGTAGCGCTGGATGCCGGACTCCTTCGGAATCCGCTTGCCGTTCGCGAGGCCGTCGGCCAGCAGCGCGTCGCGCTCCTTGTCGCTGAAGACGTACTCGTGGTCGGCGTTGGACCATTTCAGCCGGTACAGCGGCGGCATCGCGAGGTACACGAAGCCCGCCTCGATGAGCCCGCGCATGTAGCGGAACAGCAGGGTCAGGAGCAGCGTCGTGATGTGCTGCCCATCCACGTCGGCATCCGCCATCAGGACGATCTTGTGATAGCGCGCCTTGGTGATATCGAAGTCCTCGCCGATGCCGGCGCCGAACGCGGCGATGATCGCCTGGATCTCGTTGTTGCCGAGCGCGCGGTCCAGCCGCGCCTTCTCGACGTTGAGCACCTTGCCGCGCAGCGACAGGATCGCCTGCGTCTCGGGATCACGCCCGCGCACCGCCGAGCCACCGGCCGAGTCGCCCTCGACGAGGAAGATCTCGCTGATCGAGGGATCCTTGCTCGTGCAGTCCTTGAGCTTGTCGGGCATGGATGCCGACTCGAACACGCTCTTGCGGCGCGCCGTCTCGCGCGCCTTGCGCGCCGCCAGCCGGGCTGTGGCGGCGTCGATCGCCTTCGTGATGACGCGCTTGGCCTGCTGCGGGTTGCGGTCGAGCCAGTCGGTGAGCTGGTCACCGACGATCTTCTGCACGAACGCCTTTGCCTCGGTGTTGCCGAGCTTGGTCTTGGTCTGGCCCTCGAACTGCGGCTCCGACAGCTTGACCGAGATGACGGCGGTGAGACCCTCGCGGATGTCCTCGCCGGTGAGATTGTCGTCCTTCTCCTTCAGCAGGTTCTGCGCCCTGGCGTACTTGTTGACGAGGGTCGTGAGCGCTGCACGGAAACCCTCTTCGTGCGTGCCGCCCTCGTGCGTGTTGATCGTGTTGGCGAACGTGAAGACGTTCTCGGTGTAGCTCGTCGTCCACTGCATCGCGAGCTCGAGTGAGATGTGCCGGTCGGTGTCCTCGGACTCGACCTCGATGATGTCGTCGTTGACGACCTCGGCCTTGCGGATCTTGTTGAGGTACTCGACGTAGTCGACGAGGCCGCGCTCGTAGTGGAAGTCGTCGAACGGCTGCTTGTGGATCGCCTGGCCGTCCTCGCCGTCGACGACGTAGCCGGATGCCGGGCGCAGATCGCGGAGCGTGATCCGCAGCCCCTTGTTGAGGAACGCGGTCTGCTGAAAGCGGGTGCGCAGCGTGTCGTAGTCGAAGTCGACGGTCTCGAAGATCGTGACATCGGGCCAGAACGTGATGATCGTCCCGGTCTCATCGGTCACCTCGCCCCGAACGAGCGGGCCCTCCGGTTTGCCGCCGTCGGCAAAGCTCTGTCTCCAGACGAAGCCCTGCCGTCGGATCTCCACGTCGAACCGCGTGGAGAGCGCGTTCACGACGGAGGAACCCACGCCGTGCAGACCCCCCGAGACGGCATAGCCTCCACCCCCGAACTTGCCGCCGGCGTGCAGCACGGTGAGCACGACCTCGACGGTGGACTTGGTGGGGTCGGACGCATGCGGATCGACCGGGATGCCGCGGCCGTTGTCTACGACACGGATCGCCCCGTCGTCGAGGATCGTCACCGAGATCGTGTCGCAGTACCCGGCGAGTGCCTCATCGACGGAGTTGTCGACGATCTCGTAGACGAGATGGTGCAGGCCCCGCTCACCGGTGGACCCGATGTACATGCCGGGACGCTTGCGCACCGCCTCGAGGCCCTCGAGCACCTGGATGGCGTCGGCCCCGTACTCGTGCTCCACCCGGTGTGACAGGTGAGGGGGGAGTTCCTGAGGATCGCTGTCGGGGGTCTCAGACGTCATGTGTTCACGCACTCCTGGCTCCGACCGCCAGGCGCGGTCCTCCATCGACCGAGTCTACCGTTGTTTGGGGTCCGCCGACGCGCCAACGGCCCTGTGGCGCGTTGGAATGCGACGGGATGCCGCGGGACGTGGCTCAGCCGTAGGTATCGCGAGGGCCGCGCCCTGGAACGGCTCTGGGGCCCCATTTCCAGGAGGGAACGTCAGGCCCGACGAAACGGACGTTATGCACACCGGCATCCGGAAAGCGTCTCATCAGCTGCGTGACGATCTCGCCGCGCATGAGCTGGAGGTTCTTCGCCCACGCCGTCGAGTCGCACTGCACCGTGAGCAGGCCGTCGGAAAGGGCCACCGGATGCGCGTGGCGCGCCGTCTCCTCGCCCGCGACGTCGACCCACTGCAGCACGAGATCCTCGCGCGCCAGCTGCGAATCCCAGCCCTCCTGCCTGGTCAGCTCGGCGAGCACGTCCCCGACGCCTTTCGGGTCGCGGCCCGGCGCGAACGGCTGCTTGTCCTCGTCGTCGCTGCCGCGCGTGCGTCGCC
>NZ_JBASZT010000390.1:0-1675 GCF_049661145.1 Microbacterium sp.
GTGGAGGTGCGCTTGCTGGGCGGGGCGACGCAAGCGGCAGTGGGGGAGGCGAATGCCGTCGCGGGGCGGGACGGGGCGTACTCGCTGCACATCGTCGGGGCACCGGTGCCCGAACTGCTCGACGAGGTGGTCCCCGGCGCGATCGCCGCGGTGTTCGACGCGTTGGGGCCGTGGCGTGCGTCCGGCCTGCTGCCGAACTTCGTCGGCCCGGCCAACGCTTCGGACAGCGCGTCCCAGACGTGGCCGGCCGAGACCGCGCGGCGGCTGTCGGCGGTCCGCGCGAGCTACGACCCCTTCGGGCTGTTCGCGTAGCGGCCCCTCGATCGGCCCCGCAGGTCAACACGAAACCTCGCATGTGCGCCGCACGTCGCCCAAGAACGGTGCACATGCGAGGTTTCGCCCTGTGATGTCTTGTGAGGTCGTGTGGCTCACGGGGCTCGCCGCGCGGAAGCGCTTGCGGCGTTTCGACTCGGGCGCCCTCCGGCGCCCTCGCTCAACGACCGGCGGCAGACATCGACCACCCCGACACGCGGCGGACGACGGCGGGGTCGGCGGACCCCTCGCTCGGCGGAGCCGACGAGAACACGTCGATCATCAGGGCGAGCGGGTACCGCGGTGACTGCGGCATCCGCCTGAGCACCGTGCCCTCGCACCCGATGACCGTCTCGCCGCCTCCCCAGATCGCCGTCCAGGTCAGGGGTTCGCTCGCGTTCCACGGCACGGCGACGGTGCGCATGTCGGACTCCAGCCGCGGGTCGTGATGCGCTTTCAGACCGGTGCGCACGGCGGTGACCGCGCCGATCGCGTCACCGTCGATCTCGCACAGGCAGATCTCGCCGCTGTCGAGGGGGGAGAGCTGTTCGAGGCCGACGAGCCAGACCGCGGTCATGCACGAGAGTTCCGTGCTCGCGGCGATCGTGACGTCGACGCGGCCGGACGACGGGGTCCAGGGCGTCGTCAGGGGCCATTCCGTTCGCACCACCAGCCCGTCCGGGCGGTGCCGGTGCATTCCGCGCGTCGTGCCCAGGGCGCCGGCGAACTCGCCGGTTTGAATGTTCGACACCCGGAGCGGGCCGTCCTCCTCGCGCCACGCCGGCTGATCGGCGTCGATGTGCAGCTCGAGGCCCGCGGTGGTGACCCGGTAGCGTGCAGCGGAGCGGTCCGGCATCGTCCAGTGCGGCAGATAGTGGGCGATCCAGCGGGCCGGATCGAGTTCCCCGTCGAAGTCGTCCAGGAAGTCGGGTCGTCGCATCGGCGGCGGGGGAAGGCGTTCGACCATGGTCGTCGCTCCGTGGGATCAGTCGGCGAGGCGTGATGAAGGATGCCGGTGCCAGAACGCCCGGATCGCTTCGACGAGCGCGGCGGGCTGTTCGACGGCAGCGAGCGTTCGGAATCCGCTCAGCTCGACGACGTCCGCCGTCCGCATCGCAGCGCAGACCGTGCGGGCGAGCTCGGGCGTCCAGTCCGCGCGCTCGCGCGACATGACCATGAGCGTGGGGACGACCACGTCACGCACAGCCTCGGTCAGATCGCGGCGGTCCGCGACGAACGAGAGCGTGACGTTGTGCAGTGACCGACGCGACGCACGTCGGCATGCGGCCTCGACGTACGCGGCCATCGCCGGGTCGACGGCGTGGTCGTCGGTCAGCTGGAGGCGGGTGACCGCCTTCAGCGC
>NZ_JBASZT010000391.1:0-9552 GCF_049661145.1 Microbacterium sp.
TCTGGGTCATCGTGGGATCACTTTCTGGGTTCTTGGAGGAACACAACGGTCTCCCACGATGGCCCGCCTACGTCAACGACGTCGAGAGCTCCGCGGGGGAATTACACCACGCTATGGGACTCACCCCTGCGGCAGTGCGCGTGGCTGTCGCCAGTGGCGCGCTGTGCGCGGGCGACGAGTGCCGCCTCTTCGCTAGTGCTCAACATGCCGAAGACTTGGCGAATCCTGTACATACTAGGTGTTACAGTGTCTCCATGAGTTCGCGTGATCGGTTGACGGAAGCGATGGCCGAGTTGCTGTGGGAGCGCGGCTATGCCGCGACGAGTCCGCGTGACGTGATGGCGCGCGCTGGAGTCGGCCAGGGCAGCATGTATCACCACTTCAGCGGGAAGCACGACCTGGCCGTCGAGGCGCTGGCGACCGTGACCGGGGATCTGACCGGCGCATCGTCGGTGCTGGATGGGGACGGCTCGCCGCTCGAGCGCATGAAGCGTTACCTCTCGGTGCCGCGGCCGGGTACCCAGGGATGCCCGGTGGGTCGGATGACCCAGGACCCACAAGTCGTCAGGGATGCTGAACTCATCACGATCGTGGCGGATGCCTTCGACGTGGTGCTGGACCGCTGGGAGCAAGCGATCACCGCTGCGGTCGCCGTCGGGGAGTTGCCGACGAGCACCGTCCCGGCCGACCTCGCACGGACTCTCGCCGCGGTACTTCAGGGCGGCTATGTACTTGCCCGCGCGAAAGGCGAGCAGGGACCTATGGATGCCGCGATCCGCGGTGCCATCTGTCTGCTCGATGCCGCTCACGCCGCCGCCGACGCTCACGCCGACGCCGACGCCGACGCCGACCACTGAACCAACTCGACAAGGAGACACTCATGACCGTTCGCATCGGAATCAACGGCTTCGGCCGCATCGGCCGCAGCTACCTGCGTGCGGCGCTGCGCAGTGATGCGGACGTCGACGTCGTCGCGATCAACGACATCGCCGACGCCGCCACGCTCGCGACGCTCCTGGAATGGGACTCGATCGCCGGGCATCTGGACGGGGTGCGGGTGGCGGGTGACGCGATCCTCGTGGGCGACGCACGCATCCGCGTCACCTCCGAGCGCGAACCGGTCCGCATCCCCTGGGGCGAGGAGCGCGTGGATGTCGTCATCGAGTCCACCGGTCGGTTCACCGACGCGGCGAGTGCCCGCCAGCACCTGGTCGCGGGGGCCCGCAAGGTCATCATCTCCGCGCCCGGCGACGGCGATGTGCCCGCGCTGGTGCTCGGAGTCAACGACATGGCCGTCGACCTGACCGGAGAAGTGTTCTCGAACGGGTCGTGCACCACCAACTGCCTCGCTCCGATGGTCAAGGTGCTGCACGAGGCGTTCGGCATCGAGTCCGGGCTGATGACCACGATCCACGCCTACACCAGCGACCAGCGACTCCACGACGCGCCCCACAGCGATCACCGCCGCGCCCGCGCCGCAGCGCTGTCCACCATCCCGACCTCATCCGGTGCCGGCCGCACGATCGGACGGATCTTCCCCGAACTCGACGGGAAGCTCACGGCCGTTTCGCTGCGTGTGCCGGTGCCGGTCGGGTCGATCACCGATCTCACGGCGAAGCTCACTCGGCCGGTGACCGTCGAGGAGGTCAACGCAGCCTTCCGCAGCGCAGCCGATGCGCCCGAGCTGTCGCCCTATCTTGCGTACTCGGAAGCTCCGCTCGTGTCCGCGGATATCGTCGGAAACCCCCACTCGGCGATCTTCGACGCACCTCTCACCCAGGTCGTCGGCGATCAGGTCAAGGTCTTCGCCTGGTATGACAACGAATGGGGCTTCTCGAACCGACTCGTCGAACTCTCACAGCTGGTCAGCGCGTAGAACCCTGAGCGCACGGCATCCGAACGCAACCGGCGCATCGCGGCTGGACTCGAGCATGCGGGTCGCATGACGGATGCCGGTCGCGCTGCCCTCGTTGGGTAGCGACCCAACGACCTAGCGACCGGAGTGGGCTTCGGCAGGCCGGGAGATGTCGGCGACGGTCGCGCCGTACGCGGCGATGAGCGCGTCGGCATCGACGAACAGACTGTAGCCGTGCGCGCCGGCGCCCATCGCGACGCGCTTGCCCACGATCGAAGCGTCGGCATACACCGGCCAATCCGTCGTGCTACCGATCGGGACGATCGTGCCGCGCTCGTAGCCGGTGGCCGCCAACGCGAGTTCGGGCTCCGGCAACCGCAGCTTGTTCGCCCCGACGACCGCGCGCAGCTTCGGCCATGAAATCGCTAGGTCGCCGGGGATGAGCGCGAACAGATACGTGTCGTCCGAGCGCTTGACCACGAGGGTCTTCACGATGTCCGCCGGCGTGAGATCCAACATTTCCGCAGCCTCGGCGAGGGAGGATGCCGCGGGCCGCTCCCGCAGCTCGATCTCGAGTCCGCGCGCGGTCGCGGCGTGCCGGACGCGGTCGAGAGGGTCTGACATGGTCACCATGGTTTCGATACGCCGGGCTGCGCCCGGCTACTCAACCAGCGGGGGTGGGTCGCCCGGCTACTCAACCAGCGGGGTGGGTCGCCCGGCTACGCAACCAGCGGGGTTGGGTCGCCCGGCTACTAACCAGCGGGGGCGGGGCGGGCCGGAGGCTACTCAACCACCGGAGTGGCGTGCCCCGCAGGTCAGGCGTCGGGAGCGGCCAGCGGGTCGTCGGCGACCCACAGCTCGTCGTCGGCGCGCAGGGTCTGCCATGCGGCGTAGATCACCCCGGCCGCCGCGGCGACGCCCAGGATGATCGCGATCACGCCGCCCGTTCCCAAGCCCTTCTTGGCCGGGGCGGGAGCGGAGATGATGAGCTTCTTCGCGGCATCCTTGCCGTACTTGTCCGCCTTCTTCTGCAGCTTCGCGACGTCGATCGACCCGAATCCGCGACCGGCCGCGAGGGCCTCGCGCTTCTCGTTGGCGGCATCCCATACCGACAGCGCCGAACCGATCACCGCGCCGGCCGCCGGCGCGAGGCGCTGATTGTAGACACGCGCCGAGGTCTGCAGTCCCTGACTGACATACGGCGCGGCGTACTTCTCGTAGGTGTGCTGCACGGTGGGAACGACCTGCTCACGGTTGTAGTTGCCGAGCTGGCGTCCGGCCTCGCGGGCGACGTCCCCGGCCTGGCCGAGAAGCACCTGCTGCGAATCCCACAGCGTCGATGCCTGCTCCTGAAGCTTGCGTAGTTCCTTCTTGCGCTTGCGGCTGAGGCTCACGGTGCCCTCCCTGGGGTTCCGGCTGATGACCGTCATCACGGCGGTACGACTCCCCCCATCTTGCCAGACGCCTCCGACCGCGCGAGGGGTTGACAGGTGAAAGAATGCTAAGCATGCCGATCCACACCGCTGTCGCGACGATCCACACCAACCACGGCGACGTCGTCGTCAACCTGTACGGAGACCACGCACCGCGCACGGTGCAGAACTTCATCGGTCTTGCCGATGGCACCCAGGCCTGGACCGACCCCGCGACCGGCAAGCCGGGTGAGGGCCCCCTGTACACCGATGTCGTATTCCACCGCATCATCCCGAACTTCATGATCCAGGGCGGTGATCCGCTCGGGCAGGGTGTCGGCGGGCCCGGTTACACCTTCAACGACGAGATCCACCCCGAGCTCAGCTTCGGCGTGCCGTATCTGCTCGCCATGGCCAACGCGGGCCTACGTCGCAACGCGATCACGGGCAAGGCGGAGGGCACGAACGGTTCTCAGTTCTTCATCACGACCGACCCGACGCCGTGGCTGAACGGCAAGCACACGATCTTCGGCGAGGTCGCCGACGACGCCTCGCGCGAGGTCGTCGACGAGATCTCCGCTGTCCGAACCGCCGCCGGCGACCGTCCCATCGACCCGGTCGTCATCAGCTCGATCGACGTCGTGGCGGTCTGATCCCACGCTCAGGAACCGTCACGCGTGACCGACTCCGACCTCCGCAGCAATCCGGAGAACTTCTGCTACCGGCATCCGGACCGCCAGAGTTTCGTGCTCTGCCAACGGTGCCTGCGGACGATCTGCCCCGAGTGCCAGACTCCGCTGCCGGTAGGGGTGATCTGCCCGGAGTGTCTCGCGGACCAGCAGAAGCAGCAGAAGGCGCAGCACGCGACGGTGACTCGGATGCCGAGGGGGCGCGCGACCGGTAGGGGCGGCCGCCCCCTGGTGACGTATGCCCTGGTCATCGTCACGAGCGTCTCCTTCCTGATCACGCTGATCCCCGGCTTCGGCGACGTCGTGTGGAGTTGGCTCGCGTTCCGCGGCGATCTCGCCTACACCCAGCCGTGGCGACTCGTGACCGTGACGCTCGTGCACGCGGGAATCTGGCACGTCGCCCTGAACATGCTCGCGCTCTGGGCGCTCGGTCGCAGCCTGGAGCCACTGCTGGGGCGGTGGCGCTTTCTCACGCTCTATCTGCTGAGCGCGCTCGGCGGATCGGTGCTCACGGCGATCCTGGCGCCGACGACGGTCGTGGTCGGCGCCTCGGGAGCGGTGTGGGGTCTGCTCGGCGCGATGTTCGTCATCGGCAGGCATCTGGGGGCGAACGTCACCGCGATCGCGGTGATCCTGGGCCTGAACCTCGTCATCACGTTCCTGCCCGGATCGAGCATCGCCTGGCAGGCGCACATCGGCGGCGGCCTGGTCGGGGCGCTGATCGGTGTGATCTTCGCGCGCACGCGAAAGAGCAGTCAGCAACGTGCGCAGGTGTGGCTGCTGATCGCGGTCGCGGCGGGTCTGCTCGCGCTGCTCGCTGTGCCGCTCGCGCTCTACTACGCCTGACCCTGAGGCCTGACCACAGAGTTATCCACAGAATCATCCACATGTGGGGATGAACCACACACGTGTAATTCGCGTGGCGTTGACCCGTCAGCGCCAGCGCGTGGTCATGAGGAAACCGATGAACGCAATGCCGAACCCGATGACCAGGTTCCACCCGGCGATGCCGGGAATCGGCAGCGCCTGGTTGCTCAAGTAGAAAACGATCACCCACAGCAGGCCGAGGATCATGAGGCCCAGCATGATGGGTTTGAACCACACCGGATTGGGGGCGGACTCGCTCTCGCCGGGCTCCGCGAGCTGCCCATCATCCTTGCCTGAACGCGCCATGGCGACGATTCTACCTGTCAGCAGGCCTGCAGCCGGGCTGTGGAAGAATCGGCAGTATGGCGCAAGCGGGACAGGGGGCGCGGCGCACGCGCCCACCGCAGCGGGAACCCGCAGCATCCGCTCCGGCGCCGCGCCGCGGTGCCTCGTTCCTGAGCGTGCTCGGCGAGATCCTCATCACGTTCGGCGTGGTCGCGTTGCTCTACGTGACGTGGCAGATGTGGGTCGGCGACTGGATCATCGGCTCGGAGAAGCACGCCCAGGCGGGCGCCTTGTCGCAGAGCTGGCTGGAGACTCCGCCCGCCACGACCGGCTCGGCCACCCCGCCCCCGGTCGAGAACACCGACCCCACCGATACCCCCGTCCCTGTCCCCGTTCTCGCAAAGCCGGGACACGGCGAGCAGTTCGGGGTCATGTTCGTCCCCCGGTTCGGTCCGCAGTGGCAGTTCACGATCGCGGTCGGCGTTTCCCGCAAGGACATCCTCGACATGGGTGAGATCGGCCACTACCCCGAAACTGCGATGCCGGGCGACGTGGGCAACACCGTCTACGCAGCGCACCGGTGGACTTCGGGCGCGCCCTTCGACCCGATCGACAAGCTCGTCATCGGGGACGCCATCGTCATCCAGACTCCCGACGGCTGGTACACCTACCGCTTCCGCACCCTGGAGTATGTGCAGGACACCCAGGTCGAGGTCCTGCTGCCCGTTCCCCAGCAGCTGAACGTCGCCGCGAACGGCCGCTACCTGACCCTGACGAGCTGCGCGCCCAAGCTCGACATGCTCGAACGCATCATCGCCTACGCCGTGTTCGAGGACTTCACTCCGACCGCCGGCGGCCCGCCGGCGGCCCTGACCGAGCCCGTCGACGGGGGGAGCGCCTGATGTATGCCGCGCTGTGGCGCATCCTGCCCGGGCCCGCATGGGTGCGGGTGCTGATCCTGCTGGCACTGCTGGCGGCCGTGCTGTACGGGCTCTTCTGGTACGTGTTCCCCTGGGTCGGCCAGATCATCAATCCGCAGGAGTCGACCGTCGGTGGGTGACGTCCTCGTCGTCGACAACCACGACAGCTTCGTCCACACCCTGCTCGGATACCTCGACGAGCTCGGCGCGACGACGACGATGATCGAGGCGGATGCCGTGGTGGACCCCGCCGTCGCGCTCACCGGGTTCGCGGGCGTGCTCGTCTCCCCTGGGCCGGGACGGCCCGAACAGGCGGGAGCCTCGGTCGACATCGTGCGCGCGGCGGCGGACCTCGGCATCCCGCTGCTGGGAGTCTGTCTCGGACACCAGGCGCTCGCCGTCGCGTTCGGCGCCGTGGTCGACGAGGCCCCGGAGTTGTGCCACGGCACGACATCGGCGGTCCACCACGATGGCAGCGGCCTGTTCACGGGGATGCCGACGCCGTTCACCGCGACCCGCTACCACTCGCTGGCGGTCGACCCCGCCACTCTCCCGCCGGAGCTGGAGGTCACCGCGCGCACGGCGTCGGGCGTCGTCATGGGTCTCGCCCATCGGGAGTCGCCGCTGTGGGGCGTGCAGTTCCACCCCGAGGCGGTGCTCACCGAGGGGGGCTACGCGCTGCTGGGCAACTGGCTCGAACGGGTCAGCTTTTCAGTGGCGCTGCCGCGCCGTGGGGCGAGAGAGTCTGCCTCGGGGATGCGAGACTTTCGCATCAGGAGCCGGTGCAGACCGTGAGCTGCACCTCGGAGTGGATGGGCACGTCGCCGGGCGGCAGCGACTGCGCGCCGACGACTCGCTCGCCGGGCGCCGCCGAGCAGCCGGGGTCCTCCACGACGACCGGGCTCAGCTTCAGCGAGGTGACCTCGCGCTCCGCGGCGTCCACTGTGTAGCCGACGAGGTTGTTGAGCACGACGTTGCCGCTCGCGACCTCGAGGTTGACAGTCGTGCCGACCGGCACCTCCGAGCCCTCGGGCTGGTCGGCCGAGATCACGGTGTCGGCGGCGAGGTCGGGATCGTTCTTGGGGCGGATCGCGCCGAGCTTCAAACCGGCCTGCTGGAGCGCGGCCTCGGCATCCGTCGCCGACATTCCCGCCAGCGTCGGCACCGTGCTCATCTCCTGGCCCGTCGACACGTAGACCTTGATCTGCTGACCGGGCTCGACGGTGGTCCCGGCGGCGGGGTCGGTGCGGATGACGTTGTCCTTCGCGACCCGGTCGCTGCTCTCCTCGAGTCGGGCGCCCTCCAGATCGTTGTTGGTCAACTCTTCGGTCGCGCGCTCCCACGACATCTCGACGATGTCCGGGACGATGCGAGCGTTGGGGGGCAGGCTCGGACCCGGCCGCGAAGTCAGCACCCAGATGAGCACGGAGACGAGCACGACGGCGAGGACGGCCACCCCCGCCCAGATCCATGCGACGGGGGGCCCGGACTGGGTTCGCCGCATCGTCGTGTCGGTCGTCAACTGCCGCAGGGACCGGGCGGTCTCGGCGGCCTGGCGCGGGCTCGCGCCGTACAGCTCGCTCGTCAGCGCCCCCAGCTGCTTCTTGGTCGGCGCCTTGCCTTCGAGCGTCGTGCCCAGCGCCTCTCGAAACGACGCGGCATCCTGGTATCGCTGGAACGGGTCCTTCGCAAGCGCGCGCAGGACCACGGCATCCAGCGTGCGCGGCACGCTGTCGATGAGTTCCGACGGCGGGATGGGCGTCTCGCTGACGTGCTGGTAGGCCACCGCGACCGGCGACTCGCCACGGAACGGGGTGCGGCCGGTGAGCAGCTCGTACAGCACGACGCCGGCCGAGTACAGGTCGGCGCGGGTATCGACCGGCTCGCCCTTGGCCTGCTCGGGGGAGAAGTAGGCGGCGGTGCCGATGATGGCGGTCGTCTCCGCGACGGTCGACGACGAGTCGGACACCGCGCGGGCGATGCCGAAGTCCATGACCTTCACCTGGCCGCCGCGCGCGATCATGACGTTGCCCGGTTTGATGTCGCGGTGCACGACCCCGGCGCGATGCGAATACTCCAGAGCCTCGAGGATGCCGTCGACGTAGCGGACGGCATCGGCGATCGGTACTTGCCCCTGCGCGATGATGTCCTTCAGCAGTACGCCATCGACGAGTTCCATGACGATGTAGGGCACGGCATGGGTGGTGCCGTCGGCATCCGTCTCGGTGTCCTCGCCCGCGTCGAACACCCGCACGATCGTCGGGTGCGACATGCGCGACGCTGCCTGCGCTTCCAGCCGGAAGCGCGTGCGGAACGCGTTGTCGTCGGCGAGATCGCGCTTGAGGATCTTGATCGCGACCTCGCGGCCCAGGGTGAGGTCGTGAGCGCGGTAGACGCTGGCCATGCCGCCGCGACCGATGATCTCATCGACGCGGTAGCGTTCGGACAGCACGCGAGGCTCTGCAGACACTTCACTCCCCCTGCCCGCGACGACCCGGGCGCACTCGACAGCTCAGCCTAATCGACCGTGCTGAGTGCGAAACGGATGTCGGGTCAGTGGCCCAGGGCCGCCGCACCGTGGGGTGGGGAAACCCGCCGGGGTCAGTCCTCGGAGTCCGGGGTCGGCGTGGACGTGGGGTCCGGGGCGGCGGGCGTGGCGGGAGTCTCCGAAGGGATCGCCGCCTGACCCTCCGGCGAGGCTGCGGACTCGCGATCGCCGCACTGCGCGGTGTACGAGACCAGGATCAGCGACCCGGGCGCTATGTTCGCGTTGGCCGTGACCGCCAGGCTTCGCGGGCTCGCCGGCGCTTGATAGGTCGTGTCGTTGTTCGCCGCGAAGGTGCCGTTGATGACGGTCATGTTGAACGCCGTCAGGGAGGAGCCGGCGGGGCAGGAGAACGACTGCCACGTGACCGTGTACGAGGTCGACCCCTGCGGGTTGTTCACGACGGTCGGTGCCGTCGGGGTCGCGATCGGCGACTGCTCGTCGTAGAACGTCAGCACGATCGACTGATCGAGCGTGACGTTCCCGCCCGACGGGTCGGTCTGGTAGATCTTCCCGACGTCGTCGGCGGTCGCTGCGGCCGATCCGGGCACGCAGGTGACGGCGGTGAGGTTGTGCTCCGCGGCGATCGATCTCGCCTCGTCGCAGGTGCGGTCGATGAAGTCCAGATCGGCCATCGGAACGGTCGTCGGCTCAGGCGTGGGCGTCTCGGACGGCGGCGGAGACTCGCTCGGGGTCGACTGCGACGGAGACGGCGCGGGTTCGCCGCCCGAGCCCGACATCATGGCGAACACCGTGCCACCGAGCACCAGCAGCAGGATCACGATGAGGGCGACGAGGGGCCACGTCCACGGGCTGCGCCTCTTCTCCTCGGCGACCTCCTCCTCCTCGGGGGCGGGCGCTGCCGCCGGCAGGATGCGCGTGGCCTCCTGCGTCACGAGACCCGGGGTGAGCACCTGTGTCGCCTCGTCCACGGGCGCGCTCCCGGCGATGGCCGGGACGATGGCGGCAGCCCCTGCGA
>NZ_JBASZT010000392.1:0-26874 GCF_049661145.1 Microbacterium sp.
AACGCGAAGATCCGGCAATTCATCACCGGCTGGAACGACCGCAAGCATCCGTTCGTCTGGACCAAGACCCCGGAACAGATCCTCGCGAAAGCAAACCCGAAACGAACTTCAGAAACACGACACTAGGAGAGTCCCTCATGTCCACACCCGCATCACTTCCGTATGCCTTCGTCGCCAAGATCGTCGCGGCCGATGGACAGCACGACGCGGTCGCCGATCTGCTCGCCGGCGCTGTCGCACTCGCCAACGAAGAAGTAGGAACGATTGTCTGGTTCGCGGTCAGGACCCACGCCGACACCTTCTGGATCTTCGACGCATTCCCCGACGAGGCCGCTCGCGACGCCCACGCCAACGGCGCCATCGTCGCAGCCCTGATGGCCAACCAGCACCTCCTCAGCGCCGCACCCGAGATCCTGGCGGCCGACGTCCTCGCGTCCAAGCTCCCGTAGTCCGCCAACGCACGTCCGCAACGCGAACACAACACGAGCGCTGTCGGTCACAAACTCAACAGGCAAACCAACGGGCGGCTCTGGAGCGGCTCGAGCCACAAAGCGCACGCCACATTCGAAGGAGCAATTGATGCCATCTATTCCTACATTGTCGTTGGACGACGCCAAACGTGTCATCGCGGCAGCAGAAGCTGAATCCAGCACGCAGGGTCAGCCCAGTAACATCGCCGTCGTCGATGCCGGCGGCAATCTCGTCGCTCACGTACGGATGGACGGAGCGTGGCTGGGCAGCATCGACATCTCGATCAACAAAGCTTTCACGGCCCGAGCGTTCGACACAGCCACCAAAGACCTCGGCGACCTCGCCCAACCCGGTGAGCAGTTCTACGGCATCAACGCCTCCAACGACGGTCGGGTGATGATCTTCGCCGGTGGCATCCCGCTCGAGCGCGACGGCCAGGTCGTCGGCGCCGTCGGCGTCAGCGGAGGAACCGGCGTCCAAGACCAGGCCGTCGCCGAAGCCGCCGCCAGCGCCTTCTGAGACCGACCCGCACCGAACCCGGCCCCCGGCCGGCACGGGGCTGGATGCGTGGGTCGTCGACGTAGACGGTCACGGCTCGGACCTGACGGCCAACCAGCACCTCCTCGGCGCAGCACCCGAGATCATGACAGCCGACGTCCTCACGTCCAAGCTCCCGTAGTCCGCCAACGCACGAGACGATCGCGCCCCTCCGAGCCGTAGCCAGGTCGCGACGCAACGCCATGCTGCGTTGCCGAGCGGTGCGAGGCCTATCGGCACACGGACAGGATGCCGGCCGCGAGCGCTCAGCCGGCGAGGGGTCCGTCGCAGAGGAGAGCGACGTCGGTGTCGGGCAGAGCCGTGAGGCCAGCGCATCGCGCGACCACCAGAACCGAACAGCCCCTGACCTGCGTTTCCGCAGGTCAGGGGCTGTTCGCCGGAGCCCCCCGTGGGAATCGAACCGACGTCCTCATCACGTCGGCTTTGCGTCTATCGCTTGATGCGCCCACTGGGCGAACGAGCCGCTGACCTGCGCAAACGCCGAGCGTGGGGGACGCCGCCATCCGGTGGTGACCGACGACGACCGACCAGTACCGACCGTTTCACCGGCCGCACCGCCAGAGAGCGTCACAGAGTCGAAGGCGGCCGCTGCGGAAAACGATCGGTTCTGAGCAGACCCCCGTCGCACTGCGCGCCACCTTAGAATCCGGGACAGACCGGATGCTCAAAACCCTTATCGCAAAGCCACGCTGCTCAGAGCTTCGCCGCGGGATTTCCGACGGAACAGTCGCGGCAAACAGGGGCCGACCGAGTGCGTGCGTGACCAATATCGCACCTCTCAATATTCCCTCTCCGCCAGTCGCGCGGGCGGGGGAGACATCATGACCATCCCGGAGCCGGACTGGACGGCCTCTCTCGCCGAGATGGCCGCGTGGATCCGACAGATGCGACCGATCGTCGGCACCACCGCCACCGAGGAGGACTGCAAAGTGCGGCGGGCGCTGATCGAGCATGCGGTCCGCACCCGCACCGTCTGGCGCGGCGACTACCAGTGGTACACCGCCCAACTGGACGACGGCACGATCGCCGGCGTCTCGGCGAACTCGTGCGAAGAAGCGGAACTGTCCATCAGTGTGTGGCGGGCGGTCGACTGCATCTGGGTGGTCCGCGACGCGCACCTGGACGTGTTCCACGAATACTTCCCCCGCGGTAAACGCAGCACCGCCGAAGCGAACACCGCATTCCCGCTCGGTCCGCCGAGGAGACCCCGCGACCAGTTCGCGCCGACCGAGTCGCTGCTGACCGCACTCACCGCTACCGTCCCCACCGCATCCGGCAGTGAGCGGGGACGCAGATGACCGAGCACGAGCCCATCGACGACGACGCCCGCCGGGAATCACAGCGCGCGTCCCGTCGCCGGTGGCAGGCCGAGAACCCCGAAAAGGTTCAGGCGTACAAGCAGCGTTACCGCGAGACGCACCGTCAGGAGTTGTCCGCGCGGGAGCGCGCACGGCAAGCGCGGGCGAAGGAGACGGAAGCACGGAAGGAGGCGAAGCGGGTATACGCCCGGGAGTACTACGCCGCCCACCGAGACACGCAACGCGAGGTGCAGCGCGCCTACCGGAAGAGCCAGAAGAGAGACAACCCAGTGGAGTACCGGGCGCGCCGGCGCGCGGCGAACCAGAAGTGGCGCGACACCCACCGCGAGCAGGTGCGTCAGCATCAGCGTGACAAGGACCGCGACGACCCGATCGCCAAGAGCAGAGGCGCCGCTCGCTATCGAGCCGCACACGCGGACGAGATGAAAGCGCGGCGGCTGGAGAAGTACTGGGCTGATCCCGAGGGCGCCCGGGAGCGGGCGCGCGTATACCGCGCTGGCGAGCGTCGCCGTCGCAAACTCGGACTGCCGCCGCGCCGGCTGCATCGCGTCACAGGCGCCGAACGCAAAGCGAACCTCGCCGCCGCCGACGCTTTCTTCGCCCGCACCCGCACCCCGGGAGAGATCGCGGCGCTCACCTACGAACCACCCACACCGCAGCACCTCATCGACGAGCTCGTACACGCGAACGAGCTGTTCCGCGCAGAGCTCGCCTACCGGACAGGAATCCGCACCGGCGCCGACCGGCTCGGGCGGGGAAGGCGTCGACAACTCGAACAGGAATTGATCGCGACCGGAAAAGTCCAACCGCCCAAGGAGTGGCGCGCTCCCACGCCAGACGAGGTCGCGCGCGCCGCCGAAGAAGCCCGCATGGACGCGATCGCCGCCGCCATCAACGACCGACTGCGCACCCAACCCAAACACCCCGCTCCACAGCCCGACCCACCCCGGGCCGCAACGACTCCGACCGATCACCGGCGTGGCCGCGACCGGTGAGCCGCACAACCCGACAGGATCACCCCATGGCCGACCGCGCTGACGTCGAAGAAGTCATCTACCGCGCCACTTTCGTCACCATCCGATTCGGTGAGGCAGCCTCCATCCCGCAATCCGAGAACGACATCTCCTGGTGTCTCGACCCGCTCGCACCCCTCGAACCCGACGAACGCACCCGCCTGGGAGACGTGATCATCGCCCTCATCGAAGACCCGACCGCGCACCGCGCCGACTTCCTCGTGACGATGACCGCCCTCATCGACTGAAAAGGACAGGCACCTCCCGGATTACGAAAGGATAGCGGTGCGTGCGCCGCTGCGTTCCGGGCTTTCGCGGCATATGCTCGCCCCTCCGCTCACGCTCCGGGCCTGCGCTATTCCACGACCCGGCACTCCGCGACACCCGCACCGCTGAACCCGCGACTATCCGGAAGAAGCCCAAGAGCGGTCAGCGATCGAGGCCCCGTGATGTCGACGGAGCGGGCGCAACGACCACCGGCTGTTGCGTGACAGGCGGTTCGGCCTGCAATGCGAGCTGACGCTCCAACCGCGACAGCGACTGCTCGAGCTGAGTGCGCTGTCGCACCGCTGGGTCCGACTCGGGGCGCAATGGCATTGTGGGAAGCACATCCGTGAGAGCAAGCCGGTGCAACTCGGCCAGCGAATCCAGCAGCGCCGGGGCCTCCTCGTGCGCCTCGCGCGTGTACTCCGAAGTCCGGCGCAACTCGCCCAACCACCGCACACCCTCGATCGAACTGAACCCCCGCGACGCCTCAGCCGCAAACGCGTCCACCAGGCCCGCGGCAGATGCAGGATCCTCTACAGGGGATGCCGCATGCAACACTGCCCCGGTCCCGGCCACGACCTCCACCCGCTCCACCAACGACGTGACCTCGACCGCGCGGAGCAACTCTGGCGCGGACGAGAACGCGACCCGGGTCGACTCGACCGACGAGAACTGTGCCGCCACACGCTCGCGGCGCTGAGCCAAGAACGCAGACGTCGTCGTCAACAGCGCATCCGCCGGCCGCGCCGACACGATTATGAGTCGTGAGGTGAAGCCGACGGAACGGAAGGCCACGACGGCTGCCTCCACAGCATCCGGGCTCAACGCGTCAGCCTCAAGAACAAGCGACCGCCGCTCCTCCAGTGCCTGGCCGATCGCCCGCGACGTCCATTCCTCGACCACGGGACGCATGATCGACTCCACCGTCGTGGGGAACTGGCGGTACAGCTCGGCCGCATCCGGATGGAATGCCCGCATGAGGGCAGCGCTGATCGGAGCAGTCACGCCGGCGGTGGCGGCTGATGCCCAGGCGACGCGCATCCTCCCCGAACCAGGTGCGCCGACAACCAGCGTGAGTGACGGGTCAACGGTGACACCTTCTCCCGAAAACAAGGAGGGCGCGATCAGCTGTGTGTAGACATCTGGCGTGTTCATCACGACTCCGATGCGGTGGAGTCAGGGTGGCGCGCGGCCATTCGCCCCGCCGTGCTCAACGTCGCGCGAATGCGCGTTGCCCGAGCATCAGCCGGCTCGCTCGCATCACTCGCAGTCCTAGACACAGCCTCAAGCGTGCGCGCGATCATTGACTCGAACTCACCGAGCTCGGTCGCCAGCCATCCACCGCCCGCCATACCGTCGCCTCCGGAACCGATCCTATTGCGGCGCGGCTTGTGGTCCCCGTCGAGGGCTGCGTGACAGCGACGAGCGGTCGAGTTGTAGGTCGCAGGGGATCAGGTCAGGTCGACGGTGTCGGAGCTCGCGTTGGCTTGTACCGACGCGATGCCCTTTTGGGCTGCTGCCTTCGTCGTGTACGCCTCGGATGTGGCGATGACTTCGCCGTTGCCCGCCTTCAACCGGAATCGGTACTGCGATCCGGCGTCCTTGTACAACTCGTACTTGCCCACGTGCGCCTCCTTGCGTGCGGTGTCATGCACATGGTCGCGCACCCGCCCGCTCGGCGCTAGATGCCCCTCGCAGAGAATCATCCGGCCTGGTTCTGGGTATATGAAGACCGCGCCTGGGTGCAGGTCGATCCAAGTAGCTCTCGACGCGTTCGAGACGCTCGAGCTGATTCCCGGGATGAGCGTCCTACGCGTGCCCGACATCGTTCCCAACGATTCCGCGCTCGGGTGCTCGGTCGCCGGAGGCTACCGCGAGCTGCCTCCGACGCTCATCGTGACCATGTCGATGTCGAAGCGTCGGCAACATTTCACCTTGCTCCACGAGCTCGGCCATCACCTCCAGCGCACCCACATCGACCTCGGCCGAACGGTCTTGCGGCACAAAGATCGGGTCGGCTTCGAAGACGCGGCATGCGATGCGTTTGCAGCCAGTGTCCTCCTGCCCGACGACATGGTCGATGACGCCTGTGTTGCCTATGGCGGCGTAACCGCGCAGACTGCGGTTGATCTCTTCGAAGCGTCCAACGCCTCCCGGGCGGCTATTGCGGTTCGGATCGCCGGCCGACTCAAGGGCGCCGGTGCCGTCGCAGTCGTGAACGAGTCCGGAGTCGTCACGTTCGCCGCTGCGCGGGGGTCCATCTTTCCTCCCGCTCGTGGGAGCGACCAGAGCAGCAATCCGCTCATTCGCGCGGCCCTAGCCGGATCCGGTGCCGGCAACCTCTGGACACGAGACGACGCGCAGATCCTCTACAGCACGGGGCACTCATCCAACCAGCTCTACGGACAGGCGGCATGGGTGGGCGACCGGCTGATCGCGATCATGGTGGACGAGGCAGCTCCCTGGCGCACCTTTTCGCCTCCCCGCGACTTCACTGCCGTCCGCACTCCGGTCAGCTGGGACGGCCCAGGGCCTTTCGACCGTGAGCAGCTGACGGAGAAGCGATGCGACAGCTGCTTCCTCGTCAAGCATGTGAGCCAGTTCAGCGCCGACTCGACCGCCTGCAAGGAATGCGCGTAGCCCTCGTTGGACAAATCGGGACTTGTCCCGTCTGTATCTAGTGCCGGGAAAGGTTCCCAGCACCAAGGAACAGGATCCCATCGTGGCATCAGCAGACATCACTCAGATCTACATTGACGGCTTCGCCGTCAACGCGGGCAAGAAGCGCCTCACGGGCCAGCAGCTGTCCGAACTCGTCGAACCGCACGCCGAGAACATCTGGCTCGACCTCGACGACGCGCAGGACCACCCGGTCGCCGCAGCCGAGACCATGCGGCTCGAAGACGGGATGCGGTTCTACACCGACCGTCCTCGCACGATCACCATCGACAAGGTCGAGTACCAGGTGCGCTCCGCCTTCGTGACCGAGGACCAGCTGCGTCAGATTCCTCAGCCTTCGATCCCCGAGACGCTCGGCATCTGGAAGGACCTCGTTGACGAACTGGACGACCGCATCCAGGACGGCGAAGTCGTTCGCATCGCCACCGGCGACCGCTTCTTCACCGGGTCCCTCAAGATCCGCGACGTGAACATCACGGTGAACCGCAAGCCCGTCGTGCTCAAGGGTGCCCGTCACACCGGCCAGCAGATCAAGGACGCTGCAATCGCGCAGGGGGTCGCGATCGGCGCCCGGTTCCTGCTTTCGCGCAAGAACGACAAGAAGTTCAAGCCGGTCGGAGACGACGAGCACATTCGCGTCCAGCCGGGCGACGAGTTCCGCGCGAATGACGGAGATGACAACTCGTGACCGCCACGGCTGCCGTGCTCGAGGCCATCGAGGAACTCCGGGAGACGTTCCCGGAATCGAGCGTGACGTACGTCTCTGACGATCAGGGGGGCGCGTGGGTCACTATCGACTCCGTTCCCGTCGGCACCGCGTACACGGAGTCGACGTCGTGGATGACGTTCCAGATCACGCACCCCTACCCGGAGTCGGACGTCTACCCGCACTTCGTCCGCCCCGACCTGCAGCGCAAGGACGGTACAGCGCACGGTGAGGGTTTCTCCTCCGGAGCGTTCGGCCCGACCGGTGTCCCGGCGACTCAGCTATCGCGACGCAGCAACCGACTCGATCCGGCGGTGGACACCGCCGCGACGAAGGCGTTGAAGATACTCCGATGGCTGGAACAGCAGTGACCACGGCGTGGTCCGTGACCATGACCGGGGAACAGTGGACCGCATTGCGCGATCACCTGTTCCCCGGGGACGGCGACGAGCACGGCGCGGTCCTCCGTTGCGGAATCGCTCGCGGTCCACGCGGCAACCGCCTGCTCGTGAAGGATCTCGCCCTTGCCAAGGACGGAGTCGACTACGTCCGAGGGGACCGCGGTTACCGCAAGCTCACGGCACAGTTCGTCGCCGACAACATCGACGTCTGCGCTGACGAACACCTCGCGTATCTCGCTGTCCACAACCATGGGGGCCGGGACAGCGTCGCGTTCTCGGGCACCGACATGGCCTCGCATGACCGTGGGTACCCCGCGCTCCTCGACATCAACGACGGCGTCCCGGTGGGCGCGCTCGTGTTCGCTTCCGGTGCCGTCGCCGGCGATCTCTGGCTCGAAAACGGAGAACGGGCCGAGATCGCCCACCTGCGCGTCGTCGGCCGTCCTCGTGTCGACCTGACGCCGCAGCCCGCGCCTGCGGCTGTCGCGGACCCAGGATTCGACCGGCAGACCCGCATCTTCGGGGATCGTGGTCAGGCCGTCCTGGCCGCATCGAAGGTCGCCGTCGTCGGCCTCGGGGGCGCTGGCTCCGTGATCTCCGAGTACCTCGCTCTCCTCGGAGTCGGAGAACTCGTGCTGATTGATCCTGATCGCATCGATCAGACCAACCTCCCTCGCGTCGTCGGAGCTCGGCGGACGGACGCCCTTACCTGGCTGCGCGACGAGAAGCGCCCTGCCTTCGTCCGAGCCATCGGAGATGGGTTCGCGAAGCACAAGGTGTACATCGCGAGGCGAGTCGCACGCGAGGCCTCAGCGGCGGTGCAGGTCACCGCGGTCCCGCGATCAGTGCTCGATCCCGATGTCGCGCGGATGCTCCTCGACTGCGACCACATCTTCCTGGCCGCCGACTCGGCCCTCGTGCGCCGGCTGGTGAACTCCATCACCCACCAGTACCTCATCCCGAGTACTCAAGTCGGCGCGAAGGTGAGTGTCCTCGACGGCGCCGTCACCGACGTCTTCTCGGTCTCGAGGATGAGCGCTCCCGGCAGCGGCTGCCTTCAGTGCAACGGCTTGATCCCGGCCTGGAAACTCACGGAGGAGGCCACCTCGCCTGAGCAGCGCAAGCGGCAGCGGTACATCGATGACGAGGACGTTCACGCGCCGAGCGTGATCACGCTCAACGCCGTTGCAGCTTCCCGTGCGGTCGACGACTGGCTGATGGCCATTGGCGGCCTGGTCGAGCCCGACGTGTCTCGTGATCACTGGGTGAGCTACTACCCGATGAGTGACGACGTCGTCGAGACCGAACCGGCGAAGCGACCCGGCTGCCTTCACTGTGGTGCCGGTCGATTCGCGCGAGGAGACGCCGTGCCGCTCCCCGTCGTGCCCCGACCTGCCGACGTATGAAGTGGACTCTCCATCACTGCCCGCCCTGGATCCACTTTCCCCGGCGACATTCGTGTGGCGAGCAACCGCGAAGAGCGATGGGACCCGTGCGCGGCGGTCTACGGATCGAGCCGCCCGCGCCCGGTGACTTCGGCGTCGCGACGCATGACGTCAGCAACGCACAACTCAGCAAATGCCCCTGTGGCCTCGACGATCAGGTCTACATTGAGGCAACACCAGCGATCATCTATGGCCGCGCCGCCGACTTGCCCGTCGAAGAACCGTCCTGGGGTGCCATCTCCTGTGATCGAACTCAATTGCGCCGACAGGTCCTCACACCAGGCGGAAGCCTCAGCGCTGACGTCCGCGAAGCACCCGGCGGAGCGCGCCGCGGCGATCACAGTCGGAAGGTCATGGGACCTCGGCACGCTCGCCCCGCGCCCCTCGATTACAGCCTTGAGGGAGATCTCCACGAGGTGGTGCGAGAGAAAGACGAGGGGACGCCCGAGCGTCCAATCGTTCGTCGACGCTCGGATGCTGTCTGCCAGGATCCGAATCGCGCTCAGATACTGGTTGATGAGGGCGATCCTCATCTCGTCCTCGCTATCGCCGAGGAGAGCATCGCACACGCCACCACCCTCAAGGTCACTGTCATCGTCAACGCTGTAGGCGAGGTTCACCAACTCAGGCAGATGCAGCGGTTCGCTCACACTCGTACCCTATAGATGCCCGTTCCGCATGGACCGGGCTTCTGTCCCCGGCACTTGATGGTCAAGATCTCCCAGGCTTGGCGTCGGTGAAAGCGAGCAGCGGTCGGAAGCCGGTCGGTCTCCGCTCGCGAGCCGGTCGCTCATCGCGCGCCGCTCAGGCAGCCCCAACCCCTACATTTCATTTGCGCGTTGGTGGGCACTGCGAATCAACGAGTCCAGAGCGGCGTTGGCGGATCGCATTCGCTTCTCAGCATCCACGGGAGTGGTCGAGGCTGTGGAGATCGAGCGGCAGAGACTGATGAGTTCCTCTGTCGCAATGACGAGCGTCTCGTCTGACGCTGGATTGCCCACAAGTTGAAGCCGATAGCCGGCCCTGCGAGCTGAGCTCCGTTCGTCGTACACCTTCTGGCGCGCGGTCTCTCGTCTCTCGTCCTGAACGCCCGCGAACCGGAGCTTTGCGCGTGCGAACTTCACTTGAATGAGTGTCGCCACCGCAGCCGCGAGGTCAGCTGCCGCATCGATGTACTCCTCTCGCCGACGATCGCGACGAGGCTCCTTCCTCTGGCTGGCGCTCAGGCGACTATGAAAGACGTAGGCGAGTGCTGCGCCGAGAAGGGTACCGGCGACCGCGATGAGGCTCAGTGTTCCGCGTGGTCCGTCGAGCGGCCCGGCCGCAGACCCCCGTCCACCTCGGCGCGCTGCACCCAGCCACGCAGCGTGTTCGGCGAAATCCCGAGCTGCTGCCCGACCCTCGTGCACGCGCCACGACGACCGCCATCCTCGTCACGCGCAGCAAGCACCAGCCGAACAGCGCGCTCCTTCAACTCGGGGGGATACTTCTTCAACTTCGGCATGCTCCTCATCCTTCCGGGATGTCAGGAGCCTCCACCAGACCCGGGGCGCAACACCTCGTCAGGGTTCGCGGTGTCAGCGTTTGGCGGTCAGCCGGAGAACGTGCAGGGTCAGGTACAGCTCTTCCTCGCGGGTCAGCTCCGAGCCCGTGACGTCTGCGATGCGTTGACCGACGCGGAGAGCACAGGTGTGCTCCAGGGGGTGAGCGGACCGTGCTGCGTCCCACAGGAAGTCTGAGGTGTCGGTGTGGGGCCGATCATTCTGCAGACGCACGAGAAGGAACCGGAGATGGGTGGCGAAACGGGCGACGTCCACCGACGCGGGGTCGACGTGCACCCCGAGCGACTGCTCCACTTCGTTGAGCAGGTCGTTGAGAACAGTCGTCAGCTGGAACGTCGTCGACATGTCTGTGCTTTGGAAGCGCGCGTTGATGACGTGCAGAGCGATCGCCGCTGCCTCTTGGTCCGGCAGACGCGTCCCGGTGCGAGCTTCGACAAGACGCAATACGTCGCGCGCGATAGTCACTTCCGTGGGGAACGAGTAGAGGACCTCGGCGGTGAGGGGGATGGTCAGGTCGTCGCCGTTGCGGGTGCGTTTGAGTGCCTCGGCGAGGTGGTCCGCGAGTGCCACGACAAGGGAGTCGTGGACATCTCCACGGAGCCTTTTCGCGATGAGCCGGCTGGCATCGTGCGCGACACCGAGGATGTCGGGGCTGAGTTCGGACAGCAAAGCGACGATCCGGTCAGTGGCTTCTCCCTCCTGGGGCAGGAAAATCCGGTCCACGCGTGCGCGGTCGACGGGGCGGTGGGCGCTGGCCCCGAAACCGATGCCTTTGCCCATCAGGATGTATTCGCGGCCTGCAGCGTCAACGGCGACCACGATGTTGTTGTTGAACGCGCGAACGGTGGTGAGCGGCGGCGGACCGCCGCTCACGGGTTCAGCCATCTAACACCGAGCCGCGGCTGTCGATCACCGACCGGAACCAGTCGAAACTCGCCTTCTTGCTCCGATTGAGGGTGCCGTTTCCCTGATCGTCCTGATCGACGTACACAAATCCGTACCGCTTTTCCATCTCGGAGGTGGAGGACGAGATCGTGTCGATCACACTCCACGCGGTGTATCCGATGACCTGGACACCGTCGGCGACCGCGTCAAGAACAGCCGATAGGTGTGCGGCAACGTAGTCGACGCGGTAGTCGTCCTGAATCGTGGATCCGTCCGAGACTTCCCGGAAACCACTCCCGTTCTCAAGGATGATCACGGGTTGCTCGTAGGTGTGGGCGAGAGTGTTCAGAGCCCACCGCAGTCCGAGAGGGTCGATCTGCCAGCCCCAGGCGTTGGCGGGCAGGTGCGGGTTCCGGATCGCGGAGACCACGTTCGAGCTGGTGAGCTCCAACCCGTTGGGGTCCGCCGCCTGCAGCGCCGAGGTGTAGTACGACGCACCGATGAACGTGCAAGGGTACGCGGCAAGAGTTTCCAGGTCCCCGTCCGCGATCACAAGCGACACGTCGTGCTCGCGGAAGTACCGCTCGGCGAAGTAGGGGTAGCGTCCCCTGTTGAGCACGTCAAGGTAGAACGAGTTCTGCATCCGCTCCGCTTCGTCAGCTGCCCACGCATCCTCGGGTTTGCTTGTCGCGGGGTAGGCGGTGAACAAGCCAATCATGTTCCCGAGCTGGACGTGGTTGCCGTGTCGGGCGATGTGTTCGCCGACACGTGCCGCGGCGACGAACTGGTGGTGGAGTGCCTGGAAAAGTTCCTGCTCCGTCGGGGTGGATTGCTCGGACCGGAGCAGACCCAACGTTTTCTCTGGGGTCTTCACGCTCATGTTGATCTCGTTGAACGCGACCCAGTACTTGACTCGGTCACCGTACCGGTCGATGAGGGTCGTGGCGTAGGTGACGTAGAGGTCGATGAGGTCCCGGTTTGTCCATCCACCGTACTTGTCGATGAGAACGACGGGCAGGTCGAAGTGGCTGAGTGTCATGATGGGCGCCATGCCGCGCTCGACGATGGCGTCGATGAGGCGGTCGTAGTAGTCCAGCGCCTGCGCGTTGATCGTCCCGTCACCGTCCGGCATCACCCGAGCCCACGAGAACGAGTAGCGAAACGCCGTGGATCCCATCTCCTGGAGCAGGTCGAGGTCTTCCTCGAAACGGTGGTAGAAATCCACCCCTCGCCGTTTGGGGAACAGGTGCGGGTCGGCCGTACGAGCGTGGTCGATTTCTGCGGGGCCGAGACGCAGGGTGCGGGTGGCCTCACCGGGTATGTGCGGTGTGAAAGGCGCACAATCGGCGACGGTCAGGCTCTTCCCTCCCTCGTTCCACGCGCCTTCAGCCTGGCACGCGGCGAGGGCTCCACCGATCAGAAACGTGTCGGGAATGCGAGTGGTCATCGCGTTTCTCCTGTCGTGAACAGCGACTGTCCGGTGAGGACCGTGTCGGACGCTACCGCTGTGATGACGGTGTCTGCGGGGTCCACGATCACAACCGGTGTGATGGTGGAGTAGCCGGCTTCACGCACGGTCTGAAGGTCCACAGTGAGCAGTTCGTCACCGACCTTGACGTCTTGGCCCGGGGTCACCTTCACAGTGAACCCTCGCCCGTTCAGCTTGACCGTGTCGATGCCGACGTGCAGCAACAGTTCCACCCCCGTTGTGGTGCGCAGCCCGACCGCGTGCTTGGTAGTGGTGACCGTCACCACGGTGCCGTCGACGGGGCTGACGACGGCTCCGTCGGACGGGTCGATGGCGACACCGTTTCCGAGGACCCCTTCGGCGAAAAGCTTGTCCGGAACAGCGCTGAGCGGCAGCACGACCCCGTTCATCGGGCTCATCACGGCCGTGCGGCCAGTGTGCGCGGCCTCGACGTCCTCCCGGGACGTGTCTTCGGCGACGTCGTCGACGTCGGATGCGAGCGCCTCCGTGAGCTTGGCCCGCAGCCCCACGCGTCCGATGGTGAGACCGTACGCGATCGTCAGGACCGCGGAGACGACCGCGGCGCCAACGAGGACGAGCACGATGACCACGAGGTTCGTGTTTCCTTCCAAGACCCCGACACCCAGCAGGTTCGGGAGGACAAACGCGGTCGCCTTCACCTGCAGGATCCCGAAGACCGTACCGGCGAGAGCGGCGGCCACACAGCTGAGGAAGAAGGGGAACTTGTACCGCAGGTTGTACCCGTAGATGGCGGGTTCGGTGATCCCGAAGAACGCGGTGAACCCCGCCGCGGCGGCCCCCGAACGCTCCTTGTCACGCAGCAGGACGGACAGGCCGACCGCCGCGCCCGCCTGGGCCAGGTTGGCGACGAAAGCTCCCACCAAAAGTGCGGTCGCCCCGTTCGCAGCGATCTCCTGAATCGAGATCGGGACGAAAGTCGTGTGAAGGCCGAAGATCACGAGCACGGGACGCAGGCCAGACAGGACCGTCTGAGCGAACCACCCGACGTTCGCGAACAGCCAACCAATCCCCGTCGCGATGCCCTGACCGAGGTAGTTGCCCGCAGGGCCCACCACAACCAGTAGCAGCGGGATCACCACGAGCAGGCTCAGGGTGGGGACAAAGACCACCCGGATCGCTTCGGGGATGATCCTGGTGAAGAACACCACCACCCATTTCAGAACGATGACACCCAGCACGATCGGGATCACCGTGGACGAGTAGCTCATGAGCAACACGGGGATGCCCAAGACCGTTTCCGTAGTGCGCCCGTCGGCTTGGCCAGCGGTGACCAGCGCAGTCCACGTCGGGTGCAGCACCGCCACCGCCAAAACCATAGCGAGATAGGGGTTCGTGTCGACCCGCTTCGCGGTAGTGATCGCCAGGAACACAGGCAGGAAGTAGAAGACACCGTCGCCCATGATCGAGAGCACGGTGTACAGCGGCGTCGCCGGGTCGAGGACGCCGGTTGTCTGCAAGATGGTGACGAGCGCCTTGATCATGCCGGCCCCAACCAGTGCAGGCAGCAACGGGGTGAACAGGCTCGCGATAAACGCGATCACCCGCGAAAAAACGTTCTCCTTCTTCCTCGCCGGAGACGCCGACCTGGTCGCCGCGCGCCCACCGAGCATCTGCTGGATGTCGGCGTGGTACTGCTCAACTTTGCCTCCGACAACGACCTGCGTCTGCCCGCCCGCGTTCTGCGCACGCAGGATCCCGGGCAGGTTGCTCAGCGTCTGCAGGTCGGCTTTCGAGGGGTCGTGGAGGACGAACCGCAGGCGGGTCGCGCAATGCGTCAGCGACTCCACGTTTCCAGGCCCACCCACCTCCTCCAAAATGCGTGCAGGGATCCCCCTGGTAGTGGATGAAGACATCTTCGTGCTCCTGTCCGGCGACCGGGCACAAAAAAAGACCCGGACATCGACCTGACAGGTGTCAGGTGTCCATCCGAGTCTCGCCTAGTCGAACTAGTGACAATCTCGATGCTGTCAGGATCGACAACCCCGAGATCGTATCACTATCCGGGCGCAGGCGAGCTGGGACGATTTGTGTCATGCTGCGCGGCGAGCAGGCATCGCTCAACGACCGGTTGCCAACACCGGAGCACCTTATGGTCGATGAGGTGAGTCGCTCTCAGGACGACACAGATGCCGCCCACGTGCAGGCATCCCCAGAACGCCTGCGAAAGAAGCCGTTGCGACGCCTGTTCACCAACGCCCTGACGCGCTGCATTCAAGGGGAGCTCCCCAAGCGTCCACCGTGAGCGTTCAGCCGCTTAGCTATTTTCCTGCGACGTAACCGCTGTCGACGGGGATCACGGTGCCGTTGATGAAGGCGGAGTCCTGGAGGCAGAGGAAGGCCACGACCCGCGCCATTTCGTCGGGCTGCGCGAGACGCCCGATGGGGTTGGAGGCAGCCCACGCTGCGTAATCATCAGGACTGGTTTCTTTGATAGCGGAGACGAGCTCGGTTTCGACCGTGCCCGGTGCGATCGCGTTGATGGTGATGTTGTCTCGCGCATAGTCGAGTGCCGCAGCTTTGGTGAGACCGACGATCGCGTGCTTGCACGCGGAGTACAAAGCCATACCTTTGCCCGCGACCAGACCCGCACCGGAGGCGGTGTTGACGATGCGCCCGAACTTGCCCCGCCGCATGATGCGCAGCTCCTCAACCATGCAGAGCATGTGCGCGCGCACGTTGATACCAAGCAGCTGATCGATCTCCCTCGCGCTCACTTCACCGAAAGGTTTGGCGAGGATCCCGAACCCGGCGTTGTTGACGGCGTAGTCCAACCGCCCGTGCGCAGCTTCGATCGCGGCGAAGGTTTCGAACACCGCCGACGCGTCGAAGAGATCGCAACGACGGTACGTCGCTTCACCTCCGAGCCGTCGGCACTCGTTGATCACGGCCGCCGCCTTCTCGTCCTGCACGTCAAGGATGTCGACGTGTGCTCCCCCGGCTGCAAGCCTGTGGGCGATCGCTTTCCCGATCCCGCTCAACCCGCCCGTGACAACCGCAACCCGCCCGCCAAAGTCTTCTGATAACCCAGTGATGCCTGTCATGACACGAGGTTAGGCCGCCCCGCGGGCAATCTGCGTTCGAACCAGACGGAGAAAATCAGCCGGCCTCCACTCGCCCTCAAGCGCCCTGGGTCTGATGGAGACTCGCGCTATTGGGACTGTCTGATTTCCGGTGTTTCTGGGTCGGCCTGACCGAAAGGAACTGGCCGTGATGGACACGACCGAGATGATCGATCCTGTGACTGGGGAGATCATTGATGGGCAGCAGCTCGCGGAGCAGCTGCTGAGGCAAGCGAAGAACAGGGCGTCGACCTGCTGGGCCCGGATGGGCTGCTGAACGGGTTGACGAAGCGGGTGCTGGACACCGCGCTGGATGCGGAGATGACCGAGCACCTCGGCCGCGACAAGCACCAGCCCGCCGACGGCGGCAATATCCGCAACGGCACCAGGTCGAAGACCGTGCTCACCGAAGTCGGGCCGGTGCAGATCGAGGTCCCGCGGGACCGGGACGGGTCGTTCGACCCGAAGATCGTCAAGAAGCGGCAACGGCGGCTGACCGGGGTCGACGAGATCGTGCTCTCGCTGACCGCCCGTGGGCTGACGACCGGTGAGGTCGCCGCGCACTTCGACGACGTCTACGGGGCGTCGGTGAGCAAGGACACGATCTCGAGGATCACGGACAAGGTGATCGAGGAGATGACCGAATGGCAGAACCGTCCGCTGGACAGGGTCTACCCGGTGGTGTTCATCGACGCACTGGTGGTGAAGGTCCGGGACGGCCAGGTGCGGAACAAGCCGTTCTATCTCGCCGTCGGCGTCACCGTGAACGGAGAGAGGGACATCCTCGGGATCTGGGCCGGCGACGGTGGCGAGGGCGCGAAGTTCTGGCTCGGCGTGCTGACCGAGATCAAGAACCGTGGCGCCGAGGACGTCTGCATCGTCGTCTGCGACGGGCTGAAGGGCCTACCTGAGTCGATCAACACGGCGTGGCCGCTCGCGACGGTGCAGACGTGCATCATCCACTTGATTCGCAACACGTTCCGGTTCGCGTCGCGACACTACTGGGAAGAGATGGGCAAGGACCTGCGGCCCGTCTACACCGCGCCGACCGAAGCAGCAGCACGGGAGCGGTTCGAAGAGTTCGACGCCAAATGGGGCGGGCAATATCCGGCGATCAGCAAGCTCTGGCGGAGCGCATGGTCCGAGTTCGTGCCATTCCTCGACTGGGACGTCGAGATCCGCCGGATCATCTGCTCGACGAACGCGATCGAGTCACTCAACGCCCGCTACCGCCGCGCGGTCAGAGCTCGTGGGCACTTCCCCAACGACGCCGCCGCGCTGAAGTGCCTCTACCTCGTGACCCGATCGCTTGACCCGACGGGTCGAGGCAGGGCACGCTGGGCGACGAGGTGGAAGCCCGCACTGAACGCGTTCGCGATCGCCTTCGAAGGCCGAATCAACTAATGACCGCCGGCCCAGAAACACCGTTCATCGGACAGACCCGGTTAAGAGGGACGACCCGACTCTGCCCATGGAGCCGACCATGCGATGACGGTTGAGAGCACGACGGAACTTCCGGCTGCGAAATTGAGATCCTCTATCGCTGTGCACCACGCAACCGGCGACGTCGCCGCGCATCGCGACGGCGTTCTCGAGCGCCTGGACGGCCAGCCGGGACTTCATCCTGGAGTCGATCGAGTACCCCACGATCCGGCCGGAGTACACGTCCTTGATCGCGCAGAGGTACAGCTTGCCCTCCGCGGTCCGGTGCTCCGTGATGTCCGTGAGCCAGAGCTGGTTCTGGGCATCGGCGGCGAACACGTGTCGGGTCCGGCCGTGCTCGTCGACGACGGCGCAGAGGTCGTCGTGCACGGGCGGTCCCGGTCTGCGGGCCTTGCTCCGCTTGGGCTTGCCGAACGCGCTGAACCAGCCGTTGGTCGACGCGATCCGCCACGCGGTCCGGTCCGACATCGCCTCACCGTGGTCGCGGGCCTCGTCCGCGAGCAGTCGATGCCCGAACTCGGGGTCGTCCTGGTGGGCGTCGAACAACGCGTTCGCGCGATACGCCTCCACCACCTCGCTCGGGGTGATGGGGTCGGCCAACCAACGGTAGTAGGGCTGGCGGGAGAGCTTGAGCCCCCGGCACGTCACCGACACAGGGATCCCTGCTTCGGCGAGCTCTGTCACGAGCGGGTACATCATTTTCCCGGCAGGTTCGCCTGCGACAGATACGCCGCCGCCCGCCGCAGCACCTCGTTCTCCTGCTCGAGCAGCCGGTTCCGCTTCCGCAGCTCGCGAATCTCGGCCGCCTCCGACCGGGTCTGACCGGGCTTGGCGCTCTCGTCGATGTCGGCGCGACGCAGCCACTTCTGCAACGTCATCGGGTGAACACCGAAGTCTTTCGCGATCTGCTCGATCGTCACTCCGGGTTCGCGGTTCCTCGCGACGCGCACGACGTCGTCACGGAACTCGCTCGGGTAGGGCTTGGGCACAGCAACATCCTTCCAGGCGCGCCCCTCGGGCAAGCCAGATCAGATGTCACCTACTCGTGCAGCAGTCCCGAGTGCTGTCAAACGTACGAGCACTGTAGAGCGAGCGCGAAGCTTTGGCCCGAGTCGGGGTGGGGCATGAGGATGAGCCTTCGGATCATGCCACCAGCTGAAACCTTTCTTTGCGGGGCAGATCAATCTGTCACCGATTGGTTTCGCACGCCTACGTTAGCGAGCGTAGTATCCACGGTAGGTTTCCATCACCCACCCGACGATGCAGATGAGGACGAGTGGCACGGCGGCGAATACGAGCCAAGTGCCGCCGATCGCGGTTCCGACCATCGATAAAGCTAGCGCGCCGGCGAGCGTGATCGGCCACCAGCTCGACGGGTGGAAGTCACCCACTTCGGGATCTCCGTCGTCGATCTCGGCATTTTCCAAGTCGGAGACATCTTCCCCGCCCTGGCGGCGATGCGCGACCTGGAGGAAGAAGGCCCACCAGGCGACCATGGTCGTGACGCAGGTCAGGGCGGTCACTCCGACCCACTCCACGCGACCGAGGTCTATGTACCCCCTTGTGAAGTAGGCGACATCCGTGAGTAGGAAGAAGCCGGCAAGGACCCATTAGATGACAATGTGTGAACGCACGTTGCAATGATACTGTTCGCTCGCGAACGAAATGAGATGGAGTTGCTGGAATGACGTGGGATGCGGTCGATGAAGCGAGTCGTCAGTGGGAGGCTGCATGGCCTGGACTCGATACTTCACCGGGGGAGGTGCTCGCGCGTATTCAGCGACTCGCTCACGTCATTGACGAGCGTCAAGGCGTGCGGTTGCGCCGCGCCTTTGAGTTGCCGGTGAGCAACCTCGGTGACTTTGATGTGATTCGAGCCCTTCGGCGCGCGGAGCCGCCCCACACGCTGACTCACGGCCAACTCAAGCAAGCGATGCTCGTGTCTGCTGCGGGGCTCACTGGCCGGCTCAAGCGTCTCGAAGACGATGGCTGGATCATCCGCGAGCAGTCGCCGTCGGATGCCCGCTCTGTCCTTATTCGACTGTCCGAGAAGGGTCGCGCCGCACTCGATGCCGGGATCGAGGCACACTTTGATTTTGAGAACTCGATGCTCGCCAGCTTGACTCCGTCCCAACGCGAGCAACTGGTCATCGCCCTCCGGAACCTGATCGTCACCCTGGAGTAGTTCGTTCGCGGCCGAACTATACTGGAGGTGTGACTTCCTCAACTGATACTCCCCGTCTTCGGTCTCGACCCCTGGTGTTGCTCAGCGCAAGCCTCGGCACGTTCGTCGTGATCCTTCTGACTTCTGGACTGAATATCGCGCTACCGTCGATCCGCGCCGAGCTGGGTTCGGGCGAAAGCGCTGCCGCATGGATTTTGGCCGGGTACACGCTCGCGTTCGCGATGTTCTCGATCAGCGGCGGCGCCCTGAGTGATCGGTTCGGGGCCCAGCGGACGTTCGCGGCGGGGCTGATCGTCTTCGTTGCCGCTTCGCTCGTTGCCGCCGTCGCCCCCACCACGTCGATAGTCATCGTTGGCACTTTTGGTCAGGGTGTCGGTGCTGCCCTGGTCCTCCCCGCAGCACTCGCGATCATCGATCGCGTGTATCGCGGCGATGATAATGCGCACGCAACCGCTGTCGGGATCTGGGCTGGCGCCAACGCGCTGGGAGCGGCAGTCGGGCCAGTTCTGTGCGGTGCGCTCGTCTCGGTGTGGTCGTGGCGGGTGCTGTTCGTGGCGGTCGCGGTGGTTGCGGCGGTCGTGGTAGGTATCGGGGTGATTGTCTTCCCTCGCCTGTCCGGCATGAACGTTCGACTTGATGTGCCCGGCCAGGTGCTCATGGTCGCACTGTTGGGCACCCTCACCTATGTTGCCCATGACGCTGCGCATCTGGGTCTTTGGATGATCATCGCGGGTGTCGCCCTCGTCGTAGCTCTCGCCGTCGCGTTTTGGTGGGTCGAACGCCGCGTCGCCAGCCCTTTGCTCCCCATGTCTCAGCTGCGCGATGTCGCGTTTAGCGGAAACGCGATCGTCACCATTCTTGGTACGGCGGCCTTCTTCGGCACTCTTTACATCGTCAGCATTGGGCTGCAGGAGCAGAACGGGTACACGCCGTTCATGGCCGGCGTCGCTCTCTTGCCGCTCGCGCTGGGAAACGTGGTCGCCGCTCTCGGGGCAGGTTGGATCGTTGCCAAGCTCGGAACACGCCGCACGTTGCTGCTTGCCTCGCTCGTCGTGATCCTTCCGATGCCTGCGCTGCCACTTGTCTTCGACAATTACGTGGCTCTCGCGACCCTCCTCGCCATCATCGGGTTCGGATGGGGGCTCCACGTGCCCACCACCTCGACCGCCGGCCTCGCCCGAGCTAGCCAAGAACGCGCCGGTCTCGCGTCCGGGGTCACCTCCGGCGGCAGAGAGCTCGGCGCTGCCCTCGCCGCCGCCGTAATCCTCCCGCTGGGCCTCGCCACGGGAACCCTATGGGCGGCGATCGCTGGCGCGGTTTCACTGGTTGTCGCGTTCGTAACCGTCCGCGGCGTCGACCACAAGGGCGCTACCGCCGCACACTGAGCTGCCCGACACGCCGTCGCTCCTAGAAGCGTTTCGGCGGCGTACCAGCCGAATCTCCGAGGCCGTGTCCAGCTGCCTTCGTTCTCCGCGGGGGAGGTATCAGCCCCCAGATCATTTAACACAGAGAGATTTGATGATGACTGCCCACAAAGCGGAGTGAACCGTCCCCGGTTCTGTGCCGCTCCTATGCGGGTGCCAGCACCGGGTGGCGTGGCCATTCTTGGTGAGCGTAGTACTCCTGCTCGAACTTGTCGGGCGGGACGTCGCCGAGGGTCGAGTGCAGGCGTCGGGCGTTGTACCAGTCGACCCAGCCGGCGGTGATCCATTCGACGTCGTCGATGGTGCGGAGCGGCCCTGATCGGAAGGGGGATCCGTCGCGGATCGCTTCATTCTTGAACAGCCCGATCGTCGACTCTGCCAGGGCGTTGATGCTCCTATAGTTGTCAACTCATGATTTCGCCGGTTCTGGGGTCGGTCTTTACGAGGTGGTAGACCTCGCGGATCACGTAGCGTTTCAAGCAGCGGATGATGTCGCGTTTGCTCTTGCCCTCGGCGGTGCGACGGGCGACGTAGGCGATCGTGGGCTCGTGGAATAGTAGTGCCCCTTAACGTGGTGTAGTTCGCGGTGGCCGGTCTCGTCGTAGACGTGGGCGCGGTCACCGTGTAGTCCTTCGAGGAAACTCTCACATCCCACTCGAAAGGCATCTTCACGATGACCGCACCTCATATTGTCGACCCTGCCGGCCTGCTCGAGGAAGCGTTGGGCGATGCGTCGCCCGACCTGATGCGCAGCCTGTTGCAGACCATGATCAACGCGCCGCTGTCCGCCGACGCGGACAACGTCGTCGGAGCCGAATGGGGACAGCGCTCCAACGACCGCGTCACCCAACGCAACGGCTACCGGCACCGCGACCTCGACACCCGGGTTGGGACGATCGACGTTCAGATCCCGAAGCTGCGGCAGGGCACGTACTTCCCGGAGACCCGATCGATCCGGGACAGTCGGTTGATCCGGCACCGGGTCAGTACGGCGTGAACGGTCGAGGCCGGCATCCCGAGCTCGCCGGCGATCTGCACCGGTCCCAGGCGACGCCGCCAACGGATGTCCACTATTCGCTTGACCACCGCCGGGGCCGTCTTAGTCGGCATCGACCGCGGCCGACTGGACCGGTCGGCCATCCCCGCGCGACCTTCGACGCGGTATCTGTGCGCCCATTTGCGGGCGGTGACCGGCGAGACCATGAACATCTTCGCCGCGACCATCGCCGACCAGCCGTCGTCGACGATGAGCCGCGCCAGCCTCAAACGAGCTCGCGGAGTCAGAGCAGCATTAGCGTGGGACACGAAGGCCTCCTGGTTCGTGAAGCGGTTTCTAGACAGCTCCACTTCACAACCGGAGGCCTTCGCCTATTAGCAGCTCAAACCGCGATTCACAAAACAACGTCCCTGGACATCACAGCTAAGTAATCAACTGGGGCCTCCCTCACATATGTGGCTCGGCAAGCCGGAACACCCCGGCTCGCAACCCACGGTCTATGCGAGAGGAGGCCCCCGGCTCAACACCCCATAGCGTCTATGTCTTGGGTATCTGCCCTCGGTTGTCAGCTCGCCTGTCGTCACCTGGAGCTCGTCGGTTCATCTCGGGCGAGCCGGCGGTAGCTCTCGGTTGTGGGAGCGCTCGACTGTGGCACCACCATCGCGCAGTTCCTCGATCGGGCTTTTCGAGGCTCTTCACGATTGAGGGTGTAGTGCGGGCCTGAATCCTCCGGCCTCGAGCAGCGACCGGGCGATGTAGTGGGTGAGGTTCCGGAAGCCGAGCGCGGAGCCGCGGAGGTGCTCGAGCCGGCCGTTGATGGCCTCCGTCGGCCCGTTGCTGGTGCCGGGGTGGTCGAAGAACGCGAGGATGTCGGCGGCGCGCTGCTTCATCGTGCGGCCGAGCTTGCGGATCTCGACCAGCACCGGGGGAACCCCGCTGGTGATCGTCGCGATCACCTCCTGCATCATCTCCTTGGCCTTCTTCTTGTCGGGTTCGCGATAGGCGGCGACGATGCGCTGGTAGATGCCCCAGGTCGCTTCGACCTCGACGTGATCCTCACTCGCGAACACCGCGTCCAGCCGTGCCCGCTGGCGGTCGGTGAGCAGGTCCGCGCCGGTGTGGAGGGTGCGGCGGGCCTTGTAGAGCGGGTCGCCCTTCATGCCGCGGTGCCCGGTGGTGTCCTGCTGCACCCGGCGTCGGCAGACATCCAGCGCGTCGCCGGCCAGCCGGACGACATGGAACGGATCCATGACGGGGACCGCGTGAGGGAGCTCTTCCGCGGCCGCGGTCTTGAAGCCAGCGAACCCGTCCATCGCGACCACCTCGATCCGCTTCGACCAGTCCTTCGACCGGCCGGCGAGCCACTGCTTGAACACGGCCTTCGAGCGGCCCTCGACCATGTCCAGCAGCCGCGCCGGCCCGGTCTTGTCGCGGGCGGGGGTGAGATCGATGATCACGGTCACGTACTTGTCGCCGAACCGGGTGTGACGCCAGACGTGCTCATCGACACCGATCGTGGTCACCCCATCGAACCGGGTGGGGTCGTCGATCAGCCGCCGCTTGCCCTCGGCGAGGACAGCGGCGTTCGCGGCGCTCCAGGACACCCCGAGACCAGCGGCGACCCGGGACACGGTGAGGTGGTCGACGACGATGCCGCGCAACGCCCACTCCAAGCCACCACGCGAGATCTTCGCTCTCGGCGCCGCCGCCTTCGTCGTGTCCTGCCGCCATGTGCGGCGGCAGTACGCGCACCGGTACCGGCGCACCCGCACCAGCAGCGTCGTCGGCCGATGCCCGAACGGCTCATGTGCCAGCCGGCGCGTCACCGTGTCCCGCGGAACGCCCTCCGCGGCGCACTTCCGACACCACGGGTCGTCGTCGACGACGCGGCACTCGATCGTCGCCCGGTCGGGCTCGAGCAGTTGGCCCACGGCGACCAACCCGAGCTCGTCGAGGCGGCAGAACGTGGTCAGGTCGGGGGCGTGAAAGTAGGGTGGAGCACGTCGAGGTCTTTCGGTGATGGTGAGCGTGAAGAACTTCCATCATCCGGGAGACCTCGACCCCTACCCGGCCACGAGCGCGCTCACCCGACTACACCCTCAATCGTGAAGAGCCCTTTTCGAACGGCGACCGCCTACCGCCCCGAAGTCTGACAAGGCGCCGGACAGCCCCCGATCGACCACCCTTCAAATGAAGCCGTCAGCCGCACGGAGCGTCGCGATCACCCCACAGATTAGGCTGACTCCGGTTAGCGCAGCATGCGGAGGTAGGCGTCGAGCACCCCCATCTGAACCTCGGCTGTCGTGTCGGCGGGCTGGAGGAACACCTGGTACTGCAAGCCGTACATCATCCAGGTCAGCAAGTGCATGATGTCGGCGTCTCTCTCGGGAGATGTGATCTCGTCGGCGTCGCGCGCCTCGCGGATGCATTCCCGTAGGACATCGTCCCATTCCGGACCGCGGTTGGGCACTGCGACGCTCCCGGTAGCGACGCTCTCGGCGAATGCGATCACGATGCGCGCCTCGATCCGGGTGACATCGGTGACCGGCATGATCTCGAGGCACCACGCGCGCAGTCCAGCGATGCCGCGCGCGCCGTTCGCGGCTTCTTGCGCGCGCTGCACAGTCCGCTCCACGGCCATCTGGAGGGCTGCTTCGAGGAGCTCGGCCTTCGAGGAGAAGAAGTGGCGGATGGCGCCGTTCGTGAAGCCGAACTCCGCCGCTACGCGACGGAGCGTGACGGCTTCGAGACCGTCGGCGACGATGACACGCCACGTGGCCTCGATCAGTGCCGCACGTCGCTCGCCATGGTCAACGACCTTCGGCATGGGGGCTCCCGTCCGGATCGGGAGATCGATCCGGACGGGAGTCTATCGGCGGTTCGGACTACGCCCGGTGCACCGCACGGCCCTCGAAGAACGTCGCGAGCACCTCGGTTCGATGGATGTCGGTCACGGGCACCGCGAACAGATCGTGGGCGAGCACGACGAAGTCCGCCGAGCGCCCCACGGTGAGCTGGCCGGTGATGTCACCTACACCCATCGCGACGGCCGGGCGCCGCGTGAAGACGTCGATCGCCTCCTCGAGGGTGAGCGCCTGCGCGGGGTCCAGGGATCCCGGGATCCGCGGATCCGGGTTTGTCCGCGTGACAAGGGTCTCGAGGCCGAGCCACGGCGAGGGCAGTGGGCTGCCGACGGGCCAGTCCGAACCCGCGGCGACGAGCACGCCCGCGTCGAGGAGCGCTCGGTGCGGGTGCGCCGTGGCAAGCGCACTCATGGGCACCTGCGCCACGATCGCGCCGTCGAACTCGCTGGGGTACCAGAGGTGGGGCGAGATCTCGGCGACGACGTCGAGCGCTGCGAAACGCGGCCGATCGTCGACGCTCACGATGCCGACGTGCGCGATCTGGAAGCGCACATCGGTGTCGATGCGCGCGCGCACGCGTTCGACGGCGTCGAGAGCCTGACGCACCGAGCCGTCGCCGATCGCGTGCATCTTCGCGCCGAGGCCCGCCTCCGCGAGAGCGACGAGCTCGTCGGTCAGCTCGTCGAGGCTCCAGTACGGCTCGCCGCGCCACTGCGGATCCTCGGTGCGATCGTGACAGATGTAGGGCTGGAGCATGTATGCCGTGCGGGTCATCGGCACTCCGTCGAGGAAGAGCTTGACGAAGTCCGGTCGGATGCGCGCGCTGCGGTGCGTCGCGGCGATCGCCTGGAGCTCCTCTCCCGTCACGCCGGGTTCGACAAACGGAAGCGCCGGCGTCGAGGTGACGACACGCGCGGTGAGGACGTCGTCCGACTCCATCGCGCGCAGGGCCTCGAAGAGCACGCCCATGCTCCCCGCATCCTGAATCCCTGTGATGCCAACGGCATTCATGGCCGACAGTGCTGCTTCGACAGACACCCTATAGCGCGCCGCCGGGTCGACGATCGCGCGATTGTAGGCTTCCTCCGCGAGCGAGGACGCGTACAGCTCGAACAGCCAGCCGGTGAGCCGCCCTTCGGCGTCTCGCACGAATCGGTTCCCCTCGGGATCTGGTGTTTCGGCATCCACCCCCATCGCCCGTAGTGTCGCCGACGACACCCAACGGTTGTGCTGGCTGTCGTCGCGGAGGATGACGGGGCGCCCACCCGCAGCCTCGTCCAGCTCGTCGAGGGCGCCGGCGTCTTCGGAGATCTCGCCCATGACCGCGCCGTTGACCGCAGCGCCGAGAATCCACTCGTCGGGTCCCAGCGTGGCGGCGCGCTCACGGACCTTCGCGAGGATGTCGTCCTTCGTATCGGTCGCCAGGAGCGGAATCTCCCACGCGAGCATCGATCCGCCGATGCCGATGTGGGTGTGGAGGTCGTTGATCCCCGGCATGATGAAACAACCGTCGAGGTGTTCGATGATCGTGTCGGGGCCTGCGAGGGACTCGACATCGGCCGCCGAGCCGATCGCCGAGATCACGCCATCCGTGATGGCGAGTGCCCCCGCCCACGGAAGCTCCGGGTCGCCGGTGTAGATTCGCGCGTCCGTGACGATGCGTTCGGGCGGTGTGTTCAACATGGTGCAGTCCTTACTTTTCGGGGGTGTGGTGCGGTGATGCTGCGCGGGTCTACAGACCGTGATGCAGCCACATGAGGATGAGGGCGGCGGACATCAGCAGCGGCTCTGCGCGCGCCAGGGCGCGAACCGCGCGATGTGCACGTGTGGGCGGGATACCGGCGGCTGCCCGACGATGCATGGTCAGTCCCTGCACGGTGGAGCCGAGGACTGTTGCGCCCGCGAGGATCGCGAGACCCCCGCCGCCCGCACCGTGCGTGCTGTGACCGACCGCGAGGGACGCCGCCGCATCGGGAGCGCTTGTTGGCACGAGGATGACGAAGGCGGCGACGACGAGGCCGAGGACGCGATGGAGGCAACGGTGGTCGATCCCGCTCCGCCGACCGCCGGTGCCGCGCGCGAGAGC
>NZ_JBASZT010000393.1:0-5320 GCF_049661145.1 Microbacterium sp.
GCGGTCGGCTGCGAGGCAGCACAGGCCGAGCGCGGCGGGCGCGAGCGCGAGCAGGTGGAAGACCACGACTCAATCGTGGTGCGCGTGACCGGAGTGGTCGTGACCGTGCGCGCCATGATCATGACCGTGCGCGCCATGATCATGACCGTGCGCGCCATGATCGTGCGCGCCGTGCTCCCCCGCGACGGGCCCGTACCCACCCGAGACCTGGCGTGGCGCGCAGTGGTCCGACGCGGGCGCCGGCACGTTCAGCACGGGGCTGCGATCGAAGAAGTTGTACGGCTTGAGGGTGAACTTGGCGTAGTCCATCGGCATGACCGGCCAGTCCTCGTTGCGCGGGAAGTGCGTGAGGCCGAACGTGTGCCACAGCACGACGTCCTCGCCCACGAGAGGCTCGTCACCTTCGATGAAGGCGGGGATGCCGCCACCGCCCGGATGCTGGTTGACGAAGTCGCCCGCGGCGTACCGCTCCGCCGGGTCGTACTTCGTGACGAACAGGCTCTTGGTCGCAAACGCCGCGCGCGACGCGATCGACGAGTCGTCGGCGGCCATGAGCACGGGCGTCTCCGTCGGGAACAGGACATACGAGGTCGGCTGGCCCATCGAGGTGGTCTTCTCGGTCGACGCGATCTGCCAGACGCGCCCGACGGCACCGTCTGCCAGCCGTCCCGACGCCTTCTCGCTCGCGATCGGTGTCACCTGCTTCGTGAAGGCGTTGCCGTAGGGGTTCGACTCCGACACCGGCAGGCGCACCGCGTCGATCTCGTTGACGACGTTCGCGACGCCGTCCACGGTCATGTCCAGCCGCGCCGAGAACAGGTGCTGGTGGTAGGGGGCGCCCAGTCCCGGTGCGACCTCGGACGCGAACGGGTAGCCCTTGCCGGGGTACGAAGAGGTGAAGAGGACGCCGGTGAGCTTCGCCTCGCACTCGATCGTGCCGTCGAGGTACAGGTACCAGAAAAACCCGTAGTCGTAGTTGCCGACCGTCGTGAAGAACGAGATCACGAGCCGCCGCTGGCGGCGCACTTCGGCCGAGCCGGTGAACAGGTCGGTGTGCTTCCACAGCGAACCGAAGTCCTCCTCGTGCATGCACACTCCGTTGCGCACGGTGCGCGGCATCCCGAGCTCGTCGGCGAGGGTCACGTCGACGTACGTGATGTCGCCGACGCAGTCGCACCCGAGCTCAAGCTCGTTGGTGTACCGGCCGAAGAGGTACTCGCCGGTGTCGAAGTAGTTCTGCCAGAAGCGGTTGGGCTGCGGGTCGCCGTACGGCACGACCATCTCGCTGATCGAACCGCGGTACATGACCGGCCGGTCCTTGAACTTCAGCTGCCGCAGGATCAGCCCCTCGCGCGTGTCGAAGCCGATACGCAGATCCCAGTCGCCCCACGTGACGTGCTCCTCGTCGACCGTGAAGCTCGAGCCTTCGGGCTGCGTGATCACGATGGGCTTGAGACCCTCCAGCGGCGGCCCCTGCACGTCGGGGTCGTCGAAGTTGCCGCTCGTCTGCGGGATGTCGAAACCCGGGGTGTCGACGATCTCGATGAGCTTGCGCGCCGCCACATCGATGTAGGCCGTGAGCCCGTCCACGGGGTGCGCCCATGGGTGGTCGGCCGGCGTGAACTGCTGGAACGCGAAGGTCCGCAGGATGCGGCGCCCTTCCTCCGCGGCGTGGCCGTAGTACCCGGCCGACAGCGGCACCAGCACGACGTCGTCGACCGTCAGCCCGCGCGCGGCCAGGGCCGCGACCCAACCCTCGTCGGCGCTTGCGATCACACCCACCTCCTCGAACTCCGCGTCGAGGATCGGCAGCTGACCTCCGGTGCCGTCGAGGACCGTCTCGCTCAGCACGGCGCCCGAATCGAGCGAGACGAGCAGGTCCGCCGACCGGGTCGTCTGCATGTCGAGCAGCTGCACCCTCGCGACCCGCTCCGGAAGCTCCCCGCCCTGATCCCAGGCGAGCACCTCGCTCTTGGTGGGCTCTTCGAGCCCCACGTAGGCGAAACGGGTGGACTCGGTCGAACTCGGCAGCGCGAGCACGATGGCGCGCACCGCCTCGAGCTCGGCGGCGGACAGCGACGCGAGCGGGTGCGAGGGCGCGGTGGAGGCGGCGGCTGCCTGCGTGACGGCGTCGGTGATGGTCATGGTTTCCTCCTGAGGACGAGGGCGAGGGCTGAGAGTGGGGACTGAGAGTGGGCGCTGAGGGTGGGCGCGGGATGCCGGGTCAGCCGGCGATGGCGTCGGTGAGCTTGGCGTAGGCGGCGGGTCGGCGCTTCTTGATCCACGCCGCCTGCACGTAGCCGATGATCGGAAAGACGACGACGAGCGCGAGCAAGAACCAGCTGACTCCGCCGAAGACGGGAGCGCCCTCGGCATCCACATCGCCCACCATGATCGGGAAGTTCACGACGATCAGCACGGCAGAGATCACGAGGCCCACGAAGCCGAGCACGGGTGCGATCACGGTGTTCCAGACGCGGGTGTCCTTGCGGTACTTCGCGAAGTAGACGATGACGGCGACCGAGGTCAGCGCCATCAGCACGGCGATCGCGAGCGTCGCGACGCCGGCGAACCACGTGAACACCGCCAGCACGGGGTCGAGGCCCAGCAGCGCGAACACCGCGATCAGCACGGCCGCGGTGACCGTCTGCACGAGCGAGGACAGGTGCGGCGACAGGTGCGTGGGGTGCACCGCCCCGAGGCGTTCCGGCATGACCCCCGCCGAGGCCATCGAGTGCTGGTAGCGGGTGACGACGTTGTGGAACGACAGCACGCACGCGAACATCGACGTGATGAGCAGCACGTTCGTGATGATCTCGCCCGCCGGTCCCAGGTAGATCGCCATCGTGCGCAGGATCATGCTGCCGGGGTCGGCCGCCGCCTCGTCGAACACGTGGTCCGGACCCCAGGCCATCACCAGGCCCCACGACGCGAGCGTGTAGAAGACACCGATGCCGATGACGGCGAGATACGTCGCGCGCGGAATCGTGCGGTCGGGGTCGCGCGCCTCGTCGCGGAAGATCGCCGTCGCCTCGAACCCGATGAAGGCGGCGATGGCGAACATGAGGCCGACGCCGGGCGATCCGCTGACGATGTTCGCCGGCTCGAAGGGTGCCAGGCTCAGCCCCTGCGGGCCACCCGAGAACACGACGGCCGCAACGAGCACGAGGACGATACCGACCTCGGCGACGAGCAGGACGGCGAGGACCTTGCTGGACAGTTCGATGTGGCGGTAGCCCAGGATGCCGACGAGGCCGATCATCAGCAGCGAGAACAGCCACCACGCGATGCTCACGCCGGTGTAGGTCTCGAGGGTGTAGCTGAGGATGAATCCGATATAGCCATACACCGAGACCTGGATCGTCGTGTAGGTCAGCATCGCGAGCCACGCCGCGGCGAGACCCGTCCCGCGACCCAGGCCATAGCCGACATAGGTGAAGAACGCGCCGGGCTTCGGGATGTGCCGCGACATGGCCGACAATCCGACCGCGAACAGCAGCAGGATGATCGCGCTGATGGCGTAGAACGACGGGAAGCCGACGCCGTTGCCCAGCAGGATGCCGAGTGGAGCCGCGCCGCCGATCACGGTGAGCGGGGATGCCGCGGCGACCACCATGAAGACGATGGCGGTGGCGCCCAGCGACCCGGACAGCACGCGGTGGGGCGCGGTGCCGGTCTGGCTGCCGGTGGGTTCGAGCTTGGTCATGACAGTGCCTCCCGAAGATGGGGACGGGGATGAGTGACGTTCAGCGTGCCTCGCCGCTGTTGCCACGCTGTGAGCGCCGGGAAAAACCCCGCGCACGCCGAACGAGACCGCCCCGAGAGGCTGTCTCATTCGGGGAAACGGTGCCGAAACATGGGCGTCGCCCCGGGGCAACGGCGCGCCGGTAGCGTCGAGAAGAGACGAGGAGACGGCGATGACGGCACTCGATCGCGCGATCCGGCAGCCCCAGCCGGTACGCGGATTCGGCACGACGTCGCCGTTGCACGGCCTGGACCGGCGCAGCGTCGGGTTCGTCGACGTGTTCGCGCAATCGGTCGCGGCGGTGGCGCCCACGGCGGCCGCGACGACGATCACGCTGCTGGTGGCGGGGCTCTCGCCGACCGTGACCGTCGTGTCGATCCTCATCGCGGGAGCGCTGAGCCTGCTCGTGGCCCGGACGGTCTCGCAGTTCGCTCGGCGGTTCGCCGCGGCGGGCGCCGTCTACACCTATGCGGCGCGGGGTCTCGGCACCGGGGCGGGGCTCGCCGCGGGTGCCGCCGCCATCGTCGGGTACGGCGCGATCGCGATGTTCGCTCTGCTGGGCGGCGCGCACTACACGTCGCTGCTGCTGCACGATATGTGGCCGCGCTCTTCCGCGGCGGTGGCGGCGGTCGCGGTGGTCCTCGTCGTCGAGGCGGTGCTGCTGGCCCTCGTGCTGATCCGCGGCATCCGGCTGTCCGCGCGCGTCGCCCTCGTCGTCGAAGCGGCATCCGTCACCGTCATCGTCGTGCTCCTGATCGTGCTCCTCAGTCACATCGGGCCGGTGGACCCGGCATCCCTCCTGCCGACGACCGCCGATTCGCCGCTGACGGTCGCCGCCGGTGCGCTCATCGCACTGACGGCCTACGTGGGCTTCGAATCGGCCGCGACCCTGGGCGTCGAAGCCCGCCGCCCGTTGCGGTCGGTGCCACGCGCGATCCGCTGGACCGTCGTGGTCTCCACCGCGCTGTACCTGCTCGCCGCCGTCACCCAGGCCGCCGGGTTCACGGCCCTGGGGCTCGACATGGGCGACAGCGCGTCGCCGGTGGACGAACTGGCCGCCGCCTACGGGCTGTCGGGCTGGTCGATCCTCACCGACCTCGGGATCGCGGCGTCGTTCCTGGCCTGCGCGATCGGCTCGACGACCGCCCTCACCCGCGTGCTGTTCGCGATGGGCCGTGACCGCGTGCTCCCGGCCGCCGTCGGGCGGACGCATGCGCGCTTCGGCACCCCGACGGGGGCGATCCGGCTGGCCCTCCCCCTCGTCATCGCCGCGCCACTGGGCATGATCCTGTGCGGCGTCGACCTCCGCGACGCGATGCACGTGACGATCGTCGTGGGCGGGTTCGGCTACATCGTGTCGTACGCTCTCGTGTGCGTGGCCGCCCCCGTGTTCCTGCGCCGCATCGGCGAGTTGACGGTAGGAACGGCGATCGTCTCGATCGCCTGCGCGCTCGCGCTGATCGGCTCGATCGTCGCCTTCGCGCTCGTGGATCTGTCCTCCGGCAGCCCCGCCGTCGGCGTCGCGGCAGCCGTAGCGGTGGTGGCGACGGCGGCGATCGCGCTGCGGCGGCGCAG
>NZ_JBASZT010000394.1:0-4750 GCF_049661145.1 Microbacterium sp.
GGCGCCGGCGGCGCGCCGGTTCGACACCGGTGGGCGCAACCTTCGCCGAGGGGACCGGACCGGCGGCACCGCCCGCGAGCAACGACGATGGGTCCACCCGCGACGAGCACGAGGGCAAGCCCACCCCTTCGCGTCGCCGTCGTCGTCGGCGCGGCGGCTCAAGCGGCTCGTCAGCTCCCGGTGCCCCCGTCGCCGGCGCCTGACCCGCGCGCTCACCCCTCGGCGGTGATCGCGGCGCCCTGTGACGGGTGACGCGCGGACCGCGATCTAGGCTGGGTACGTGCGGCATTCGCCGCACCGCATACATCTTGAGAGGCTGAAATGCGCTTTTTGGACGCTGCCGTGGAGTACCACGGCTTCTGGGGATCTTTCTGGGACCTGGTCTGGTGGTTCCTGACCATCTTCATCTTCGTCGCCTACCTGATGGCGCTGTTTGCGATCATCGGCGACATCTTCCGCGACCGCAATCTCGCGGGCGGTTGGAAGGCCGTCTGGATCTTCTTCCTGATCTTCTTCCCGATCATCACTGCCCTGGTCTACCTCATCGCCCGTGGTGGGGGCATGGGCGAGCGGCAGGTCGCCGCGGCGAAGGAGTACAAGGCCGCGCAGGACGACTACATCAAGCAGGTCGCCGGCACGAGCCCCGCCGACCAGATCGCTCAGGCGAAGAGCCTGCTGGAATCCGGCGCGATCTCGCAAGCGGAGTTCGAGACGCTGAAGGCCAAGGCCCTGGCCTGACCGTCGCTGCGTCGCAGCTATCGACGAAGCGCCCCCGACTTCCCCTCACGGGAAGACGGGGGCGCTTCCGTGTGCGCGATCGATGATCCGTGCGACCATGTCGTCGCTCGTCGTGTACTCGCCCGGCACGTTCGGCTTGCCGAGGCCGTGATAGTCGCTCGAGCCCGTCGCGATCAGGCCCCTGCGGTCAACGAGTTCACGCAGAGTCGACAGAGCCGGTTCGACGTTCTCGCGGTGACCGAGTTCGAATCCGGCAAGGCCCGCCCCCAGCATCCGATCGATGACGCGTGCCGGCAACAGCCCCGCCCTCCCGGCCGGATGGGCGACGATCGCCACGCCACCGGCGCCGGTGATCGCGGCGACGGCTTCGACCGGGTCCGGCGCGTACAGCTCGACGTAGTAGGGGCTGCGCGGGTGCAGAATGCCGGCGAAGGCCTCGCTGCGATCCACGACGTGGCCTTTGGCGACCAGCGCGTCGGCAAGGTGGGGGCGGCCCACGGTGGCACCGGCCGTCGTCTGCTTCTCGATGTCCTCCCACGACAGCTCGTAGTCGCGGCCGATGCGATCGGCCATCGTGCGTGCCCGGGTGAGCCGGGAACGGCGGATGCGGTCGGTCATCGCCCGCAGGACGAGATCGTCCGGGTCGAGCAGATAGCCGAGCACGTGGACGCTGCGCCAGTCGTGCCGAGCCGACAACTCCATTCCTGGCAGCAGTGTCATTCCCAGGGATGCCGCGGCATCCGCCGCTTCGGCCCACCCCGATGTCGTGTCGTGGTCGGTCAGGGCGGCGGTACGGATGCCGGCGGCGTGCGCGGCAGCCATGACGCGCGCCGGCGGCTCGGTCCCATCCGAGTGATCGGAGTGCAGGTGCAGGTCGCTGGGGCCGTGGAACCGTGCACCGGATGACCCGGAAGGGTCCGTGTGCGGTGCCATCCTTCGAGCGTACCGGGCAGCCGCACGCGACGTCGGGTTCTCCCAGGGACGCTCCCGTAGAGTCGCTGACGTGCTGCGCCTGCTCGGAATCCTCGTCACCGTGGTCGCGGCTATCGCCGCCGCGATCGTGACCTGGCCACAGTTCTTCCGCCTGGAGCGCACCTATCCGATCGCCCAGATCGTGTCACTGCGGGGCATCGTCGTATGCGTGTTCGCCGCGGTGCTGCTCGTCGCGCTCCTGCTCTGCGCAAGCCGACGAATGCGCGCGTTCGCTGGTGCGATCGTCGTGATCGCACTCGTCGCAGGAGGCGCGAACGCCGGCATCCTGTTCCTTCGCGGCACCGGGCCCGGGAGCCTGCCGGAGCAGACGGAGTCCAGCATCCGAGTCATGACCTGGAACACCGCGGGCGACGCCACCGACGCGCACCTCATCGCCCAGACCGCGATCGCGATGCAGGCCGACGTCGTGGCGCTGCCCGAGACGACGATCGAGACCGGTGAAGCCGTCGCGATCGCGATGCGCGAGATGGGCTCGCCGATGTGGGCACACCACGAGAACTACGGCGAGCGCGACGGGTACCCGGACTGGGCCGCCAATTCCACGACGCTGCTGATCTCCCCCGCCCTCGGCGACTACGCCGTCGTGGATTCCACTGCCGACGGCACCACCAACACGTCCTCGGTGCCGTCCGTCGTGGCGATGCCGGTCGACGGCAGCGGTCCGACGATCGTGGCCGTGCACGCCGTCGCGCCGCGACAGACGCATATGGCCGACTGGCGCGGCGATCTGCAGTGGATCGCAGACCAGTGCCCGGGCGGTGACGTCATCATGGCCGGCGACTTCAACGCGACCGTCGACAACATGGACCGTCTCGGCGTCGGCCCCGGCGCGCTCGGCGCGTGCCGCGACGCCGCCACGGCATCCGGAACCGGCGCGCTCGGCACCTGGTCCACGGCGTGGCCGCGGCTGCTGGGCACTCCGATCGACCACATCATGGCAACGGATGCCTGGCGGGTCACGGGTTCAGTGGTCCTCGACTCGCTCGACACCAGCGGCAGCGACCATCGCCCGCTCGTCGTGCAGCTCGAGCCGGCCGCGGCCGGCTGACCCCGCGCCCGCCATCAAACTCGATCAAACTCGCCGGGCCGCTATCCTTCGCCCGAGCCGCTATCTTCCGCCGCGTCGAAACGTGGCGGCTCGGTCGAAACGTAGCGGCTCGCGCAGGAGAAGGGCGCGGGTGGGAGACTGGGGGTATGAGTACGAGCGAGCAGCAGACGCGCGAGGCGCCGGAAACCTCGAACACGAACCGCAAGCAGCCGTTTCCGAAGGGCTTCCTCGACACGATCTCTACGGGGTGGGCCGACCGCCCCGACCTGACGCCGCCGCAGCGCGCCCAGGCACCCTTCGCCGCTGCTCGGCGTGACGCCGTGTCGGCGGCGTTCCCGGGCAAGCGCCTCGTGTTCCCCGCGGGTTCGTACAAGCAGCGCTCCAACGACACGGACTACCCGTTCCGCGCCCACTCCGCCTTTTCGCACCTGACCGGGTGGGCCAGCGACAGCGTGCCGGACTCGGTGCTCGTGTTCGAGCCGCGCACCGACTCGGCATCCGGCCACGACATCACTCTCTACCTGCGCGAGCGCGCCGACCGGACCACCGCGGAGTTCTACGGCGACGCCGGCATCGGCGAGTTCTGGATCGGCCCGCGCCCGGCTCTTGCGGGCGTTGCCGCCGACCTCGGTCTGCAGACCGCGCACCTCGGCGCGTTCGTCGCGGGCGACGACGATGTCGTGCTCGAGGAGGATGCCGACCTCACGCAGTTCGTGTCCGAGCTGCGCCTCGTCAAGGACGAGTACGAGGTCGAGCAGCTGCGCCTCGCGGTCGCAGTGACCTCGCGCGGGTTCGACGACATCGTGGCCGATCTCCCCCGCGTCATCGACACACCGCGCGGCGAGCGTGCCGTCGAGGGCGTGTTCCACCACCGCGCACGCGTCGAGGGCAACGGGGAGGGCTACGACACGATCGCGGCCTCCGGCCCGCACGCGTGCTACCTGCACTGGACGCGCAACGACGGCGCTGTCGTCCCGGGAGACCTCATCCTCATCGACGCCGGGGTCGAGGTCGACAGCCTGTACACCGCCGACATCACGCGGACGCTGCCGGTGAGCGGCACCTTCACGCCGATCCAGCGCACGATCTACGAGACCGTCCGCGAGGCCGCCGACGCTGCCTTCGCTGCGGCCCTTCCGGGCGTGCGGTTCCGCGACGTCCACCAGGCAGCAATGCGCGTCATCGCCGACCGGGTCGCCGAGTGGGGCCTGCTTCCCGTGACAGCGGAGGAGGCGCTGGACGCCGATCTCGGTGGCCAGCACCGGCGCTACATGGTCCACGGCACGAGCCACCACCTCGGCATCGACGTGCACGACTGCGCGCAGGCGCGCCGGGAGATGTACTACGACGGCATCCTCGCCCCGGGAATGGTCTTCACGATCGAACCGGGACTGTACTTCCAGATCGACGATCTGACCGTGCCGGAGGAGTACCGCGGGATCGGTGTGCGCATCGAGGACGACATCCTCATGACCGAGGACGGACCGGTGAACCTCTCGGTCGCCATCCCGCGTACCGCCGATGACGTCGAGGCCTGGATCGCACGCCTCGCGCACTGAGTCTTCCCGGGCCTGGAGATCGCAGACGCGATCAGCGCGTCCTCTCGCGCAGCCAGGGTAGGACGGATGCCGCGAGCTCCGCGCCGATGACCTCGGGGTCCCGCCGGGTGCCCGCGACCTCGAAGGAATGCGCGCCGCCCTCGATCCAGACGATCGACGCGTCGGAGCATGAGGCGACGGCATCCTCGAGCTGCGAGACCGGCTGGATGAACGGGTCGCGGGTGCCCTCGACGAACAGCTGCGGAACGGCGATGCCCGTCAGGTGCTCGGCGCGCGGCTTCTCGGGCTCACCCGGCGGGTGCAGCGGGTAGCCGAGGTAGACGAGCCCCGCCGGGGCAATCCGCCCCTCGGCGACGGCGACCGAAGCCATCCGCCCGCCGTAGGACTTCCCCGCCGCGAACAGCGGCAACCC
>NZ_JBASZT010000395.1:0-10705 GCF_049661145.1 Microbacterium sp.
CCCGTGCAGCGGACGAGCCGAGGTTCCAGCGCGCGGCCAGCGCGTCGATCGCCTCGGCATCCGGGGCTTTCAGACGCGACCCCGCGGGAGGCACCGGCCCGAGGTCGAGGTCGCGGACGACCTCGACGACCCGTGGGGCCACCCCGAGGTAGTCCGCCGCGGCGAGGAGCTTTGCGCGGATGCCGGCGGTCACGCCCGTGCCTGCGGCGACCGCGGCGACGATCCCGGCGAGGTCGCCGTGTGCGGTGAGGAGTCCCGCGGCGGTCTTCTCGCCGATGCCGGCGACCCCGGGCAGCCCGTCGGAGGCGTCGCCGCGCATGACGGCGAAGTCGGCGTACTGCGTCGGGAGGATGCCGTACTTCGCGACGACAGCGGCGTCGTCGAGCACCTCCAGGTTGCTCATGCCGCGCCCGGTATAGATGACGCACACTCCCCGAGCATCGTCGATGAGCTGGAACAGGTCCCGGTCGCCGGTCACGACGTCGACGGCCAGCGGCGACTGCGAGGCGAGCGAGCCGATGATGTCGTCGGCCTCGTGCTGCGCGGCGCCGACGATGGGGATGCCGAGCGCCCGCAGCTCCTCACGGATGATCGGAACCTGCGCCTCGAGCGGATCGGGCACGACCTCGATGTCGGGACTGCCCGAGTCGGGAGTGACTTCTGCGACGCGGTGCCTCTTGTAGCTCGGGATCAGCTCGACTCGCCACTGCGGCCGCCAGTCGTCGTCCCAGCACGCGACCAGATGCGTCGGCTCGTAGGCCGTGACGAGCTTCGCGATCATATCGAGCAGCCCGCGGGCGGCGTTCACGGGCGTCCCGTCGGGGGCGCGTACCGTGTCGGGCACACCGTAGAACGCGCGGAAGTAGAGGGACGCGGTATCGAGCAGCATGAGACGGTCGGGCACGCGCTCATCCTGTCACGGTCTCCTCGCCGGGTGATCGGCGGTTCTGGTACCCTGGAGTGTCACGCGTGTGGCGCGTTCGCCGTGCCGTCGTGACACGCAATCCCTGACCGACCGCTTCGGTGTCGGCATCCGCTCGTTCTGGATTCGTCCGGAGTACGGATGTCGCGTGCGGCCTCGCCGTACGTGCACACCGGAGCCCGACAACACCAACCCAACAAGGACAACCCACTATATGACTACCGCAACGACCGCCCCGGCCACCAAGCAGGTCGCGATCAACGACATCGGATCTGCTGAGGACTTCCTGGCCGCGGTCGAGAAGACCCTGAAGTTCTTCAACGACGGAGACCTCATCGAAGGCACCGTCGTGAAGATCGACCGCGACGAGGTGCTCCTCGACGTCGGGTACAAGACCGAGGGCGTCATCCCCTCGCGCGAGCTCTCCATCAAGCATGACGTCGACCCGAACGAAGTCGTCAAGGTCGGCGACGAGGTCGAAGCCCTTGTCCTACAGAAGGAGGACAAGGAAGGTCGACTCATCCTCTCCAAGAAGCGCGCCCAGTACGAGCGCGCCTGGGGCGACGTCGAGAAGATCAAGGAGAACGACGGCGTCGTCACCGGCACCGTCATCGAGGTCGTCAAGGGTGGCCTCATCGTCGACATCGGCCTGCGCGGCTTCCTTCCCGCCTCGCTCATCGAGCTGCGTCGCGTCCGTGACCTCACGCCCTACCTGGGTCAGGAGATCGAGGCGAAGATCCTCGAGCTCGACAAGAACCGCAACAACGTCGTGCTGAGCCGTCGCGCCCTGCTGGAGCAGACGCAGTCCGAGTCGCGCACCACGTTCCTCAACAACCTGCACAAGGGTCAGGTCCGAAAGGGCACCGTCTCGTCGATCGTCAACTTCGGTGCGTTCGTCGACCTCGGTGGCGTGGACGGCCTCGTGCACGTCTCCGAGCTGTCGTGGAAGCACATCGAGCACGCTTCCGAGGTCGTCGAGGTGGGCCAGGAGGTCACCGTCGAGATCCTCGAGGTCGACCTCGACCGCGAGCGCGTCTCGCTGTCGCTGAAGGCGACGCAGGAGGACCCGTGGCAGGTCTTCGCCCGCACGCACGCGATCGGCCAGGTCGCGCCGGGCAAGGTCACCAAGCTCGTCCCGTTCGGCGCGTTCGTGCGCGTCGCGGACGGCATCGAGGGCCTCGTGCACATCTCGGAGCTGTCGGGCAAGCACGTCGAACTCGCCGAGCAGGTCGTCTCGGTCGGCGAAGAGGTCTTCGTCAAGATCATCGACATCGACCTGGAGCGCCGCCGCATCTCGCTGTCGCTCAAGCAGGCCAACGAGTCGGTCGACCCCAACGGCACCGAGTTCGACCCGGCGCTGTACGGCATGACGACAGAGTACGACGAGAACGGCGAGTACAAGTACCCGGAGGGCTTCGACCCCGAGTCCGGTGCCTGGCTCGAAGGCTTCGACGCGCAGCGTGAGAAGTGGGAACAGGAGTACGCCGCCGCGCAGGCGCGCTGGGAGCAGCACAAGGCCGCCGTCGCCAACGCGCTCGAGGCTGAGGCTGCCGCCCCCGCCGAGACCGGTGGCTCTTCGTTCTCGTCCGACGTGCTCGGCGGCGGTACGCTCGCCGACGACGAGGCGCTCGCGGCTCTGCGCGAGAAGCTCTCGGGTCGCTGATGCGAAAGTCTCGTGACATGACCCAGGCTTTCTCGCCCCACGGCGCGGCAGCGCCACTGAAAAGCTGAGCCGAATCCTCTCCGAACGGGCCGCCGCCCTCCGACGTCACCGTCGGGGGCGGTGGCCCGTTCCGCTTTCCACCATCGTCCGCGCTGCCGTGACAGGCTGTCAGGCATGAGCCTCATCGCTCTGACCGGCGGAATCGCATCCGGCAAGTCGACCATCGCCCGTCGACTCGCTGAGCACGGTGCCGTCATCGTAGACGCCGACGCCATCGTGCGCGATGTGCAGGCACCAGGTTCGCCCGTGCTGGCCGAGATCGCCGCCGTCTTCGGGGACGAGATGCTCATGGCGGATGGTGCGCTCGACCGTGCCTCGCTGGGCGGGGTCGTGTTCGGCGACCGTGATGCCCTGGATCGCCTGAACGGCATGGTTCATCCCGCCGTGCGTGCCGAATCGGCGCGGCGGTTCGCGGCGGCATCCGCCGCCGACCCGAACACCGTCATCGTCTACGACGTGCCGCTGCTCGTCGAGGCGCGCGTCGACGACCCGTGGGATCTCATCGTCGTCGCGCACGCCCCGGCATCCTCGCGTATCGAACGCCTTGTGCAGCTGCGCGGGCTCACGCGTGACGAGGCGGTGTCGCGCATCGCTTCGCAGGTAGATGACGATGCGCGGCTGGCTGTTGCCGACGTCGTCATCGACACGGCTGGTTCACTCGAGGACACGATCGCGCAGACCGACGCGCTGTGGGAACGGCTCTCCTCAGCATCTCGCGCCGCACGCGTGCGCGACGGCGACTAGGCGCGCTGGAGGTCGTCGCCGAGACGAACAAGACGTCTCGCGAGTGAGATGATGACGCAGGCCGGGATGACGAGCCAGAACGTGTTCGGCAGAACCGCGATCCCGAGGAAGCCCGCGATGTTGCCGTCCTCGACGGACTGGCGGGTCATCGCGAGCCCGCTGGAGATCTCGACGCCGAAGTACAGCACGGTCTTCCAGAACGTCGCGACCGAAACGATGAGGCCGAGCACGACACCGGAGAAGCGTCGGCGACGAGCGACCGCCCAGAACAATGCGGCGGCTTCGACGAGGTTGAGCGCGCTTTGGGCCGTCCCGAACGCGTCGAAGTTCGCGTACCGGTGGTCGAACTGTGCGTAGAGCAGGTGGCCAGGCCAGAGCCCGGCCAGCGGACCGCCCGCGTGGGAGAGCGGTCCCAGCAGTACGAAGACAGCGTCGTAGATCTGGATCACGGCGGAGACCACGAACCACACGACCATCCAGCGCGCGAGGCGCGGAACCGTCACTGTGGTGGCGGTGGGCGCGATCATTGACCCACCATAGCGCCCGCCCAGCACCCGCGGCGATGCTCACGGAGCCCGGCGACACGACGCGGAGATCGGCCCGCAACCCGCTGTTCATCCGCCCCCTCTAATCTGAGGTCATGACTTGAGCCGATCGTCCGAGAGGGGACCGCCATGCGTATCCGCAGCACGGGCCACAGCCGCTGCTCCGATGCCGAGCCCGAGTGGGACGATTTCGCGACGGGGGACTTCGAATCGGGCGAGGACGACGAGGCCTGACACCGACTCTCCCGGTTGTCCGGTCGACGCTCGCGGCGAACGCCGGAGCTCGTGTCGGGGGGCCCGTCTAGCCTGGAAACATGCAGACCACGCGATCCGTGCGCCCCTTCGAGGTCGTCAGCGAGTACGCGCCGAGCGGCGACCAGCCGCAGGCCATCGCCGAGCTCGCGGCGCGTATCAACGCCGGCGAGACCGATGTCGTGCTGCTCGGCGCGACCGGCACGGGAAAGTCCGCGACAACGGCGTGGCTCGTCGAGCAGGTGCAGCGGCCCACGCTCGTGCTCGCGCACAACAAGACCCTCGCCGCGCAGTTGGCGAACGAGTTCCGCGAGCTCATGCCGCACAACGCGGTCGAGTACTTCGTCAGCTACTACGACTACTACCAGCCTGAGGCCTACGTCCCGCAGACGGACACCTTCATCGAGAAGGACTCGTCCATCAACGCCGAGGTCGAACGTCTCCGCCACTCCACGACCAACTCGCTGCTGAGCCGGCGCGACGTCGTGGTCGTCAGCACGGTGTCGTGCATCTACGGCCTCGGCGCGCCGGAGGAGTACCTTCGGGCGATGGTCGCGCTGCAGGTGGGAGAGCGCTACGACCGTGACGCCCTCATCCGCAAGTTCATCGCGATGCAGTACAACCGCAATGATGTGGACTTCTCGCGCGGCAACTTCCGCGTGCGTGGCGACACGATCGAGATCATCCCGGTGTACGAGGAGTTCGCCGTGCGCATCGAGCTGTTCGGCGACGAGATCGAGGCGCTGTACATGCTGCATCCGCTCACCGGCGATATCGTGCAGCGCCTCGACAGCGTGCCGATCTTCCCGGCATCCCACTACGTCGCCGGCACCGACACCGTCCAGCGCGCGATCGGCACGATCGAGACCGAACTGGGCGAGCGGCTGAAAGAGCTCGAAGGGCAGGGCAAGCTCCTGGAGGCTCAGCGGCTGCGCATGCGCACGACCTTCGACCTCGAGATGCTGCAGCAGCTCGGGTTCTGCTCCGGCATCGAGAACTACTCCCGTCACCTCGACGGACGCGAGGCGGGGGAGCCGCCGCACACGCTGCTCGACTTCTTTCCCGACGACTTCCTCCTCGTCATCGACGAGTCGCACGTCACGGTGCCGCAGATCGGGGCGATGTACGAGGGGGATGCCTCGCGCAAGCGCACCCTGGTCGACCACGGGTTCCGGCTGCCGAGCGCACTCGACAACCGCCCATTGCGGTTCGACGAGTTCAAGCAGCGCATCGGGCAGACGGTGTACCTGTCGGCGACGCCGGGGCGCTATGAGATGGGCATCGCTGACGGTGTCGTGGAGCAGATCATTCGTCCCACGGGCCTGGTCGACCCGCAGATCGTCGTGAAGCCGTCGAAGGGACAGATCGACGACCTGCTGGAAGAGATCCGGGTGCGGGTCGAGCGCGACGAGCGCGTACTCGTGACGACTCTCACGAAGAAGATGGCCGAGGAGCTCACCGACTTCCTCGGCGAGCACGGCGTGCGCGTGCGCTACCTCCACTCCGACGTCGACACCCTGCGGCGCGTCGAGCTCCTGACCGAACTGCGGCAGGGCGTGTACGACGTGCTCGTCGGCATCAACCTGCTGCGTGAGGGGCTCGATCTGCCGGAGGTATCGCTCGTCGCGATCCTGGATGCCGACAAGGAGGGGTTCCTGCGCAGCGGTACGTCCCTCATCCAGACGATCGGCCGCGCCGCGCGCAACGTCTCGGGCGAAGTGCACATGTATGCCGACAACATGACCGACTCGATGCGCTCCGCGATCGACGAGACCGAGCGGCGCCGCGAGAAGCAGATCGCCTACAACACCGAGCACGGCATCGATCCGCAGCCGCTGCGCAAGAAGATCGCCGACATCACCGACGCGCTCACGCGCGAGGCCGACGACACGGATCGGATGCTGCGGGCCAAAGGTCGGGGTGGCCGGGCCGCGTCGAAGTCCTCGTCGGGCAAAGGCAAGTCGCCCACGCCGCAGCTGCGGCGCGAGGGGATCGCCGCCGAGGGCGCGATGCAGCTGGAGGCGACGATCGAGGATCTCACCGCCCAGATGCTCGCCGCCGCTTCGGAGCTCAAGTTCGAGCTCGCCGGCCGCCTGCGTGATGAAGTGCAAGACCTCAAGCGGGAACTGCGTGCCATGGAGCGAGCCGGGCACGCGTAGACCGCGGCCCAACCGTTCCACCGCGACACCGCTAGGACGAGGTAGTCGACCCCCGCAGTCCGGCGCGCCCTTGTTCGTGCATGGGTATCACCGGTACGCCACGCAGGCTCCTCCCGGTAGCAAACAGTGGAGGGGGCCACGGTGTCAGATGCAGCTGCGGCGAGTGTGATGCGGGTGCCCGGGCTGATCTTCTGGCTGCGACGCTATCTACCGGCCGAGGCGTGCGCCACCGTCGCCGCGGTCGCCGCGGGGCTGTCAGTCCGGGTCTGGCACGACGCGACGTGGATCACCGTCTGGGCGGCGACGATGGCAGACTCGATCGGCTTCTATGCGCCGATGTTCGTGACGATCTGGCACGAAGAGCGCAGCGAGGGCAGATCTCCGCGCACGGCGATCGCGCGCGGAGGCGCGCAATTGGTGGCCGAGTTCGGACCGGCGTCGCTCATTGACACGTTCGCGGCGCGACCGGCTCTTCTCGCCCTGGCGATGCTGCTGATTCCCGCAGAGGGGTGGGCGCTCCTGGCCGGCAGTCTCGCGGCGAACGGTGTGTTCTATGTCGTCTCTGCGGCCTGCTACCTGCTGACGCGTCGAGCGCGACGCGACGTGGGGCGGTCCGCGCCGCAGACCGTAGTCGATACGTAGTCCTCGGTGCTCGCGCCCGCGATCCACCTAGTGTGCCTGCTCGGGCACGAGGCGACACTGAACAGATTGCAATCGGGCCGCCGTGGGAAGCGCCTGAGAGAACGAGGGGGAAGTGCAATGCGTGTGGTGTGGTTTTGGATCGTCCGGTACGGTCCCGCGGAGATCGCCGGAACGCTGCTACTGCTGGCGTTCGCCTTGCCTTTCCAGTTTGCGGCCGCGTCGATCGCTGCCGTCACTGTGGCGGGCATCGTCGGTGAGAATCTCGGCTTCTACGGCGTGATGATCGCGACGACGGCGCGCGAGGTGAGCCGGGCGACTCCGCACGGGTCCTTCCGCGAGATCGCCGGCCGCTCGGTCGCGCTGACGGCGGCGGAGTTCGGGCCGTCCGAGGTGCTCGACTCGCTGCTCACGCGTCCCGTGGCGGTCGCGGGCAGCCTGCTGCTGTTCGGCAACACACCGATCGCTCTTGGCATCGGCAAAGTGGGGGCGGACCTGGTGTTCTACGCGATCGCGGCGGGGGCTTTCGTCGCGACGAAGCGACTGGGATGGCGCAAGCGCCGTGTCGTCTCTTGACCTCGGCGAACGGCAGCACGCCGTCTCGCCCATCGAAGTCCTTCGGAGCCCGGCGGTGGAGGCCGCCCTGCGCCGGTGGGGCACGCCGCTGTTCGTCCTCGACGGCGACCGCGCGGTTCGCGCAGCCGACGAGCTCATGCGTCATCTACCGCGGGTCGCACACCACTACGCCGTGAAAGCACTTTCGCACCCCGTACTGCTGAGCAGGCTCGCACGGGCTGGAATGGGCTTCGACATCGCTTCGAACGCCGAACTCGACGCCGCGCTCGCTGCCGGCGCCAGCCCGGAGCGCATCATCCACACCCACCCGCACAAGAAGGCCGCCGACATCGCGTATGCGATGAGCCACGGCATCCGCACCTTCGTAGTCGACAACCTTGGCGAGGTCGACAAGCTGGAGAGGTTTCCGTCGGCGGAAGCGCTGGTCCGGCTGGCGTTCCCCGACCCGGCGAACCCCATCGATCTGTCCGCCAAGTTCGGGCTCGGCATCGATGCTGCTCCGGGACTGCTCGCCTATGCACGCAGGCGGCGGGTGCCCGTCCGCGGACTCAGCTTCCACGTGGGCAGCCAGAGCGAGAACACGGGGGCATTCTCACGCGCGGTGGGGGCCGCGATCGATCTTGTGGACCGACTGCGCGCCGACGCTCACCCGATCCGCTCCGTCGACATCGGCGGCGGGTTTCCCGTGACATATCGACGGGTCGCGCCCGAACTCGACGCCATCGCTGAAGTGCTCAACCCGGTGATCGAGTCTCGAACGGACATAGAGTTCCTCTCCGAGCCGGGGCGCTTCGTCGCGGCGCCGTCGATGACGCTCATCGCCGGTGTCGTCTCCGTTTCGACGAGGCCCGACGGCCGAGAATGGGCATTCATCGACGACGGCGTCTATGGCGGCTACTCCAACGTGTTGTTCGACCACGTCGATCCGGTCATCATCACGACGTCTCACCGGGAGCTACGACGTCAAACGATCGCGGGTCCCACGTGCGACTCGATAGACGTCGTCGCGAGGGACCGTCTGCTTCCTCGGCTGGCCGTCGGTGATCTCGTGGTCTCACCCATGATGGGCGCCTACACCGCCGTCAGCGCGACAGACTTTCACGGTTTTCGGCGAGCACCGATCGTCGTTTTGTGATCACTCTTCGCGGAGCCGGCTACGTAGGCAATCGCGTATCGCCGCCTGAATACGTATGTGCTCCGTTCCGCGACCCGGACAGGATCGCACCATGCAGTTCCATCGCCGCATCGCGGGGCACGGCGCAAGGCATCACGCTCGTCTCGCAGATCTTCCGTCGACGACGCTTCTCGTGGTGTGATCGTCGATCATGACCCTCGAACGTCCGCCTGACCGCGCCGCGCTGGCCGCGGTGCTGCAGGAGTGCGCGGACTCGGGATCGAACGTGCTCATCACCGGAGAACCGGGAGTCGGCAAGTCGCGGGTGCTGGCGGACCTCGTCGAAGCGGCTCCCGGTTCCGTGCTGATCATCGCCGACGCTGTGGACCGCGCGCTGGTGCTGCACCCGTTTCGCGAGTTGACGCCGGCGGATGCCGGCGTCGGCGACGACGGTCTGCGCGCCGTGCGGGGGCGGATGCGGCGCGAGTTGCGGGAGCGGCGCGTCGGCATCCTCGCAATCGATGACGTCCAGAACCTGGACGTTCAGGCGTCAGGACTCGTCGGCGAGATCGCTGCCGAGGGAACGCGGATCGTCGCCACGCTCGGCTGGCGAGGTGTGCTGCCGCAGCCGTTGGTACGACTGTGGGCACAGGAGGGCGGACGGCGCATCGAGCTGATGCCGTTGCTGGAGCACGAATCTGTCGCGCTGGTGGAGGGGTTGCTCGGGGGTCTCGTCGACGCGGCGCTTGCTCGCGATCTCGCGGCGGTGAGCGGAGGCATTCCGCTCGTGCTGCGCGAGCGGGTGCGCCGCGGGCTCGCCGACGGCTCCATCGTGCAGGTGCGGGGGGTGTGGCGGCTCTCGCGCCATCTGACTCCGACGGCGTCGATCGGTGCGCTGTTCTCGGAGCGCCTTGCCGCACTCGAGAACGAGCAGCGGGAGATCGTCGAGCTGGTCGTGCTCGGCGAGCCGCTCCGCCTCGCCATGTTGCACGAGATCGTGGGGGAGCCCGCAGCGCGGCGAGCCGCGAAGGACCTGCTCGTCGCGGTCACCGGCGATGAGCAGCCGATCGTGCGGCTCGGCCCCGGAATCTGGCGCGACAGCGTGATCGCCGGTCTTTCTCCGCTCCGCCGACGGCGTTTGTGGGGGGAGTTGGCGGATGCTGCGACACGGAGTGAATCGACGGGCTACGAACGGATCCGCGCCGCCGGCTGGCGGTTCAGTCGCGGCGACCGGATGACGGAGGGTGAGCTCAGAGACCTCGTGACCGAGGCGCGACACCTGGCGCCGGACCGCGTAGAGGGGCTGTTGCGCGCCGCCGTGGCGAGCGGGGACGCGGTGCAGAGCCGTCTGGATCTGGCCATGCACCTGATCCGGGAGGATCGGCTGCGTGAAGCGCACCGTGTGCTGGACGAACTGGACCGCGTCTTGATGGATCCGGGCCAGCGTCACCGCCTCGTGCTGCTGCGTGCGCGTGCGCTCGCGATGTCCGCCGACGGACCCACCCGTGCCGTGCAGTCGCTGGACGCCGATGCCCGCGAGCATGCGCCAACGGCTCCGACCCTTGCCCTGCGGGCTCTGGCCCTCTTGCGGCTCGGTGCAGTGGACGACGCGCTTCGCGTCGCGTTCTCGATCGCGACCGATCCGCGCAGCCCGGCGGATGTCGCGCTCGACGCAGCCGTCACCGGAGGCTATGCCGCGGTGTGGGCCGCGGACCGGCCGACACTCGCGGTGCTGCGTCAGCGGATCGTGACGCTCGGGACGGAACGCGCGTGGGAACTTCTCGACGGCCCCGCCACCGTGCCACTGCTCGACGCGGCATCCGCCCACATGCGGGGCTGTCGCGTCGACGAGGCGGAGCAGTGCGCGGCGCAAGGATATCGGGTCGCGCTCCAACGCGGCGACGGGGGTGAGTCCCATAGCGTGGTGTAATTCCCCCGCGGAGCTCTCGACGTCGTTGACGTAGGCGGGCCATCGTGGGAGACCGTTGTGTTCCTCCAAGAACCCAGAAAGTGATCCCACGATGACCCAGA
>NZ_JBASZT010000396.1:0-4071 GCF_049661145.1 Microbacterium sp.
GGCTCGTCGGGATCACGACGAGCCACGACTACGACTTCCCGGTCGACGTGACGATTCAGCTCGACAACGTCGGTGGCCCCAGTGCCGGCATGATGTTCGCGCTCGGCATCATCGACACCCTCAGCGATGGCGACCTCAACGGCGGCGAGCAGGTCGCCGGTACCGGCACGATCGATTCCGCGGGCACGGTCGGTCCGATCGGCGGCATCCGGCAGAAGATGTACGGGGCGAAGGATGCCGGCGCCACCTGGTTCCTGGCCCCCCGCGACAACTGCGAGGAGGTCGTCGGCCACGTGCCAGCGGGCTTGCGCGTCTTCTCCGTCGCGACGCTGGACGACGCGCTCGACGCGCTCGCGGCGATCCGCGGTGAGCGCGACCCCGATGCGCTGCCGACCTGTGAATCCGCCACCGGTTCGTGAGCCTGACGCGGGACGGCCTTCCCCAAGAAACCCGCCGCTTAGGATAGGGGGGTGACCACGACCTCAGCGCCGAACCAGGCCACGCCCAATCCCGTCCGCCGCGCCATCGCCATCACGCTCGCCGTCATCGCGGCTCTCGTCGTGGGCTTCTTCCTCTTCGCGAGCCTCTACGCGGACTGGCTGTGGTTCGACCAGCTGGGCTTCTCGGGGGTGCTGTGGACGCAATGGACGGCGCGCGTCGCGATGTTCGTCATCGGGTTCCTCGCGATGGCGGTTCCGGTGTTTGTGGCGATCCAGCTCGCGTACCGCCTGCGTCCCGTCTACGCCCGGCTGAGCTCGCAGCTGGATCATTACCAGGAGGTCGTCGAGCCCCTCCGGCGCCTCGCGATGTGGGGAATCCCGCTCTTCTTCGGGTTCTTCGCCGGCTTCGCCGCCTCCGCGCAGTGGGAGACCGTATGGCTGTGGGCGAACCGCGTCGACACCGGAGACCTCGACCCGCAGTTCCACCTCGATTCCGGGTTCTACCTGTTCTCGCTCCCGTTCTTCTCGACGGTGCTCGGCTTCGCGTCGGCGATGCTGCTCGTGTGCCTGATCGTCACTGCTCTCGTCGCCTACCTCTACGGATCGGTGCGCATCGGCCAGCGTGAACTGCGGATATCGAAGGCGGCCCGTATTCAGCTCGCCGTCATCGCCGGCCTGTATCTGCTCGTGCAGGCGGCGAGCCTGTGGCTCGACCGCTACAAGACGCTGACGCAGCAAGGCGACCGCATCACGGGCGCCAGCTACGTCGACGACCACGCCATCATCCCGGGGCTCACGATTCTCGCCATCGCGGCAGCGATCGTCGCGCTGCTCTTCTTCGTCACCGCCGTGATCGGGCGCTGGCGGTTCCCCCTGATCGGGACCGGATTGCTCATCGTGTCGTCGCTGATCGTGGGCATCGCGTACCCTTGGGCTCTCAACCAGTTCCAGGTCGTGCCGAACCAGGAGACCCTCGAAAGCCCCTACTACCAGCGCAACATCGACGCGACCAAGAAGGCGTACGGCATCGACGGGCTGGAGAAGAGCGACTTCCAGGCCGTCACCGATGTGGAGCCGGGGCAGTTGCGGGCGGATGCCGAGACCACGGCATCCATTCGCATCATGGACCCTGCCATCATCTCGCCGACCGTCCGCCAGATCGAGCAGTACCGCACGTACTATCAGTTCACCGATCCGCTCGACGTCGATCGATATCAGATCGACGGGCAGTCGCAGGACACCGTGGTCTCGGTGCGGGAGCTCAACATGCAGGAGCTCGGCCAGGCGGCGTCCTGGTACAACACGACGCTCGTCTACACGCACGGCTACGGCATGGTCGCCGCGAAGGGCAACGAGCGCACGGCTGACGGCAATCCGGTCTTCGTGGAGCGCGGCATTCCCGCCACCGGAGCGCTCACGACGGGCGAGAACTACGAGCCGCGCGTCTACTTCGGCGAGTCCTCGCCGACATACTCGATCGTCGGGGCGCCGGAGGGCCGCGATCCCATCGAACTGGACTACCCGCGCGGCGAGGACGGCGCAGCCCGGACCACCACGACCTTCACCGGCGAGGGTGGGCCCGGCATCGGCGATCCCTTCAGCCGGCTCATCTACTCGCTGAAGTTCCAATCGACCGACATCCTGTTCTCCGATGCGATCAACGAGGATTCGCAGATCCTGTACGACCGTGACCCCGTCGACCGAGTGCTGAAGGTGGCGCCGTATCTCGAGCTCGACAACGACCCGTACCCCTCGGTCGTCGACGGCCGCATCGTGTGGATCGTCGACGGCTACACGCTGAGCGCCGATTACCCCTACTCGCAGGTCGTGAGCCTGCGCGACGCGATCAGCGACACGACCAACACGACGCCGCGGGTGGCCCTCGACGACGTCAACTACGTCCGCAACTCCGTCAAGGCCACCGTCGACGCCTACGACGGCAAGGTGACGCTCTACGCGTGGGACGACACCGACCCGCTGCTGCAGGCGTGGCAGAAGGTCTACCCGTCGACGCTCAAGCCGGTCTCGGAGATGAGCGGCGACCTCATGAGCCACGTGCGGTACCCGACCGACCTGTTCAAGGTGCAGCGCGCCATGCTCGGCACGTACCACGTCGACGACGCCCAGTCGTTCTACCAGCGCGACAACGCGTGGAAGACGCCCGACGACCCGACGCAGACGAACGCCGTGCTGCAGCCGCCGTACTACCTGACGATGCAGATGCCCGATCAGGAGGCGCCGAGCTACTCGATGTTCACCACGTTCATCCCGGGCGGTGATGACACCCGCAACGTCCTCATGGGATATCTCTCGGTGGACTCGGATGCCGGGGCGCAGACCGGCGCGAAGAGCGACACGTACGGCAAGCTGCGGATGCTGGAGATCAATGCCGAGACGCCGGTTCCCGGTCCCGGGCAGGTCCAGAACACGTTCAACTCTGCACCGGATGTGTCGGCGTTCATCAACATCCTGAAGCAGGGACAGTCGCAGGTGCTCAACGGCAACCTGCTGACACTTCCGGTCGGCGGAGGCCTGCTGTACGTGCAGCCGGTGTTCGTGCAGTCCTCGGGCTCCACCAAGCTGCCGACGCTGCAGAAGGTGCTGGTCGGCTTCGGCGACGAGATCGCGTTCGAGGACACGCTGCAGGGGGCGCTCGACGTCCTGTTCGGCGGGGACTCCGGGGCGGTCACGGGTGACGGCGGGACGGACGTCACCCCGGCGCCCGAGCCGACGGAGACCGGGAACCCGGATGAACCCGGCGGCGACGGGTCTACGGGGGGCGGGACGGGCACCGACGTGGCGTTCCAGGCGGCGCTGCAGGAGGCGCAGCAGGCGATGATGGATCGTCAGGCGGCGCTCACTCAGGGCGACTGGACGGCATACGGCGAGGCCGACGCGCGCCTGACCGCCGCCGTCGAGAAGCTCGTGCAGCTCAGCGGGGACTGATGCGTCTCGCGGTGGCGGGCGGTCAGGCGGGAGCGGGCGCCGGGTCACTGCGCCGCGTGAGGCGGTGCAGAGCGTGCGGCAGGCTCGCCTCCCAGCAGGCGGGGTCGTGGCCGCCGTCGAACTCGCGATAGTCGAGCAGCGCGCAGCGATCCTCGAGCTCGGCCCTGAGCCGCCGCGTAGGCTCCAACACCACCCACTCGGCGAGCCCGACCTCGAGGTGCACGCGCCCGAGGCGGGCGTCGGAGTCGCGGATGGCACGGGTGAGCCACTCCGCGGGCTCGCCGCCCAAGGGGTTGGGCCACCAGAACGAGCCCGACTGGCACACCGACGCCCCGAAGCGCTCCGGCGCGAGGCACTGGGCATACAGCGCGGTGAGCCCGCCGAGCGACTGGCCGGTGATGGTTGTGCGGTCGGCGTCGCGGGTGACCGGCGCGCCGAGAGCGGCGGGGGCGGCGTCGATGAGGGCGGTGATCTCGGCGATGAGCCGGGGGTTGCAGGTGAGGTCGGCCACTCGCTCCTCGAGACCCCCGTGGCCCAGCAGCAGCGTCGCCGTGGGCGGCAGCACGCCCGATTCCGCCCACCCGTCGAGACGTGCGGTGCCGCCGGCCGCCCAGCGGTCGCCGTCGAGCAGCACGAGCACGTCCCACACCTCGGGACCCGGGTCGACGGCGGGCACGTGCCACGA
>NZ_JBASZT010000397.1:0-2748 GCF_049661145.1 Microbacterium sp.
GCTCGGCGGCGGGCGCGGGGGGCGGGCGGGGGGCGGGGGGCAGACCCGGCCGGTAAGCTGGCGGCATCCCCCGAACACGATCGGATGCCAGATGCCCACTATCGTCGTCGACGTCATGCCCAAGGCCGAGCTGCTGGACCCGCAGGGCAAGGCGGTCGCAGGGGCCCTGGACCGCCTCGGGATCGAGGGCTTCTCGGCGGTGCGCATCGGCAAGCGGTTCGAGTTGACGGTGGAATCCGCCGACGACGCGACGCTGGAGCTCGCCCGCAAGCTCGCCGACGACGTGCTGTCCAATGCGGTGATCGAGGATGTCGTGGGCATCGAGGTCGTCGAGTGACCACCCGCATCGGGGTCATCACCTTTCCCGGGTCGCTCGACGACGGCGACGCGCGACGCGCGATCCGCGTGGCCGGAGCCGAGCCCGTCGCGCTGTGGCACGGCTCGCACGACCTCGAGGGCGTCGACGCGCTCGTCCTTCCCGGCGGCTTCAGCTACGGCGACTATCTGCGCGCCGGCGCGATCGCGGCGCTCGCGCCGATCATGACCGAGGTGAAGGATGCCGCGGCATCCGGCATGCCGGTCCTCGGCATCTGCAACGGGTTTCAAATGCTCGTCGAGGCTCATCTGCTGCCGGGCGGGCTCATCCGCAACGCGCATCAGCAGTTCATCCGCCGCGACCAGCGCCTGCGCGTCGAGAACGCCTCGACGGCGTGGACCAGCGGGTTCGAGGTCGGGCAGGAGATCACCATCCCGCTGAAGAACGCCGACGGGGGCTACATCTGCTCGGCATCCGACCTGGAACGCATCGAGGGCGAGGGTCTGATCGCGTTCCGCTACGTCGGCGTGAACCCGAACGGCTCGCTGGCCGACATCGCGGGTCTCACGAACGAGCGCGGCAACGTGGTCGGCCTCATGCCGCACCCCGAGCACGCCGTCGAGCCCGGTTTCGGCCCGAACACGCCCGACGCGATGCGCTCCGGCGTCGACGGCCTCACGTTCTTCACGTCCGCGATCGCCGCCGTGGTGGGTGCCGCGGCCTGAGCCTGCGGTTTCGCGCCGGGCCTGCGCCTTCGGCATCCGCCCTCACAACGGAGGAGATCTGCACATCTGCGGATCGATCCGCGGGGACCCGGTCCTCAGAACTGCAGATCTCCGCGGAAGTGAGAGTCAGACGGTGCCGGCGGGCGGCCACACCCCGATGACAACGGACATCGCGAGCACGGTGACCAGTTCGTGCGCGATGGTCAGGACGGTGAGGCCCGTCGGGCGGCCCTCGAAGATGTCGTGCACGATGATGCGGCCGGCGGTGAACCCGGCCCAGAGGGTGATCGCTGTCACGATGGACGACGACAGGAACGACCCGCCGTAGAAGTGCCACGCGATGGCGACGGCGCCGGCGAGCACCCACGCCAGCAGGAACGACAGCGCGACCGAGACGATCAGGGGCAACCACGCCGCAGAGGAGGACTCCGGCGGCGTGACCTTCGCGAGTCTCATCCACCGGTTGCCGAGGACCTTCGGCGTGTACCAGATCGATCCCACGATCATGCTCGCGACGGTGGCCAGCAGCACGGCCCAGTAGTTGATCTCGGGAATCATGACGCCTCCGCGGGTTCGGCTCTTGCCGCGAGGGTACTCCCCCGCCGGGTACCGTCGAAGGCATGACTCTCGTCGTCTCGGTTCCCCGCCCCGAACTCGCCCGCGATCTCGAGCCGCTGCCGGACGGCGTCGAGGTGATCGTATGGCCGATGGTGCGCTCGGCCTCGTCGCCCGTGTCGTCGGAGACGGATGCGTCGGCGGATGCCGGGGAGTCGCCCGAACCGCCGGCGCCGCGCGATCGGATCGATCTCGTCGTCCCGCCGTATCTGACGGCGAGCGCGGCGTTGCCGCTGCTGGCGCACGTGAAGACGCGCCTCGTGCAGAGCCAGTCGATCGGGTACGAGGGCGTCGAACACGAACTGCCGCCGGGGGTCGTCTACGCCAACGCCGCGACCGTGCACGAGACCTCGACGGCCGAGCTCGCCGTGGCGCTGACGCTCGCCGCGCAGCGGCACGTCGACGGCTTCGCGCTCGACACGCGCGCGGGGGTCTGGCATCCGCGCTTCTCACGGAGCCTCGCCGACCGGCGCGTCCTGCTGCTCGGGTACGGCGGCGTGGGCAAGGCGGTCGCGGCGCGGCTGGCGCCCTTCGAGGTGGAGCTCGTCGCGGTGGCATCGCACGCGCGCGACGAGAACGGCATCCGGATCCACGGCGTCGACGAACTGCCGGAGCTGCTGCCGACGGCGGAGGTCGTCGTGCTGACCCTGCCCGGGGGTGACGCGACGCGGCACATCATCGGTGAGGAGGAGCTGGCCGCGCTCCCCGACGGCGCGCTCGTCGTCAACGTCGGTCGCGGCCCGCTCATCGACACCGATGCCCTCGTGAGGCACGTGCGGCAGGGCCGCATCCGCGCCGCGCTCGACGTGACCGATCCCGAACCGCTGCCCGAGGGGCATCCGCTCTGGGGACTTCCCGGCGTGCTCGTCTCGCCGCACGTCGGCGGCGCGTCGAGCGCCATGCACCCACGGATCGCGGCACTCATCCGCCGCCAGATCAGACACCTCCTGGCCGGGGAAGAGCCCGAGAACGTCGTCGTCCGCACCTGAGGGATGCCGGGGCTTCAGGCGCGGGCGTCGACGTCGCGTCCGTGCCACAGGTCGCCGCACTCGACCGGTGTCGCGCCGTGGGCGCGCAGGTACGGGCCCGCGC
>NZ_JBASZT010000398.1:0-2600 GCF_049661145.1 Microbacterium sp.
GTCGCCCGGCGCCTGCCCCGGCGCGGCGTCGCCCGGCCGCAGGACACCCTGTCGCGAAAGCCCCAGCCCCCGTAGGGTCGAGCCATGGCCTCCGCCGTTCGACAAACTCAGGATCCGCGCCGTGTCACCCTCGACGTCGCGGGACCCGACGGGCCGCGCCAGGTCGGGCTGTCGAGCCCGAATCGGGTCATCTGGCCCGAGCTCGGCATCACGAAGCGCGAGCTCGCCGAGTATGCGATCGCCGTCGCCGAGCCATTCCTCCGCGCCAACGGCCATCGCCCGGTGTCGCTGGAGCGCTTCCCCGACACCATCGACGGCGAGCGCTTCTTCTCGAAGAACCCGCCCCGCGGCGCCCCCGACTATGTGCACGAGGTGATGTGCACCTACAACAGCGGCCGACGGCATCCGCAGGTCGTGCTCGACGAAGCCGCCGCGATCGTCTGGGCGATCCAGATGAACACCGTCGTCTTCCATCCGTGGGCATCGCTCGCGGCCGACACCGACAACCCCGTCGAGCTGCGGATCGACCTCGACCCGCAGCCGGGCACGGACTTCGCGGATGCCGCGGCCGTCGCCCCGGCGCTGCGCGAGGTGCTGCGCGAAGCAGGGCTGGAGGCGTGGCTGAAGACGAGCGGGAACCGCGGCATCCACGCGTTCTGCCCCATCGAGCCGACCCATGAGTTCCTCGACGTGCGGCACGCGGTGATCGCCGCGGGCCGCGAACTGGAACGACGGATGCCGGATCGGGTCACGACCGCCTGGTGGAAGGAGGAGCGCGGCGAGCGCATCTTCGTCGACTTCAATCAGGCGAACCGCGACCGCACGATGGCCGGCGCCTACAGCCCACGGGCGCTCCCGACGGCAACCGTCGCGACCCCGATCACATGGGACGAGCTCGAGGCGGGCGTCGACCCGGCATCCTTCACGGTGCGGACCGTGCCGCAGCGCCTCGCCGACATCGGCGACCCGTGGCGTGACCTGCAGCAGAAGCCCGGCCGCATCGACACGCTGCTGCAGTGGTGGGAGCGCGACCTCGCCGACGGGCTCGGCGAGCTGCCGTTCCCGCCCGAGTTCCCGAAGATGCCCGGCGAACCGCCCCGCGTGCAGCCGAGCCGCGCTCGCAAGCCTGAGGCCTGAACGGCGCGCCGCGCCTACGCGACGGGTGCCTCCGTCAGCGGGTCGCGGCTGGCCGCAGCATCCTCTCGGTGCTTCGGCCGCGCCCAGCGTGCCGGGGTGTCGGGACCGTCCCACACCTGCACGATCCCCCACGCGACCGCCGTGATCGGCACGGCGAGCACGGCCCCGATGATCCCCGACAGCACCGTCCCGATCGTCAGGGCGACGAGCACGACGAACGCGTGCAGCTTCATCGAACGGCCCATGAGCACCGGCTGCAGCAGATTCCCCTCGAGCTGGTTGACGAGCACGACGACGCCGACCACCAGTAGCGCGACGACCCAGCCGTTCGCGACGAGCGCGACGAGTGCGGCGAGGATGCCGGCGAGCGTCGCGCCGACGATCGGGATGAACGCCAGCAGGAACACGAGCGCGGCCAGCGGGATCGCGAGCGGGACCTGCAGGATCAGCAGGCCGATGAGGATGCCGACGGCATCCACGGCGGCGACCGTCGCGGTGCCGCGGACGTAGGAACCCAGGGTCGTGACCGTCTTTTCGCCGATGCGCACCGCGCGTTCGTAGTGCTCCCCGCGGAACGGCCGCAGCAGGAACGCCCACATCTGCGGCCCGTCCTTGAGGAAGAAGAACAGCATGACGACCATCAGCACGAGGCCCGTGACGAAACTCGCGACCGCGCTCACTCCCGCGATCGCGCCGGAACCGAACTGTGCGCTCGTGACGAAGGCCTGCAGCTGCGCGATCCACTCGTCGAGCTGCTCGTGGTCGATGTCGAACGGCAGCGTGCGGCCCCACGCGAGCAGGTCCTGCAGGCCCTGCTCCGCCTGCGCGTAGAGCGTGTCCCACTGGTCGCGGACGGCCCAGACGATCAGCCAGCCGACCGCCGCGAGGATCGCCAGGATCGCGAACAGGGCGAGCAGGGTCGCCGCGAGCGACGGCACACCGCCGCCGCGCAACCACGACATGACCGGCGCGAACGCCGACGCGAAGATGAGGGCGAGCACGAGCGGGATCGTGACGACCGTGATCTGCTGGATGCCGAGCACGATCGCCGCCGCGACAGCCACGACGATCATGACCTGCAGCGCGCGGATGGCGAGCACGCCCAGGCCGTCGGACCAGAGGCTCCAGGGTTTGCCGTCGGCATCCACGCGCAGCGGCGCACCCGTCGAGTCGATGCGGACGGTCTTCGGTGTTGAACCAGGTCTTGCACCCGGTGCGGAGCGGAACAGTCCCATCCTCCGACGCTAACCTGAGTCCCTTATCGGGCGTAAGGGTTGACAACGCCGTGCGGGGCAGGAGGACGGTGTCGTGAAAGCAGGCTGGATCGACTGCCGGCGGGGCTGAGGGGGGTGTGAAGCGTGACTCAGCCTGCTTTTGCGACGGCGCAGGCGGCGAAGGGGGGCGGCGAGGACCGGCGGGCTCCGGCGGGGAGCGGCGGGCGGATGCCGGCGACAGCGCCGTGG
>NZ_JBASZT010000399.1:0-15857 GCF_049661145.1 Microbacterium sp.
GGCCGGTTGTGCGCGGTACCCAACCGGCCGACTCGGCAACAAGGGGCGGGCTCGACGACACGAGGAGTCCTGGCGCGCGGGCGCCAGAGCGTCAGACCGCGAGCGCCTGCTCCAGGTCGGCGAGGAGGTCGGCGACTGCCTCGATCCCGACCGACAGGCGCACGACCTCGACCGGGACCGCCGCCTCGGTGCCGCGCACCGAGGCGTGCGTCATCTCGTCGGGGTAGTTGACGAGCGACTCCACGCCACCGAGCGACTCTGCGAGCTGGAACAGCCGGGTCGACTCCGCGAACCGGCGTGCTACCGCTCCCGATTCGAGCGCGATCGACACGATTCCGCCGAAGCCCGACATCTGCCGGGCAGCGAGGTCGTGACCCGGGTGCGAGGCGAGTCCGGGGTAGTACACGCGCGCCACTCGTTCATGCCCTTCGAGGAATGCGGCGACGGATGCCGCGTTCTCGCTGTGCCGACGCATCCGCACGTCCAGGGTCTTGATGCCGCGGGTCGTCAGCCACGCGTCGAGCGGGCCCGATACCGCGCCGACGGCGAACTGCAGAAAGCCGAGCTGCTCGGCGAGCGCGCTGTCGCGGTGCGCTTCCGACAGCACGACCGCGCCGCCGACGACGTCGGAGTGACCGCCGAGGTACTTCGTCGTGGAGTGCACCACGATGTCGGCGCCGAGCGCGAGCGGTTGCTGCAGCGCGGGCGTGGCGAACGTGTTGTCCACGACGACGAGGGCCCCCGCCTCGTGACCGATCGCGGCCAGCCCCGCGATGTCGGTGATGCGCAGCAGGGGGTTCGAGGGGGTCTCGACCCACAGAATCCGAGGTGCGCGCTCGGCGACGGCGGCCCGCACGGCATCCGGGTCGCTCATGTCGACGACCCGCAGGCGCACGCCCCACGGTCCGAGCACGCGGGACAGCAGCCGGTGCGTACCGCCGTACACGTCGCTGCCGAGCAGCACCTCGTCGCCCGGCGACAGCACCGCCCGCAGCAGGGTGTCTTCGGCGGCGAGTCCCGACGCGAAGGAGTAGGCGTGCGCGCCGCCCTCGATCGCGGCCAGCTGGGTCTGCAGCGCCGTGCGCGTCGGATTGCCGCTGCGGCCGTACTCGTACCCCTGACGGAGTTCGCCTATGCCGTCCTGGGCATATGTCGTGGAGAAATGGACCGGCGGGATGACGGCCCCAGTCGTGGGGTCGAACTCCTGGCCGGCGTGGACGGCGAGACTGGCGAAGCCGCGTGCGGCGTCGAGGGTGGTCATGGGCGTGCTCCTGTCGGGGTGGATGCCGCGAGCGCGAGCCCACGAGCGGCGAGCCAACCATCGTCGTACAGCTTTGAGAGGTAGCTGCGGCCATGGTCGGGCAGGATGACGACCACGACGGCATCCTCATCAAGGTCACGGGCCGTGCGGAGCGCCGCGACGACCGCCATTCCGGAGGATCCGCCGACGAGCAGGCCCTCCTCGCGGGCGAGTCGGCGCGTCATGGCGAAGCTCTCGGCATCCGTCACCCGTTCGTAGCGGTCGACGACGGTGGGGTCGAAGGTCGCCGGGTAGAAGTCCTCGCCGACGCCTTCGACGGCGTACCCGTGGAGCGGTCCGCCGGAGTAGATCGACCCCTCGGGATCGGCGCCGACGACCACGACCTCGCCGGCGGTCGCGTTCTTGAGGAACCGCCCGGCACCGCTGATCGTGCCGCCGGTGCCGATGCCGGCGACGAGGTGCGTGACCCTCCCGTCGGTGTCGCGCCAGATCTCCGGGCCGGTCGTCTCGTAGTGCCCGCGCGGCCCGTTGAGATTCGCGAACTGGTCGGGCTTGAACGCGCCGGGGATCTCGCGGGCGAGCCGGTCCGAGACGCTGTAGTACGAGTCGGGATGCTCCGGCGGCACGCTCGTGGGCGTCATGACGACCTCGGCGCCGTACGCCCTCAGCACGGCGACTTTCTCGCCGGCGAACTTGTCGGGCACGACGAAGACCATGCGGTAGCCACGCTGCAGCGCGACGAGGGCGAGTCCGACGCCGGTGTTGCCGCTGGTCGGCTCGACGATCGTGCCACCGGGGCGCAGTTGGCCTGCAGCTTCGGCGGCATCGATGATGTTCCCGGCGATGCGGTCCTTCGCCGAACCGCCGGGGTTGAAGTACTCGACCTTCGCGAGCACGGTGGCGCGGATGCCGCCATCAGCGCGGTCGGCTCGGTCAGAGGCCGTCACGGCGTTCAGGCGGACAAGGGGCGTGTTGCCGACGAGGTCGGCGATGTGCGATGCGTAGCGCATGAGCGTCCTGAAGAGTGGGGCCGCAGGCACAGAGTGCGCTCCAAGGCGGCGGGCGGTCGGGGTCGTCGGAGGGAGCCGGAGAGGCTCAGCGACAACAGCGACAGGTCAGGGGCACGGCACCACCGTATGTGATTCGGCCCGGTCTGTCGACCGGAGAACGTCACAATACGGAGAGGGCGGCGACGCGACCGCTCATTCCCTGCTGGCGCTCATCGCCCGCAGCCGCACTCTTGCGGCGAGCACGACCGGTTACGACTGGCGCTGCACCGCCCGTGCGAGGCGGGCGGCGGCTTCACTCAGCTGCTCTTCAGTGGTGTTGCCGAAGGACAGGCGGAGGTGCCGCGCGGCATCCGTCCCCGGTCCGGACGGGAAGAACGAGCCCCGCTGGTACTCGACGCCCTCGGCGCTGGCATCGTCGGCGAGCCGGTCGGCGTCGATCGCGTCGTCGCGCAGGCGCGGCCACAGGAACAGTCCACCCTCCGGCACCTCCACCTCGAAGGTTCCGGGCGCCTCTCGCTCCAGCGAGGTCGCAAGCGTCCGGGCGCGATCCCGGTACAGCGCGCGGGCGCGCGTCAGCGTCGCGTCGAAGAGGCCGGGGTCCGAGGCGAGCAACTCGGCGACGATCGCCTGTGTGAAGGTCGACGAGTGCGAGTCCTGTCGGCTGCGCAGCGCGACGACATCGGGCACGAGCCATTCCGGCAGGACGAGCCATCCCAGGCGCAGTCCCGGTCCGAGGGTCTTGGTGAAGGTGTTGACGTGAATGACCCGGTCGGAGTGGTTGAACGGCTCCTCCTCGGCCGTCGCCCCCGCGAAGCGCAACTCCCGGTACGGGTTGTCGGCGAACACGACGAATCCGTACTGCTCGGCCAGGCGGACGAGCGCGCGCCGCGCCTCGAGCGGCAGCGACCCCTGCGTCGGGTTGTGGAAGTCGGGCACCGTGTAGAGCGCCGCGGGGCGTGCGCCGCCGCGCAACAACTGCTCCAAGTGGTCCACGTCGAGGCCCTCGCGACCGACCGGCACAGGAAGGAACTCCCCGGCGGAAAGCTCGAGCCCACGCAGGAACAGCGGGAAGATCGGGTTGTCCACCGCGACCAGTCCACCGCGCTCGACGGTCGTCTGGATCGCCAGAGCCAGGCCGTGGAAGCCGCCGTTGGTGACGAAGATGCGCGAGACGGGCACCCCCTCGCGCTCGGCGATCCACTCGCGCAGCGCCGGGATGCCCTCGGTCCGCGAATACTGCAGCGCCGGCAGCCCTGGGGTCGCGAGCACGCGTGCCGTCGCCTCGGCGAGTTCGCGGGCCGGCAGCACCGAAGGATCGGGGATGCCGCCCGTCAGCTCGATCGCGTCCTGACGCCGGTCGCGCAGGGTCTGATCGCCGAAGCCCTTCGGCGCCGTGAAGGCGGAGACGAGGGCCGTGTGCGCGGGCGCGGGGAGGGTGTCGATGGTCATGAGGTTCTCCGGATCGGTCAGGCGGTCGGGACGAGGTCGACGCGCTTCTCGGGACGCGCCTCGAGGCGTGTCCCGGCGCGCGGGATCGCCGACAGCAGGGTGATCGTGTAGTCGTCCTGCGGGTCGGCGAAGACGCGGGCGACCGAGCCGCTCTCGACCACCCGGCCGCGACGCAGCACGGTGACGGTGTCGGCGATCTGCCGCACCAGGGCGAGATCGTGTGAGACGAACAGGTAGGTCAGTCCGCGCTCGACCTGCAGGCGCAGCAGCACCTCGAGAATGTCGGCCTGCACGCTCACGTCGAGAGCGCTGGTGGGTTCGTCGAGCACGATGATGTCGGGCTCCAGCACGAGCGCCCGCGCGATCGCCACGCGCTGGCGCTGACCTCCGGACAGCTCTGCGGGCCGGCGTCGCGCATGGTCGGCGGTGAGTCCCACGGCGTCGAGCGTCTCCGCCACACGTGCCGCGCGGTCTCGCCGCGCGCCCACGCGGTAGCGATCGAGGGGCTCGCGCACGATCTCCCCGACCTTCCACGCCGGATCGAGCGACGTGAACGGGTTCTGATACACCAGCTGCAGGTGCCGACGGATGCCGCGCAGGGCTTCCGCGTTGCGGCCCAACACCGATTCCCCGTCGACCAGGATCGTGCCGGCGTCGGGATGCTCGAGGCCGAGGAGGGCGCGCAAGGCCGTCGTCTTTCCCGATCCGGACTCCCCCACCAGCGCGTGGGTCGTGCCGGCGGGAACGGCGAACGAGACGTCGTCCAGCGCCTTCACGCCGCCCGTGAAGGTCTTGGCGAGCCCCGTGACCTGAATCTTCGCGGACGCGGCAGACGTCGCCGCGCGCGTCGCCCGAGCTGCGGGAACCGCGGTGCGCTGCGCGCGAAGCGCCTCGTAGCGCGCGGGGTTGAGCGACGGCGCGTCGGCCTGCAGCCGCCGGGTGTACTCGGATCCCGGCCGGGCGAAGACGTCGGCGGTAGGGCCGCCGTCCTGCACTCGTCCGTCCTTGAGCACCACGAGGCGGTCGGTGCGCTCGCCCGCGATGGCGAGGTCGTGCGTGATGAGGAGCAGACCGATGCCGCGTTCGGCCTGCAACCGGGTGAGGAGGTCGAGGATCCGCTTCTGGATCGTCACGTCGAGCGCGCTCGTCGGTTCGTCGGCGACGATCAGCGAGGGCGCGGGGATCAGAGCCAGTCCGATGAGCACGCGCTGCAGCATCCCGCCCGACAACTGGTGCGGGTAGGAGTCGTACACACGCTGCGGGTCGGGGAGGCCCACCTTCTCGAACGTGTCGAGGATGAGGAGCTTCCGTGCGCGGGCGTCGCGCGGCTCGACGAGCGTCGCCGCCTCGTGCGCCTGCGCCCCGATGCGCCGCACCGGGTTGAGCGCGTTCGCCGGGTCCTGCGGAACGAAGCCGATCTCTCGCCCGCGGAGCGCGCGGAACCGACGCTCCGGCGCTTTGAGCACTTCCTGCCCCTGGAAACGAATGCCGCCTGATGCCTTGGCACCCTCGGGGAGCAGTCGCAGGACGGCGCGAGCGATGGTCGACTTGCCCGAGCCCGATTCGCCGATGAGGGCGAGGCTCTCGCCGCGGGCGACGCCGAAGCCGACGTCGAAGACGACCTGCGTGCGACCGTATGCGACGGAGAGCGCGTCCACGCGAAGGAGCTCGGGGGTGGTGTTTTCAGTCATGTCGGGTCCTTCCGGAAGAGGCGGTCAGGAGGTCTTGCGCAGCCAGCGGCTGATGCGGTTGACCGACAGCACCGCCGCCACGGTGACCAGCGCCGGGTAGAGGACCAGCCATGGGGCGCGCGGGTAGTCCTTGCCGGACGAGATCAGCAGTCCCCAGTCCGACGCCGGCGGCGGGTCACCGTAACCGAGGAACGCGAGCCCGGCGATGACGAGGATCGACAGGCCGAACTGCAGCACTGCGAGGGTGAGCACCGAACGCGAGGCGTTGGGCAGCACGTGGCGGAAGAGAATGTGTGCGCGGGAACCCCCCTGCAGTGCCGAAGCCTCCACGAAGACCGCCTTGCGGGTCTTGATCACCTCGGAACGCATCACGCGGGCGAACACCGCAACGGCCGAGACGCCCGTGGCGATGGCCGCATTGATCGTCTGGAAGCCGAGCGAACTGACGACCACGACGGCGAGAAGGAAGCTCGGAATGGCCAGCAGTACGTCGACGACGCGCGCGAGCCCGATATCGGTCCATCCGCCGAAGAATCCGGCGAGCAGCCCGATGGCTCCGCCCACGACGACGCCGATGACGACGGCGACGAGGGCACTCAGCACGGACGACTGCGCGCCGAACACGACCCGCGCGAACTGGTCGCGGCCGAGCTGATCGGTGCCGAAGAGGTGCGGGATGCTGGGGGCGAGGAACTTGTCGGCAGGGATCCCGACGGCCGGATCGTACGACGTGAACAGTCCCGGCGCGACAGCCCACGCGATCACGACGGCGAGGGCCACGAACGACAGGATGACCGTCGGCGGCAGTGAGAACGCGATCGGACGCGCGGTGGCGGAACGGGGGGTCGCGAGAGCGGCACCGGTCATACGACGCTCACCTCCTCCTGGAGCGGGGTGTGCAAGGGCTGGTCGGCCGCGGGCGAGACGGCCCGTCCGCGCAACGCGCGGTCGAGGCTCACGCGCGGGTCGAGAAGCGGATAGGCGAGATCGGCGAGAAGGTTCACGACGACGAAGACGATCGCCGCGAGGGAGACGACGGCCTGCAGCACCGGAAGGTCCTGACTGGCGACGGCACTCTGCACGAGGCTGCCGACGCCGGCGCGTCCGAAGATCGACTCGGTGATGAGCGAGCCACCGAGGAGCTCTCCGACGATGAGGGCGAGCACCGTGACAGTCGGGAGCGACGAGGGCTTCACCAGGTGCCGCGCGAAGATCGCGGTGCGGCGCAGACCGTGCGAGCGTGCCACGGCGATGTACTCCTGTCGCGACTCGTGGTCGAGGTTGGCGATGAGCACCTCGGCCAGCTGCGCGGACACCGGGATGCCGAGCGCCACGGCCGCGAAGAACGTCGACCACGGCCCCTCCGAGTCGATGATGCGGAAGACACCCAGACCGAAGGCGAAGAGCTGGATGAGGAGGAGGCCGATCACGAAGTTCGGCACGGAGAGGAACAGCGACGGAAGAGCGCGCAGCAGGCCCTGACCGTAGCGCACCGGGAGCACCTGGGTGCCCCAGGCGATGAGCGCGGCGAGCACGATCGCGACGGCGAGCGCGGAGGACGCGAGGACCAGCGTCGACGGCAGCGCCTGCGCGATGAGGTCGCTGACGGGCAGGTTCGAGCGCAGCGAGATGCCGAAGTCGCCGACCACGAACCGGCTGAGCGACGTCCACAGCTGGACCCACACCGGCTGGTCGAGGCCGTAGTAGGCGACGATGGCGTCGATGTCATCCTGCGTGAAGCCGTTGTCGGGGTTCTTCAGCGTGCTGGTGACCGGATCGCCGGGCAGCACGCTGATCACGAGGAAGGTGAACACGTAGGCCAGCAGCACCACGAGGATCGCCTGCGCCGTCCGCGAGAGCGCAAAGCGGGCGTAGGGGGAGCGCATGTCGGTTCTCCTGGGTCTCAGCGGTCGAGCCAGGCGGTGTAGTAGTTCGCGTACGCGAGACCGTTGTAGGTGACGTCCTTCAGGTCGGGCGTCTGCACGTAGATGCGCTGAACGATCTGAGTGATCGGCACGAAGTAGGCCTCCTCCAACACGTACTGCTGCAGTTCGTCGAAGACCGCAGCGCGCGACTCGATATCGGTAGCGGATGCCACCTGCGCCGCGAGGTCATTGAGAGTCGTGTCACTCGTGCCGACTTTGAACCAATCCTCGTCGCCGGGGTTGGTGGAGGTCAGCACGCCCGGGATGGTGCCGATGTCGATGAAGCTGCGCGTCACCTCGTTGGCAGCAACCGTCGCGTTGCCGATCACCTTCTGCCCATAGGTGAGGACGTCGTATGCCTCGATGTTCACGCCGAACCCGATCTTTGCCAGCTGCTGGGCGACCAGCTCATCGATCTCTTTCGAGGTCGCAAGATAAGGGTTGGCGTAGAGGGTCACCGAGAGCTTCTGCCCGTCCTTCTCACGCACGCCGTCGGCGCCCACGGTCCAGCCCGCATCATCCAGAAGCTGAGTGGCCAGGTCGGGGTCATAGGCGAACGCGTCCGTGTGGTCTGTCGCTCCCGGCACGTTGCTCTGCACGAAGCTCTCGGCGGCCTTCCAGTCCTTGGTGTAAACGGTCGAGAGGATTTCGTCACGGTCGATGCCGCGGGAGAACGCCTGGCGTACGGCCTTGTCGCCGAACGGCGCGACGCTGACCCTCAGCGCGTAGCCGTTGACGAAGCCGAGGTAGCGGGGAACGGCGATCTCGAAGCCCTCGCTCTCCAGCGCATCCAACTCTTGCGGGGAAGCGTTGAACGCGACATCCGCCTGCCCCGACTGCACCGAGCCCGTGCGCAGTGTCGGCTCCGGAACGACTTTGTACGTGATCGTGTCGAGGTAGGCCGCGCCGGTGTGACCGAGCGCTTCGGGGCCCCAGTTGTAGTCGTCCCGCTTGGCGAGCACGACGTTGTCGCCGTCCTTCCACGACTGCACCACGAAGGGGCCGCTGCCGATGCTCTGGGAAAGGTCGGCCTGATCTTCCGCCGACAGCGCGAGGGTGTCGGGCGAGATGAGGATCGAACCGTGGTAGCCGAGCGTCGGAATGAAGCTCAACGTGGGTTTGGAGAACGTCACCTTCACGGTGGCGTCGTCGACGGCCTCCGCACCGACATAGTTGGCCGAGGGGAACAAGCCGACCCGCGCAATGCCTTTGTCGGGCTGGCCCTTCGCCCACACCTCGATGTTGGCGGCGACAGCGGCGGCGTCGACCGGCGAGCCGTCGGAGAAGGTCACGCCGTCCTTCAGGTGGATCGTGAACTCCGTCGCGGCGTCGTTCTGCTCCCAGCTGTCGGCCACCCAGGGACTGAGGTTGCCCTCGCCGTCGACATAGATGAGCTTGTCGGTGACTTCGCCCCAGATGTTCCCCTGGTAGCTCGAGATCGAACTGGCGTTGGGAATCCAGCTGGAGCCGAGCGAATCGATGAGGAAGGTGATGTCACCGCCCGACTTGGGTTCGCCGGAGCTGTCGCCCGAGGACTGCGGCGAGGTGGCGCCGGCGCAGCCGGCGACGAGGACAGTCGTGGCGAGCGCCGCGGTGGCTGTGAGCGCCGCCCGCCTCAGCAGGCGGGGGAGAGAACGGGTCATGCTGATTTCCTTGCTGTGTTGGGGTGCAGGTGAAGTACGGGGTGCGGATGCCGTGGTCACAGTGCCTTGCCGGGGTTGAACAACTCGAACGGGTCGAGTGCCGTCTTGATGGCGAGCTGGGCCTCGCGGCTGCGGGGAGAGAACTCGAGCGCGGCCAGGTCACGCTTGACGGTGCCGATGCCGTGCTCTCCGCTCACGGTGCCGCCGAGACCCAGTGCCAGGCGAGCGAGCTCGTCGGCAGCATCGTGCAGGTCCCGCGGCGGGGCGAACGGGTCGCCCCCGTCAGGGATCGGTCTCGTGATGACGGGGTGCAGGTTGCCGTCGCCGGCATGGGCGACGGCGCCGATCTCCACGCCGTACCGCTCCTCCAGCGCGGGGAACGCGGCGAAGACATCGCCGATGCGCGACTTCGGCACGGCGATGTCGCCACCGGCGAACCACGTCCGCTCATCGCGACCGCGACCGCCGCGACGCAACGCCCAGAGGGCCTCGCCGCCAGCATCCGTCTCCGCCGTCACGCGCCCACCGACCGCCTCCAGCGCGTCGCGGAGATCGGCGAACTGGTCATCGATGCCGTAGCCGTCGAGCTCGATGAGCAACAGTGCACCGCCACGCTGCCGCAGGTCGGTCCCCTGGTGCCGGTCGATGTTGGCGAGCGTGCGGCCATCGAGGAACTCGATCACCGCCGGGCGCACGGGGCTGCCCGTGATGGCCGCGAGAGCGGAGGCCCCGGCCGCGGTGTCGTCGAAGAATGCCGACACCGTGCGCCGGGCGACCGGAACGGGGCGCAGCCGCACCGTGATGCGCACGACGATGCCGAGGATGCCCTCCGAGCCGACGAACAGCGACACGAGATCGAGGCCCGCGACGCCCTTGATGGAGCGATGACCGATAGTGATCAACTCGCCGTCGGCCAGCACGACGTCCAGGGCGAGCACCGATTCGCGAGTGACGCCGTACTTGGCGCAGCGGAGGCCGCCGGCGTTGGTGGCGACGTTGCCGCCGATGCTCGAGATCTCCCAGCTGGCCGGGTCGGGCGCGTAGAACAGTCCGAAGGGCGCGAGGTGCTCATTGAGCGCGGCGTTGAGCACGCCGGGTTCGACGACGGCCACCTCGTCGAGGGGCGACACCTCCAGGATGCGGTTCAGCCGTGCGGTGGACACGACCAGCTGATCGACCGTGGCCGAAGCGCCGCCCGAGAGGCCGCTGCCCGCACCGCGCGGAACGATCGTCACACCGTGACGAGCGGCCGTCCGCACGATCTCCTGCACCTCGGCGGGGGTGGAGGGAAAGGCGACGGCCGGCCCGACAGACGCTTCGCGGCGTGAGGAGCGCGTGGCGGCGTCATCGAGGTACAGGACGGTGTCGCTCGAGCCCGCGCGCACGTCGAGGCCGGGGAGTGCCGCAGCAAGATCGGTCAGCACGGCGGCCAGTCCGGTAGCCGGCGCTTCGCGAAGTGATTCAGACGCGGACATCTGGAGCCTTTCGGGTGGGAACAGGGGCGGAGCAGGTTCCCCTCCGCGGCTTCCAGCACGTTAGGCGACGTCGCGAGTCCGCGAACGCGCGTTCGTCACACCCCGTCTGATAACGTCACGCCGCGAAACAAAGCGCCGTGAGAAATGTCGGCGGTAGGTTTCCCGGGAGGTCGCGGACGCTGTCAGCGGCCGGATGCTGAGGAGATGACGGATGCTGAGGAGCAAACCCCGGCATCCCGTCCTCAGAATCCTGCATTCTCCTCGGGAACCTGCGGGGCCGTCGCCGGCATTCGCGCTAGCGGGGTCGCAAATGGCCGCTACACGTCGGCCATGGCGACCAACTGCGACCCGCCCGCGATCGAGCGACCGGAGGGTGTCCCCGCGGGGTCGCGAATGGTCGCTATCTCTCCGCGATAGCGACCAACTGCGACCCCTCCGTCGAGCTCACCAGCGGGGCTCTGGCCGCGCCGCTCGCGGCGATCGCGTCGACGACGGCGCCTGCCACGACGTCGGTCTGCCGCAGCGAGAGCGAGTCGGACCCGGGGCGGGTGAAGGCGCCCGCCTCGGTCGCGCTCGTGAATGAACCGATCGCGAACACGTCGCTGTGAGCGGGGCCGCCGGGTGCGCGCACGTGCCCGGTGTCGTCGACGTCGATGCGGCCCAGGGTGCCTGCGAAGTCGGCATCCGCCACCTGCAGTTCCCGCCCGTGGACGAGGGCCAACTCGCGCAGCGCCGGGTTGTCGCTGATGGCAGCGCTCGCCCGCGGCAGCCACGCGTCCACGAGCGTGGCCGCGACCTGCTCGCCCGGCACCCGGGGCGAGGACGCGACGAACCCCCTGCCCGGCTCGATACGCACGTGAACATCGGGGCCGAGGAACCGCACGACGCCGGCGCGCGAGAGCGCGAGCAGCTCCTCGAGCCGGTGAGCGGGCGGGCCCGAGGCGACGTAGCTGAAGAACGTGTGCCACTGGATCGGCAGCGTGACGGCGCGCGACCGCGCGCTCCAGCGGTCGGTCGGGATGTCGCCGAGCGCGAGGAAAGACAGCAGCAGCGCGAGGAACACCGCTTGCGCCGGACTGCGCTCCTGCGTCGTGCGCAACGCCAGGTCCTCCTGGATGTGCGCACGCACTCGTCCCTGCAGCGTTTCGGCATCCGGGAACTGCTCGCCCGCGAGCGGCCGGTCGAGCGTTGGTACGTCGAAGCGGTCGAGACAGTCGGGAATGACGGCCGCCGCCGCGGCCCGTAGCGCTTCGACATCGCCCGCTGTCGCCCGCAGCACCTCCTGGAACTCGTCCCAGCTCGCGCGCACCCGCTCCGGATGCCCCGTGAACAGCTCCCGGTAGTGTCCCCAGACGAGCTCTTCGCGCACGAGCGGCCACACGTCGTCCGCGAAGTCGACCGTCCCGGGCCGCGCGAGCAGCCGGGCGATCGCCTCCTTCGTCAGCACGTGCAGGACCGGCGGCGCCCCTTGGATCGCCGAGCCGACCTTCGACCGGTACGGCACGCCGCGCCGCGACCCGAGGTGCAGCCGCGGCTCGCGGCCGGACGGCCGGTACTGGAGTGCTCCTGCATCATCCGGCTCGAACCGTCCGCCGCGGCCCTCCGCCAGCAGCACGACGGCATCGACGGCGGCAAGGCCCATCCCCCGCACGATGACGTCCTCTCCCGCCCCGAGCCCCGAGAGGTCGGCGTCGGCGGTGAAGTCCGGCGGCACGTAGTGCAGACCCGCGGATGCCGCGGCCTCGATCAGCCGCAGCGTCTCCCCGTCGGGCTCGCGGCCGTTGTGGCCCACGGCATAGACGACGATGTCGGCGGGCAGAATGCTGCCGGCGGCTGATGCCGACGGGCCGGCGAGTTCGACCAGCCACCCGCCGCCGGTGTCGTCGCCTTCGTGCACGCTGGCGACGGCATCCTGCACCCACTCCACCCGCACGCCTGCCGGTGCGGACGCAACGGTGCGGCGCCAGAACCAGTCGAGGTAGTGGCTCTGCAATCGGCGCGTCGGAAACGACTCGCCCCGTAGGCCCCGCAGTTCTGCGGCGGTGCCGGCATCGTCGATGAGGACGTCACCGATCGCGCCCGAGCGTACGCCCTCGGCCCATTCGATGAGCGACGGGCCGGGCCGCACGGGGCCGGATATCGTGCACGTCTCGTCGGTGAAGACCGTCACGTCACGCGCCATCGAGTTGAGCTTCAGCAGCGGCGACTGCTCGCGCCGCCAGATGCGCCCGGCGCCCGGTGGATGAGGGTCGACGAGCGTGATCTGCGCCGGCGGGAGCGCCCCGGCATCCTCGGTCTCGTCAGGCCACCGCGCGAGGATCCGCTCCAGCAGCATGACAGCCCGCGGACCGGCGCCGACCACGACGATGCGGACGGCGGCGGCGGGGTTGCGACGTTTCGACTCGCCGCTGCGCTCGTCGCGGGGCGACCGGGGGGTGCGCTCGCTCAACGACCGGAACCTCACACCGCGACGCGGGAGCGCACCGGCTCGAGCCCGAGCAGGTCGTGCAGCGTCGCGCCGTCCTCGTACGAGCGCCGGTACGACCCGCGCTCCTGCAGCAGCGGGATGACCTTCTCGGTGAACTCGTCCAGGCCGTGGGGGCTCAGGTGCCCGACGACGGTGAACCCGTCGGTCGCCCGCTCCTGCACGTAGCGGTCGATCTCGGCGGCGACGTGCTCGGGCGTGCCGACGAACGTGTGCTTCGCGGTCAGGTGGATGACGAGATCGCGGATGCTGAAGTTCTCGGCCGCGGCGAGCTCGCGCAGCTGCGTGATGCGGCCACGGATCGCGGCGTGCCGGTTCGCGAATCCCAGCGCGGTCTCTGAACCCGTGTCGGGGTCGACGTCCGGCAGCGGTCCGTCCGCGTCGTAGTCGGAGAAGTCGCGGTTCCAGATCTGCTCCAGGTAGGTGATCGCCGTCTGCGGGCGCACCTGCTGCAACGCGATCTCACGCGAGCGCTCGCGCGCCTCGGCATCCGTGTCACCGAGGACGAACGTCGCGGCGGGCAGGATCTTCAGCGAGTCCTCCTCGCGACCGTGCGCCGACAGGCGTCCCTTGACGTCGCAGTAGAACTCCTGGGCGTCTTCGAACTCGGTGTGCCCCGAGAAGATGACGTCGGCGTGCCGTGCGCCGAAGTCGCGGCCCTCGGCGGAATCCCCCGCCTGCACGACGACCGGCCGCCCCTGCGGCGAGGCCGGCACATCGAACACCGCGTCGACGTCGAACAGGCGCGACGCGAAGCGCACCCGGTCGATCCCGCCCTCGCGCAGGAACTCGCCCGTCGCGGCGTCGGCGACGATCGCGTCGTCGTGCCACGACGCCCACAGCCGCTTGGCGAACTCGGTGAACTCGGCGGCGCGCACGTAGCGGTCGGCTTGATCGAGATATCCGCCGCGGCGGAAGTTGGCGCCGTGGAAAGCGTCGGAGCTCGTCACGGCGTTCCACCCGGCGCGACCTCCCGAGAGATGGTCGATCGTCGCGAGCTCGCGTGCCAGCTCGTACGGCTCGTTGAACGTCGTCGACAGGGTCCCGACGAGCCCGATGTGGGAGGTGACGGCGGCGAGCGCGGCGAGGATCGCGAGCGTGTTCGGGCGGCCCAGCACGTCGAGGTCGTGGATGCGCCCGCGGTGCTCGCGCAGGCGCAGCCCCTCGGCGAGAAAGACGTAGTCGAACAGTCCACGCTCGGCGTTACGGGCGAAGTGCTCGAACGACGCGAAGTCGATCTGGCTGCCCGAGGTCGGGTCTGTCCACACCGTCGTGTTGTTGACGCCTGGGAAGTGCGCGGCGAGGTGGATCTGGCGGGTCATGCGCGGGTCTCCTGTTTGGCGAAGCGACTGGTCTGGTCGGCGAAGCGACTGGCGCGGCGCGGCAGCCCGAGGCGTTCGCGCAGGGTGGGTGCTCCGTTGTCGGAAGCGAGGATGCCGGCATCCGAGATCAGTGGGACGACCTGCTCGGTGATCGCTGCGAGGTCGGCGGGTAGGCGCGCGGGGCGCAGGCGGATGCCGTCGACCCCGGCGTCGGCGAGGGCGGCGATCTCTGCGACAACGTCATCGGCCGTTCCGACCACGACGCGCGCGTCGGTGATCAGCTGTGCGCGGTCCTGCAGGCGCGCCCACGCCTGGTCGGCGGCGGCGCGGGTGTCCTCGATCAGCACGAGCAGGTCGGCGAACACGCGCAGCGGCTCGGGCTCGGTGCGCAGTTCCGCCGACGCCTCGGCGAGTTCGGCGAGGATGCCGGCGGTGGCCGCGGCATCCGCCGGGGTCACGAACACGACGTCCGCGTACTCGGCGGCGAGCCGGTACGGGACGCGCAAGTGCGCGAGCACGGTCACGAGCGGCTGGCCCTGCGGCGAGCGCGGCACGATGGAGGCCCCGGTGATGGCGAAGAACTCGCCCTCGAACTCCAGGTTGTGGATGCGGTCGCGGTCGAGGAACTTCCCGGTCACCGTGTCGCGGATGATCGCGTCGTCCTCCCACGAGTCGGCGAGACGCCGCACGGCGTCGATGACGTCGCCCGCCTCGCGGAACGCGGCGAGCCACTCGGGATGGTCTTCGACACGCAGCGATCCGACGCTCGCGAGGTCGGTGGGGCTGCCGGTCGGATCGCTGCGACGACCGAAGTTCGCCCGCTCCTGCGCGTTCGCCCCCGCGACGAACCGCGCACCGGCGCGGCCGTGGCTCGCGTGGTCGAGCGTCTGCAGGCCGGTCGCGATGTGGAACGGCTCGGGGTGCGTCGTCGTGACGGTCGGCACGAGCCCGATCCGCTCGGTCAGCGGCGCCAGGAACGACGCGAGCAGCACGGCGTCGAGGCGCCCGCGCGCCCGGTCTCGGCGGGTCTCGGCATCCGCTTCGTAGGAACGGCCGCCGAGCGAGAGCGCGTCCTCGAGAGTCGCGAAGAGGACGCCGGCCCGCTCCGCGGTCTGCACCAGCTCGCGCCAGTACGCGGGCGAGGTCAGTTCGGTCGGACGCGCCGACTCCTCCCGCCACGCGGCGGGATGCCAGCCGGCGCCGTCGAGGGCGACGGCGAGATGAATGCGCTCGGTCACGGGCGCTCCCTTCGGTTGGGGTGGCGGTCACGGCGATGGCCGCTGTTCACACTCTGCGAGCACTTGCGGACACGGCCAAACCGGAACGTAACAGGACGCCGCGAACGGGCAGCACTCCTGCTACTGCTGCCACAGCCACGACGAGACAGCGCATTGCAGCCGCGAACGACGACGGGCTACTCAGAAGGACGCGCTACTCAGAAGGGTGGTGGGTCGGTGTCGATCTCGTACCCGGTGGGTGTGGTCCAGGTCAGGTCGCCGGTGTGGGGGTCGCGGTGTAGTCCCCATTGGGTTTCGTCTTTGACGGGATGATGTCGGGGGCAGGCGGGGGTGAGGTTGTCGGCGCTGGTGGTCCCGC
>NZ_JBASZT010000400.1:0-3757 GCF_049661145.1 Microbacterium sp.
CCGTCTCGCTGGGCAGGCCCGAGCGGGTGCTCCCCGCCGTGCAGGCGGCAGCGGCGATGGGGCCGCTGCACGAGCCCGTGCAGGCGAGCCTCGTCGCAGCCCTCGGCGCGGCAGGACGACGAGCCGAAGCACTCACGGTCTTCCACACCGTACGCACGGCTCTCGTGGAGCAACTCGGGATCGATCCGGGTCAGGCGCTCACCGCGGCGTACCGGAGAGTGCTGGAACCGCCTGCTCCCCCGGCCGCCGCATCCCGTGGCGGCGCATCCCGTGATGCTGCGTCCGGCGGCGAGAGCGTGCGTGACAACCGCGCGCAGCCCGCGTCGCAAGATCGCACCGTCGCCGCCGAGCCCTACCGGGTCGCGGACTTCCGCGGGCGACCGGCCGAGTTGGAGGCGATCCGGTCGTTCATCGGGGTCGTCGGCGGCACGCCCCGGGCGGCGTCCGCCCTGCTGATCACCGGGCCGCCGGGAGCCGGGAAGACGACGACGGTGCTGGAGGCGCTCCACGGCGGCGACGCCTCGGCATCCCGCCTTTTCGTCAATCTCCACGGATTCGACCCGTCGCCCCTCAGCCCGCTGCAGGTGCTGCGGGCCGTCCTCCTCCAGGTCAACACGCGCGAAGAGCCACCGGGAACGCTCGACGAAGCGTCCGCGGCGTGGCGCTCGGCCGCGGACGCGAGACCGCTCGTGATCGTCCTCGACAACGCCTCGGCGGAGTCTCAAGTGCGTCCGGTCCTGTCCACCGACCGCAAGGTCGCCGTGATCGTCACCTCCCGGCGAGCCCTCCCCGGACTGGAGTCGACCACCCGGCTCCCGCTCGGGCCGCTGCCGCGCAGCGAAAGCCGGGAGTTGCTGGCCGCACTCATCCCGCCGTCGCGGCGGACGGATGCCGACCTCGACACCCTCGCCGAGCTGTGCGGCGATCTGCCGCTCGCCCTCCGGATCTCGGGCGCCCGCATCGCCTCGCGGCCCCAGTGGGACGTCGCGGACTTCATCGATCGACTCCGCGACGAGCAGAACCGCCTGCAGCAGCTCGTCGCGGGGGACCTGGCCGTCGAGACCGCGTTCTCGCTGTCCTACGACGCGCTGCCTCCCGACGCCCGCCGACTCTTCCGCAGTCTGGCGCTGCTGCACGGGCACTCCTTCACCGCCCGGATGGTCGCCGCGATCGACGACCGGGACCCTCGCGCCTGCCGGGATCAGCTCGACGCCCTCGCCGACCTCGGGCTCGTCGAGCTCGGCCGCGGCGACCGCTACCGCATGCACGACCTGCTGCGCATCTACGCCGCCGACCGGCTCCGCGACGAGACCTCATCCGCCGAGATCCGCAGTCAGCAGAGCCGCCTGGACGCGTGGATCCTTGCGGCCACGGCGGAGGCGGCGATGACGCTGCCACGCAACTGGGGCCCGTTGCCCATCGTGAAAGTGGTCTCGCGTGACGCGCTGGGCGCCGCGAGTGACTGGCTGAAGAGCGAGTCGAGCCACTGGTTCGGCGCGCTGCGCAGCGCCGCCGAGCGCGGCGAGCACCGGCTGGTCGTCGACACCGCCATGGCGCTGCTCGGCCCGTCGATCGAATGGGCGCAGTGGGGGCACTGGAGCGACGTCCACTCGATCGGCGCGGACTCCGCCTTTCAGCTCGAAGACGGGGACGCGTACGTCGTCCAGTTGCTGGCCGTCGCGGAAGCGGCCGGAGAAGAGCCCGTGCAGACGGTGAGCCCTGTCGCTGCGAGCGAGGTCGCCGGGCTCGAGACGAAACGGTCCCCCGCGCGGCGCGCGCTGGAGGCGGCGCAGGTCCTCGACAGGCCACGCTGGGCGGCGTGGGCACGGTACTTCATCGCCCATTCGTACTACATCGACGGATATCTCGACGGGGTGCTGACCGAGGCAGGCCGGGCCGCCACGGAGTTCGCGCGGCACGGGGACGTGTCCGGTGAGATCGAAGCGCGGGCGCTGATCGTGCGAGCGCTCATCCCGCTCGATCCGCAGGAGGCGTTGAGAGAGGCGGAGTCGTCGATGGCCGTGCTCGACGGCCTCGATCCGCGAGCCGAGCGCACCGTGCAGGCCAACGCGTTCCTGAACATCTTCAACGCGATCAGCCGGCTTTACCTGTCGCTGGAGCGCTACGAGGAGACACTCGCCATCTCGACGAGGATGATGGAACTCCCCGACTCCTTCCTCGACAGCGAGGGGATCGCGGCGCGCGCACTCCGGCATCGAGGTCTCGCGCTCCTCGGTCTCGGCCGCACCGATGAGGCGCGCGAAGCCCTGGAGTCCGCCCTGGCGCTCGCGGGCGCCTACCGACCGGACTCGTGGGCCACGGAGATCGAGGAGGCACTGGCATCCATCGCCGCGAGGTGATGGTCACGACGCGCTCGGAATAGCGTCCGAAATGCGCCGAGGATCTCGGATTCACGCGCGTGGGGCATACTGTCTCTCCATGCCGGACGTCGAATCTCGCGGGGGCCCACCACCGCTCTTCGGACGCGAACGCCTGCTCGAAGGGCTCGGGTCGGGCATCGCCGCGTTCCTCGGCGGCGACGGCACCGGGTTCGCGATCCTGGGCGATCCCGGTGTGGGCAAGTCGGCGCTGTGGCGCGCGGCCGTCGCGCGAGTACCGTCCGCCGGTGTTCCCTCCCCCCGCGTCTTGGAGGTCGAGGGGGTCGAGTCAGAGGCGCAGTTCCCGTACTCGGCCCTGCAGCGCCTCATCGCGCCGCTGGCGGCCACGCTCGGCACCATCTCAAAGACCCACGCGCGCCCGCTTCGCAGCGTGCTGGGGTTCGAGGCGGGCAGCTCGGCGGATGGCTTCGCGGTTGGTGCGGCGGTCATGGCGCTGCTGGAGGAGGCCGCTCGCGCGGTCCCGACGATCGTCGTCGTCGAGAGCGCACAGTGGGTGGATCACGAGTCCCTCTCCGCGATCGCCTTCGCGGCGCGACGGCTCACGCGCGACCCCGTCGCGATCGTCACGGTGATCCGCTCCGACGCGGCATCCCTCGCCGACCTCACCGGTCTGCACCGCATCATGGTGGAGCCACTGGATGCCGAGAGCGCGCGCGCACTCCTCGCGCACCGGCTTGACGGGATCAGCGATCCGGCGTTGCAGGATCTGCTCATCGAGCGCGCGGGCGGCAACGCTCGGGCGCTGACGGCGATCGCCGACGAGCTCGAGGACGGCACGTCGGCCGACGACCTGCTCGCGCGGCTCAGTGTCGGGGCGGCGCTGCCGACACGCGGCGCGGTGGATCGCGCGACGCAGAATCGGATGCGGACCCTCTCCGCGCCCGCACGCCGGCTCGCCCTCATCGTCGCGGAGGAGTCCAGCGGCCGCATCGACGTCATCTTCCAGGCGGCGCAGGCATGGCTGGGGAACGCTGCCGCGAGCCCCGATGCCGTGATCGACGAACTCAGCGCGAGCGGCCTCGTGGAGCTCACGGAGGGCCGGCTGCAGATGCGTGATCCGCTCGCGCGGGCGTCGATCTCGGCGCTGTCCTCCCCCGAATCCCGGCGCGCGGCCCATGCCGGCCTCGCCGTCGCCTACGAGTCGCTGGGGATGGATCCGGCGCGGGTCGCCTGGCATCTCGCCGGCTCCGTGCACGTCGCCGACGAGTCCGTCGCGGCACGCCTCGAGGCGTCGGCGGATCAGATCGCCGCGGTCGGCGGGCACGTCGCACGCTCCGCGTTCCTACGCCGCGCCGCGGAGCTCAGCCCCGACCGCGACCAGGCGAGGCGTCGCCGCCTCACCAGCGCGATGGCTGCGC
>NZ_JBASZT010000401.1:0-1740 GCF_049661145.1 Microbacterium sp.
GCGGGCGGCCGAGGGTAGTCGGCCGCGCGGGGGAGCGCCAGGGGGTCCTGTGTTCGGCGGCCCGTCCGTAGCGTCGGGCACATGCGACTCCGATCCCGACATCGAACCACCGCACCGCTCGCGGCCGTTGTGTTGACGGCATCCCTCGGCGGGTGCGCCTTCTCGCAGCCGGAGCCGTCCGGCGCGCCCACGCCCGCGCCCACCGAGACCGTCACGGTCACCGCGACGCCGGAGCCCACGCCCACGCAGTCGCCACCCGCCGCCGCTCTCGTCATCCCGGACTGCGAGCAACTCGTCCCCATCGACACGATCCAGCAGTACGAGTCGTGGCGTCGGGTCGTGCTGATCCAGTCGATGGAGGGGACGGCGATCGCGGAGGACCTGCCCGGCCCCGCCGCGCGACAGGCCGCGTCACGCGCGCAGCAGAACCGCGGATGCCTGCTGGGCGTGCCGCAGTCCGACTCCGCCGTCGGCGTGTACACCCTCGAGATCACGCCCGAGGCGCGGGACGACCTGATCGAGCAGTTGCGCACGGACGGCGGCTACGCTGAATCGCAGGTCGACGGAGCACCCTCGTTCGCGATAGCGACGGAGGAAGGGCTCGGCGGCACGACCGTCTCGTACACGTTCGTGGGCGACGCGTGGCTCATTCTCCGGGGCAGCCTCATCGACGCCCAGACCGCAGCCTGGATCGCAGCCCCCACGGTCGCGCAGCTGCGCGCAGCCAACCCGGGCCTCGACGACCGCTGACGGGCACGCGGCGGCGAAGGCGAAATGGCGCTCGACTAGAGTGAGATCGTGACCCCCCGTCTGGCGCTCGTCGTGGTGGCGATGTCCGTGATCTTGGCGGCAGGCCTGACGGGATGTGCCACACGCGTCGATCCGGCGGACACCCCCGACCCCGCGCGCACGAGCGCCGCGCCACCGCGACGACGACCCCTACGTCGGTCGCGACGCCCTCGCCAACGGCCGCCGCGACGATGCCCGACTCGTGCGAGGCACTCGCAACCGACGCCGAGGTCTCCGCGCAGACGGGCCTCCCGTGGCGGATCGCGGATCAGGACCCGGATGCGGACGGCATCCCCGGTCCGTTGGCGCAATCGGTCGCCGCTGGCGCGACCGAGAAGCTGGAGTGCCTGTGGTTTCCCGACCCGGTGACCGAGGGGTACATCGCGATGCGGGTGCTCCGGATCGACGCCGAGGCTCGGGATGCCCTCATGGATTCGTTGGCCGATTCCACCGAGTACAACGCGGTCGTGGTGGACGGTGAGCCCGGGTTCAGCTGGACGAAGAACGGCCCGGAGTACGTCTTCGGCGTGGTGTACGTGTTCATCGATGACCTCTGGCTCGTGATCGACGCATTGGGGCCGGCCGAGGGATACCTTCCGCTTGCCGAGCTCGCCGTGAGCCGCATTCGAGTGTGACGCGGGCGGATCAGAACAGCATCGCGGCGGCCGCCCTGGGTGTCGATGACCGCTGATTTCTGATGCGAAAGTCCCGCCACCTGAGGCGGATTTTCGCGCCCCCACGGCGCGGCAGCGCCGCTGAAAAGCTGTTCCGAAAGCAGGCTGAATCGCTCACCTGGGCGGCTCTGGGCCCCGTGTGGAGCGATCCAGCCTGCTTTTGCGACGAGTCAGAACAGCATCGCGTCGTCGGCCGCCGCGGCGGGTGTCCGCCCGCTCGCGCCCGCCCGCTCGATCACCCTCACCGGACCGGGGCGCGAGGGCCGCGCCTCGGCAT
>NZ_JBASZT010000402.1:0-2195 GCF_049661145.1 Microbacterium sp.
GTCGTCGCACAGCCGCTCGACGACGTCGAGCTGGTGCGACGAGAACAGCACCGCGGCACCCGCCGCCGCGCGCGACTGCAGCACGCCGGCGACGACGTCGACGGCGAGCGGATCGAGTCCCGAGAACGGCTCGTCGAGGATCAGCACCTCGGGGTCGTGCACGAGGGCCGCGGCAATCTGCGCGCGCTGCTGGTTGCCGAGCGACAGTGTCTCGATGTTGTCCTGCAGGCGCTCGCCGAGGCCGAGCTCGGTCAGCAGCGCCTCGGCCCGGGTGGCGGCGTCGGCCTTGTCGAAGCCGTGCAGTCGGGCGAGGTAGACGATGTGCTCGAGCACGCGCATCTTGGGGTAGAGCCCGCGCTCCTCCGGCATGTACCCGAACAGACGCCGGTCGGCGGCGGTCACCGGGTTGCCGTCGAGAGTGACCTCGCCGGCGTCGCGCGCGAGCACGCCGAGGACGATCCGCATCGTCGTCGTCTTGCCGGCGCCGTTGCCGCCGACGAATCCCGTCAGCCGGCCCGGTGCGACCTGAAAACCGACGTCGTCGAGCACCCGATGGGTGCCGTAGCTCTTCGTGATGCCGGAAAGCTCGAGCATGCGTTCCTCCTGTGGGGATGTCGCACTCGACGCTACGCGCCGCGGATGCCGCGAGCCTCCCCCCGGCGACGGGTTCGCGGATGCCGCGGCATCCTTCTCGCGGGGGAGTGTGCGCGCCGGCGTGCGCGGTGCCGGTCGCGCATAGCGGATTGCCAGCGAACGGAAAAGTCGCGTCCACCTGGAAGACATCTCGCGTCTTTACACTCGCACGCGTGACGAGCGCTCCAGAGGTCTCCCGTTCTCGGCGTCTTCGCCATTTCGGCTCTGCCATCGTGCGGCGGGGACAGCGGCTTCGTCCTCGTGCGGTGCGCTTCGCACTCACGCCGCGCGGCCTGGTCACCGGCTTCGTGGCGGTCCACGTCGTCTACCTGGTGGGGTTGCTGCACGTCATCGTGTTCGGCGGCACCGAGGGCGACCTGCCGCTCTACCGGTTGTGGGCCGAGCAGGCGCTGCACGGCTACTGGCCCGTCATCGACTACGGCTGGGTCTACCCGGCCGGTGCACTCGCGCCGATCATGGCCGCCATCGTGTTCGGGCCGTGGAGCTACCAGCTCGTGTGGCTGTTGCTGACGGCATCCGCCAACGGGCTCGCGATCGCCTCGCTGACCGGCAATCTGCGCCGCCGCAAGGGGTATGTCGCCGCGTGGTACTGGCTGGCCGTCGAGCTGCTGCTCGCTCCGGTCTCGATGCTGCGGCTCGAGGGCTTCGCCGCGCCTCTGGCGATCGCCGCGATGGTCTGGCTCGTGCGGCGTCCCGCCGTCGCGGGTGCGCTTATCGCCGCGGCGACGTGGATCAAGGTGTGGCCCGCCGCCATCGCCGGTGCCGCAGTCGCGATCTCGTCGCTGCGGGCACGGATCATCGCAGGAGGTCTCGCCGTCAGCGCCGCGATCGCCGGCGTCGTCATCGTGTACGGCGGCGGCGCGAACCTCTTCGGCTTCGCCACGATCCAGGGCGATCGCTCGCTGCAGCTCGAAGCGCCGGTCGCGACGCCGTGGGTCTGGGCGACGGTGCTCGGGATGCCGGGGGCACAGATCCGGCAGAACTACGTGCTCGCGACACGCGAGGTCGCGGGTCCCGGTGCCCAGGCGGCGGGCGTGCTCGTGACGCTGCTCATGCCGATCGCGTTCGCCGTCATCCTGGTGCTGCTGTTGCGCGCGCGCCGCCGCGCGCTCGCCGAGGGCACGCTGACGCCGCTCGCGGAGCAGCGGCTGATCGTCCGCGGCGCGTTCGCGCTCGCTGCCGCGCTCATCGTCTTCAACAAGGTCGGCTCGCCGCAGTACATGCTGTGGCTCGCGCCGATCGTCGCCGTGGGGCTGCTCGTCGATCGGCGTGCGTGGGCCCGGGTGGCCGAGTGGATGGCGATGGTGTGCTTCCTCACGACGCTCGTGTTCCCGGTGCTGTATCTGCCGTTGATCGACGCGCACCCGTTCGCGGCGGCCGTGCTGCTGGCACGCAATGCTCTCGTGGTAGGCCTGTTCGGCTGGAGCCTCGCCGCCCTGTGGCGGCCCGAGACCTCGCTCGTCGCGTTGCGCGAGCGGTTGGCGCTCGCCGCGACCACGACCACCGGCTCGCTCCCCGTCGTCGCGCGCTGACGCCACGCC
>NZ_JBASZT010000403.1:0-49140 GCF_049661145.1 Microbacterium sp.
GGCCCCACGACTGGTTCGTCGCGCAGCTCGGCGGCGTCGTCTGCCGCGACTGCGCTCCCGCCGGGTCGGCGCGCGTGCGTCCCGAGACCGGCGCGCTGCTACGGGCCCTCATCGCGGGGGAGTGGGATGCGGTGGACACGGCGACCGACGCTGCATCCTCCTCGGCATCCGGCCTGGTCGCGGCGTACACGCAGTGGCACCTGGAGCACGGCATCCGCTCGCTGCCTATGGTCGACCCGCCGCAGCGTCGATACCCCGACCACCGCGCGGATCAGCCCTCCACCCCGCGCGCGGAAGCCGCGCGATGAGCCCGAAGCCGTACACGCACCGCGACGCGGTGCCGTACCGACCGCTCGACTGGACCGGCATCCACCCGCCCGCCTTCCCGAAAGGGAGCGTGCCGAACCACGTCGCGATCGTCATGGACGGCAACGGCCGCTGGGCCAATCGCCGCGGGCTCACCAGGATCGAAGGTCACCGCGCGGGCGAGGAGGTGCTGCTCGACGTCGTCGCCGGGGCGATCCAGGCGGGCGTGAAGCACCTGTCGGTGTACGCGTTCTCGACCGAGAACTGGGCGCGCTCTCCCGACGAGGTGCGCTTTCTCATGGGGTACAACCGCGACGTGCTGCATCGGCGTCGCGATCAGCTCAACGAGTGGGGCGTGCGCATCCGGTGGGCGGGTCGCAAGCCGCGACTGTGGGGCTCGGTCATCAAGGAGCTGCAGTTCGCCGAGCAGCTGACGCGCGGCAACGACACGCTCACACTCACGATGTGCATCAACTACGGCGGGCGCCACGAGATCGTCGACGCCGTGCGCCGCATCGGCGAGGACGTCGCGGCGGGACGGCTGAAGCCCGCCGCGATCACCGAGAAGACGATCCGACGGCACCTCTACGTGCCCGACATGCCCGACGTCGACCTGTTCCTGCGCTCCTCCGGCGAGCAGCGCACCTCGAACTTCCTGTTGTGGGAATCCGCATACGCCGAGCTGGTGTTTCTCGACACGCTTTGGCCCGACTTTTCGCGCACCGAGCTGTGGGGCGCGATCGAGCTGTACCTGGGGCGCAGTCGTCGCTTCGGCGGTGCGGTCGATACGCCCGCCGGTGCTCCGGAATAGAGGCCGCGCCCCGTGCCGTTGCACTCGATGTGACGGAGAAGATCAAGATCGACGTATGGAGCGATGTCGCCTGCCCGTGGTGCTACATCGGGAAGCGCAACCTGGAGAGCGGTCTCGCACAGACGGCGGACGATGACGACGCTCCGCAGGTCGAGGTGACCTTCCACTCCTTCGAGTTGTCACCGGACACCCCGGTCGACTTCGACGGCGATGAACTCGACTTTCTGTCGGGGCACAAGGGCATGCCGCGTGAACGGGTACAGGAGATGCTCGACCACGTCACGGGCGTTGCCGCGAACTCCGGCCTGAGCTACCGGTTCGACCTGCTGCAGCACACCAACACCGTAAAGGCACACGAACTGCTGCACTTCGCGAAGGTCCAGGGGCGCCAGCACGAGATGGCCGAGCGACTGATGTCGGCGTATTTCACCGAGGGTCGGCACGTCGGCCGCATAGATGATCTCGCCGCCCTTGCCGAAGAGGCGGGACTGGATGCCGACGCGGCGCGTGACGCCTTGGAGACGGATCGGTACCTTGCCGACGTGCGCGCCGATCAGGCGCAGGCGCAGGCCTACGGCATCCAGGGTGTGCCGTTCTTCGTCATCGACGGCACGTACGGCGTCAGCGGTGCCCAGCCGGCCGACGCGTTCGCGCAGATCGCCCGGCAGGTCTGGGCGGACAAGCAGCAGACCCCGAAGGTCTGAGGAACGATCAGGCGGAGAGGCTCGCCTCGATCGCGGTGATCACCTCGGGGTCGTCGGGCCTGGTCTGCGGGCGGAATCGATGGACCTCGCCCGTCGGTGTCAGTAGAAACTTCTCGAAGTTCCACTTCACCGGGCCTCTTGCGCCCTCGGCGTTCTTCGCCTTCTTGAGCGCTTTGTACAGGGGAGCGGCGTGCGAGCCGTTCACGCGGATCTTGTCCATCACGGGGAAGGTCACCCCGTAGGTCGTGGAACAGAAGTCGAGGATCTCCTCCATCGAGCCCGGCTCCTGACCCATGAACTGGTTGCACGGGAACCCGATCACCTGCAGCCCCCGTTCGCCGTATGTGCGCTGCAACTGCTCGAGCTGCTCGTACTGCGGCGTCAACCCGCACTTGGACGCCACGTTGACGACGAGCACCGCCTTGCCCTCGAACTCCGCGAGCGTGTGCTCGGCGCCGTGCGCATCGATGTAGGGGATGTCGCGGATTTCCACAGTCTGGGTTTCGGCCATGTTGTCCACGATAAGCCTCTCCTCACGCCTGCGGCCCGGCACGAGTCTGGGAGAATGGGCAGGATGTCCACCCTCGTCGTCCCCACCCCGCTACGCATCGGGCCCATCGCACTCGATGCGCCGGTCGTGCTGGCACCGATGGCCGGCATCACGAACACTGCCTTCCGCCGGCTCTGCCGCGAGTACGGTGCCGGTCTCTACGTCAGCGAGATGATCACGACCCGTGCTCTGGTCGAACGCAACGCGACGACGATGCGCCTCATCACCCATCACGAATCCGAGACGCCGCGCTCGATACAGCTGTACGGCGTCGATCCTGCGACGACCGAGGCGGCCGTGCGGCTGCTCGTCGAGGAGGATCGCGCCGATCACATCGATCTCAACTTCGGGTGCCCCGTCCCGAAGGTGACTCGCAAAGGCGGGGGAGCGGCGCTGCCGTGGAAGCTCGGCCTGTTCCGCGAGATCGTCACCCGCGCCGCGCGTGCCGCGGGGGACGTCCCGCTCACCGTCAAGATGCGCAAGGGCATCGACGGTGACCACCTCACCTACCTCGACGCGGGGCGCGTCGCCGAGGATGCCGGGGTCGCCGCGGTCGCGCTCCACGCCCGGACGGCGGCGGAGTTCTACTCCGGCACTGCCGACTGGGATGCCATCGCGCAGCTGAAGCAGGCCGTCACGAGCATCCCCGTACTCGGCAACGGCGACATCTGGTCGGCGGACGATGCCATCCGGATGATGGCCGAGACAGGCTGCGACGGCGTGGTCGTCGGGCGTGGCTGCCTCGGCCGACCGTGGCTGTTCGGCGACCTGGCGCGCGCGCTGGGTGGTCCCGTTGCCGCCTCCGCGGCCCCGGTCGACGCGACGCTCGGGTTCGTCGCCCGAGCCTTCCGCCGCCACGCGGAGCTGCTGGTCGAGTTCTTCGACGATGAAGAACGCGGATGCCGCGACATCCGCAAACACGTCGCGTGGTACTTCAAGGGATATCCCGTCGGCGGTGGGACTCGTGCCAGGCTGGCGACGGCGTCGAGCCTCACCGGGATCGATTCGATCCTCGCCACGCTCGACCTGGACGCTCCCTACCCGGGTCAGGCCGCGGAGGGGCAGCGTGGACGCGCCGGGACTCCGAAGCGGCCTGCGCTTCCCGACGGTTGGCTCGCGACCCGTGAGCTCGGCGTCGACGCGACGCACTTCCTCGCCGAGGCAGAACTGGATCACAGCGGTGGCTGAGCCGCCCGCCGGGATCGAGGTCGCACCGGGCCGACCCGCCGGCTACGACGCGCACGACGCGGAGAGGTACGTCCCGGAGCAGCACCGGTCCCAGCGCGACAGCTTCGCTCGCGATCGCGCCCGCGTGCTGCACTCCGCGGCGCTGCGGCGCCTCGCATCCAAGACCCAGGTCCTGAGCCCGGTGAGCCCGGCCGACTTCGCACGCAACCGGCTCACGCATTCGTTGGAGGTCGCTCAGGTCGGCCGCGAGCTCGCGATCGCTCTGCAGTTGTCTCCGGACGTCGTGGACACCGCGTGCCTGAGCCACGACATCGGCCATCCGCCCTTCGGTCACAACGGTGAGCGTGCGCTCAACGAGTGGGCTGAGGACATCGGCGGGTTCGAGGGGAACGCGCAGACCCTCCGCATCCTGTCCCGGCTGGAACCGAAGGTCATCGCACCCGACGGCGCCAGTGCCGGGCTCAACCTCACCCGGGCGAGCCTGGATGCGACGTGCAAGTACCCTTGGACGGTCGAGCACGCCATCCCCGAACCCGGTGGCCGCGATAAGTTCGGCGTCTACCCCGAGGACGAGGCCGTGTTCGTGTGGTTGCGCAAGGGGGCGCCGGGGCGCGTGCGCTGCATCGAGGCGGAGGTGATGGATCTCTCCGACGACATCGCCTACTCGGTGCACGACTTCGAAGACGCCGTGCTGAACGGCTACCTCGACCCAGCCCGTCTCGCCGATCGGCGAGAACACGAGGCGCTGCTGAGCGCGATGCAGGCCTGGGTCGGGTACGGCTACGCCCGCGACGAACTCGCCGACGCGCTGTACCGGCTCACCCGACTTCCCGAGTGGCTCACGACATTCGACGGGTCGCGCGTCGCGGTGGCCGGCTTGAAGAACTTGACCTCGGACCTCATCGGACGCTTCGCACGTGCCGCGACCTCGGCGACGCGAGAGCAGTACGACGTGCCGGTGCTGACCCGGTTCCGCGGCCGCGTCGTCGTTCCCCGGATCATCGAGGCCGAGATGGCGGCGCTGAAAGGTATCACCGGCGCCTTCGTCGTCACGATCGATGGCCGGCGCGGACTGTACAAGGAGCAGCGCCGGGTACTCAAGCGACTCGCGACCGCGCTGTGGGAACGGCCGGAACGGCTTGACCGACTGCACGCTGAGGATTTCGCGACAGCATCCACCGACGCACAGCGCAAGCGCGCCGTCGTCGATCAGGTCGCGAGCCTCACCGACCGGTTCGCGATCGACTGGCACGCGCGCCTGGTCGGTCCCGTCGATCTGCGGGAGCTCGGCCTGTCGTCCGTTGACGGACGCATCGTGGCCCCCAGCGGCTTCGCGCTGCCGGAAACCATCGAGGGTCTCTGATGGCGCGGATCCGGCAGGCGGACGTCGACGAGGTCAAGGCGCGTACCAACATCGCCGACATCATCGGCGAGCGGGTGGCGCTCAAGTCTGCCGGCGTCGGGTCGCTGAAGGGTCTGTGCCCCTTCCACGACGAGCGCAGCCCCAGTTTCCACGTGCGCCCTCAGGTCGGCTATTATCACTGCTTCGGGTGCGGGGAATCCGGCGACGTCTACTCTTTCCTGCGTGCGATGGACCATCTGACCTTCACCGAGGCGGTGGAGCGCCTCGCCGCCCGCATCGGATACACCCTGCACTATGAGGACGGGGGCGCAGCCCCGGAGACGAGTGGTCGTGCCCGCCTGTACCAGGCGAACACCGCGGCCGCCGATTGGTTCCGTGCTCAGCTGTCCAGCTCCCAGGCGGAGGCCGGACGGCGGTTCCTGGGCGAGCGGGGATTCGATGCCGGCGCGGCCGCGTACTTCGGCGTCGGATACGCGCCGCAAGGGTGGAACGGTCTTCGCGACGCCATGAAAGCACAGGGGTTCAGCGACGATGAGCTGTCGGCCGCCGGCCTCGTCTCGCAGGGCCAGCGCGGCGTGTACGATCGCTTCCGCGGACGAGTCGTGTGGCCGATCCGCGACGTCACCGGGCAGACGATCGGGTTCGGGGCGCGGCGACTGTACGACGACGACAAGGGCCCGAAGTACCTCAACACCCCCGAGACGACGATCTACAAGAAGGCCCAGGTGCTGTATGGTCTGGATCTCGCGAAGAAGGACGTGTCGCGCTCGCACCGGGTCGTCGTCGTCGAGGGGTACACCGACGTCATGGCGTGCCACTTGGCGGGCGTGACGACGGCGATCGCGACCTGCGGCACGGCGTTCGGCTCCGACCACATCACGGTGCTGCGGCGGGTGATGGGCGATGACAACGCGGCAGGCGAGGTGATCTTCACCTTCGATCCGGATGCCGCGGGCCAGAAGGCGGCGCTGCGCGCATTCGCGGACGCAAAGCGATTCAACGCGCAGACCTACGTCGCCACCGGGCCAGAGGGGCTGGACCCGTGCGATCTGCGGTTGGAGCGGGGGGATGCCGCCGTGCGGGGCATGGTGGAGCGCAAGGTGCCGATGTTCGAGTTCGTCATCGACCAGCGTCTGGCGGGGTTCGATCTCGCGACCGTCGAAGGCCGTGTCGGTGCGCTGCGCGCTGCGGCGCCGGTGGTGGCGGAGCTGCGCGACCCGCTGCTGCAACCGGAGTATGTGCGGGTGCTTGCGCGGCGACTCGGTATGGATACCGAGCCGGTGCGTCGTGAGGTGGGGCGTGCGGGCCGAGAGAGCGCGCGCCGCGCCGCAACCCCCGCGCCGGACTCTTCGTCGGGTGGCGGTGCAGCATCGGGAGAGACGGATGCCGCCCCCGCTCCTGCTCGGGTGACCCTGCACACGCTGCCGCGCACCCCCGAAGTCATGCTGGAGCGCGACGCGCTCATGGGCGTTCTGCAGTACGGCCACCTCGTGGACGCCGACGAGCTCGATGCCGCGCTCGCGCTGCCGCTGCGCACGCCGGCACTCGACGCCGTCCGGCAGGCGATCGCAGCACAGCGGGATCGCACCCGTATCGGTTGGGCGTCGACCGCGGTGGACGCCACTCGAGAGCCTTACCGGTCATTGGCGGTCGAACTGTTGACGGCGGACTTTCCGGCGCTCACCGAGGCCGAGGCCGCAGCATCCACCGTTTCTCTCGCCCGCAGGCTGCGGGTGCGGGCGGTGGACGCCGAGAAGAACGAGCTGCTGGGTGCGATTCAGCGTGTTCCCGCCGACTCCGAGGAAGGTCGTGCGGTGCGTGTGGCATTGCGCGATCTCGATGCCCGGCGGCGCGCGCTGACGGAGGAGCTCGCCTGAACGTCGGGTGCCGTCGGTCGCATGCTGGCGCACGGGCACCGGAAGGGGCAGGATGAGGCCCATGCCACGTCGTCTCGATGCCGACCTCGCCGTGTACTGCGATGACCTGTCGGTCGCGCGTGGCGGCGTGCGCGTGGTCGACGGTGTGAGCTTCCGGCTCTCCCCTGCACGGGCGCTCGCCGTCATGGGCGCGACCGGCTCCGGGAAGTCGACGCTGGCGGCGCTGTTGGCCAGCGGTCATCAAGGAGAATCCGAAGCCCTCAGTGTCGTCGGAGGCGACGCCCGGGTCGTGGGCATCCCTGTCCGAAAGAAGGGCCGCCAGGGGAGGGTGCGGGCGTACCACACGGGATATCTGGCGCAGCGTGCGGGAGCCGTGCTACCCGCGCGCATGACCGTGGGCGAGGTGATCGGGGAGCCGATCACGCGCCGTGACCGGCGTGTCAACCAGCGGGCGCTGGCGATTCGCGTCGCTGGCCTGCTCGATGAGTTCGAGCTGCCGCTAGGCGCGGCTGCCCGCTATCCCTATGAGCTCAGTTCGGGTATGCGACAGCGGGTCGCGCTGGCGCGGGCGCTCGTGCTGCAGCCGCGGGTCTTCGTGGGCGATGACCCCTACGCCAACCTCGATCTCGAGGTGCGTCAGGCGGCGCGCAACGCGTTGCTGCGCCGCCGCGACGAGGACGGGATGGCGATCCTGATGGTGACCAACGACGCCGATGCCGTGCGTGAGATCGATGCCGATGTGCTCGTGCTGCGGGCCGGCCGACCGGTCGCCTACGGGCACGGTACGACCGATCTGCTGTGGACTCCCGACGGCGGCATGCGCCCTGTCACGTGACGGGTGCCGACGACCCCCACGCGTCACGTGTACTCGTTCGGCTTTGCTAGGATAGACGGGTTGCCCGCCCGCGGGTGACTGATCCTCGGTAGCTCAATTGGCAGAGCAGCCGGCTGTTAACCGGCAGGTTCTTGGTTCGAGTCCAAGCCGGGGAGCGACGCCCCAGGGCTCCACCCCTGGGGCGTTCTTCATGCGTCGATATCGTCGACGCCCGGCGTCCACGAGGCGCCGGGTCGTCCCCAGCCGCGCTTGCGGGCGAGCTTCTGCACCGTCTTCCAGTCTCCGTCGTCGAGGCGGTCGATGTACAGGATGCCGTCGAGATGGTCGAACTCGTGCTGCATGATCCGCGCGCGCCAGCCATCGACGCGGATGCGCACGGGCTCGCCGTCGAGGTCCGTGCCGGTCACGATCACCTCGTCGGAGCGTCGCAGCGGGAACCGCTCGCCGGGGAACGACAGGCATCCCTCCGATTCGTCGTCGGGATCGGGAGCCCCAGGCACGAGGGGCCTCATCCACAGCTCCGGGTTGATCACGACGCCGCGCCACGGGGTGCCGTCGTCGTCGGCGTACGCGTACGTGTAGATCCGCAGCGGGACGCCGACCTGCGGTGCGGCAAGGCCTACGCCGGGGGCGGCATCCATCGTCTCGAACATGTCCGCGACGAGTTCTCGGATCTCGTCGGTGATCTCGCCGACGGACTCGGCGACCGAGTGGAGAACGGGATCGCCCATGATGCGAATCGGAAGAACGGCCACGTCCCGAGCCTATCGAGCGCGCCCGGCCGCTAGCGATCCAGGAGCGCTGTCGCGCCGCGGAGCGAGAAGGTCTGGCTCATGCCGCGAGACTTTCGAGTTGGCTTTTCAGGGGCGCTGCCGCGCCATGGGGCAAGGAAACCTGCCCATGGTGGCGGGACTTTCGAGTTAGTGTCGAGGGGTGGATGCCGCGCCCTCACTCGATGACGTCGCCGATCAGCTGGTCGGGGTCTTCGCCGATCCCGGCATCCTCATCGGCATCCCGCTGGCACTGCTGGGCGCTGTGTTCATGTCTTTCGGCGCGCAGTATCAGCACCGGGGCGTGCAGAAGGTGGAACGCCTGACGGCCACCGACGGGGGCTCGGGTCTCACGGGCGGGCAGCTCTGGAACCTGCTGCGCCGGCCGTCCTGGGTGGTCGGCACCGCCATGCTCGGGCTCGCGATCGTCTGCCAGTTGTGGGCGCTTTCCTATGCTCCGCTCATCCTGGTACAGCCGCTCGGAGCCATCTCGCTCGTCATCACGACTCTGCTGAACGCCCGTATCAGTGGTCACAAGCCGACCGGGCGCTCGATCACCGCGATCTCGCTGTGCGTCGTCGGCATCCTCATCTTCGTGACGATCGCGGCGCTCTATGCGACGGAGACCGCCATCAGCGACGCACAGCTGATCACCGTGCTCGTCATCCTGCTGGTCGTGGCGGTCGTGCTGACCGGGCTGTGGCTGTGGCTGCGGTCCCGCATCGGCGCCCTCTTCTACATCGTCGGTGCCGGAATCGTGTACGGCTTCGTGGCGACCCTCGCGAAAGTGGTCATCAACCGCATCCAGAACGACAACTTCGAGTGGCTGACGGTGGTGTGCATCATCGGACTGCTGACCGGCACCGCGATGGGCGCTTACTTCGTGCAGACCGCCTATGCGTCCGGGCCGCCCGATCTCGTGATCGCGGGGCTGACCGTCATCGATCCGATCGTCGCGATCCTCATCGGTCTGACGGTGCTGCACGAGGCGCAGAACGCGCCGTGGGGCGCGTACGTGGGATTCGTCGTGGCGGGAGCCCTGGCCGTTGCGGGAGTCTTTCAACTCGCGCGCTATCACCCGCAGGTCATCAGCGAGAGCCAGGAACTCCCGATCACGCGAGGGAGCAGCGGCGGGGCCGTGGACGCGGCTTCGGATGCCGAGCACCACAAGCCCGGCTCGGTGCGCATCACCGAGGCGGTCGCGAAGGTGTGGCCCGACCCGCCGGTGCGTGACAAGGACGACCCCGAGCGCCGGTAGGCTCGATCCCACAGGGGGCGGTGGCCAAGCCGGTCAAGGCAGCGGGCTCATAACCCGACGATCGTGGGTTCAAGTCCCACCCGCCCCACCGCAAATGACACGATTGTGATTCGGCGCCGGCATCCGTCATAATGGGCGCACAACCGCATACTCGCCACCGCACTCCGGCAGGTCGTAGGGGAAGACGAACCTGAAGAAACGGAGAACGTGATGGCGGCTACGTCGATCCTGGCGCGCGGAGTGATCTACATTCACTCCGCGCCACGAGCGCTGTGCCCCCACCTGGAGTGGGCGGTCGGGCGCACCCTCGGGCGCGCAGTGAACTTCGACTGGGCCGACCAGCCCGTGCTCGCCGGCAGTCGGCGCGCCGAGTTCTATTGGGAGGGCCCGGCCGGTACTGGCGCGGCGCTGGCGACGGCGATCCGCGGGTGGGAACATCTGCGTTTCGAGGTGAGCGAGGATCCGACCCCCCGGAGCGACGGCGGCCGCTGGATGCACACGCCGGACCTCGGCATCCACTTCGCACTGACCGACACAGCGGGCAACGTCGTGATCGGCGAGGATCGCGTCCGGTACGCCATGGAGATCGCCGCGGGCGACGCCTTCGATCTGCAGCGTGAACTCCACGTCGCCCTCGGCACTGCCTGGGACGACGAGCTCGAACCCTTCCGCCACGCCAGCGATGACACCTCCGTCGTCTGGCTGCACAAGGTCGGCTGACGCCTCGCCACCGATACCCCACGGACCTGGCTGCGCGGAAGCACCCGTCATGAAGCGAGACCCCCTACTCGGGTCGAGACCTCACGCAATTGCGTGAGGTCTCGACCCGCAGAGCGGGTCTCGCGAAGTAGGCGGATGCGGGGGCGGGCGCGGATGCGGGGTCAGGCCGAAGCGAACGCGGCGACGGCGTTGTGTCCACCGAAACCGAAGGAGTTGCTGATCGCGAGTTGCGGACCTTCGCCGAGCGGCTGCACCTCACCAGTGATCCGGAACGGGACCGCGGGGTCCTGCTCGGTGATGTTGATCGTGGGTGGAGCGACGCGGTCCCGGATGGCGAGCACCGTGAAGATCGCCTCGAGGGCTCCGGTGCCACCGAGCAGGTGTCCCGTCGAGGCTTTGGTCGCCGACACCGGAATCTCGTCGATCCGATCGCCGAAGACCGTCTTGAGGGCGATGTACTCGTTGGGGTCGCCCACCGGTGTGGAGGTCGCGTGTGCGTTGACGTGCGTGACGTCGTCAGGGGAGGCGTCCGCCATCGCTAGGGCGAGGCGCACAGCGCGCGCCGCGCCCGTGCCCTCGGGATCGTTCGCCGTGATGTGATACGAGTCCGCGGTCACACCGCCGCCTGCGACGACCGCGTAGATCTTCGCTCCACGCGCCTTGGCATGCTCTTCGGCCTCGAGGATGAGAACGCCGGCGCCCTCGCCCATGACGAACCCGTCGCGGTCGACGCTGCCGGGGCGCGACGCCGTCTCGGGTGAATCGTTGCGCCTGGACAGCGCCTGCATGGATGAGAAGGAGGCGATCGTGATCGGGTGGATGGCCGATTCGGTGCCGCCGGCGATGACGACGTCCGCCAGCCCGTCGCGCAGGTGCTCGACCGCGTTCACGATCGATTCCGTGCTCGAGGCGCAAGCGCTCGCGACGGTCCGCGCGAAGGCGCGCGCACCGAAGTGCAGCGACAGGTTGCCGGCGGCCGCGTTCGGCATGAGCATGGGCACCGTCATGGGCATGACGCGGCGCGGCCCCTTCTCGCGCAGCGTGTCCCAAGCGTCCAGCAGAGTCCACACACCCCCGATGCCGGTCGCGAAGTCGACACCGAGGCGTTCCGGGTCGACCTCGGGACTCCCGGCATCCGCCCACGCCTCCAGGGCCGCGACGAGCGCGAACTGCGAGGAGGGGTCGAGACGCTTGGAAACGGGGCGTTCCAGAACGGCGTCGGGGCGCACCGCCGCCTGCGCGGCGAACGTGACCGGCAACTGGTACTGCTCGACCCAGTCGTACTCGAGTGTGCGCGCACCGGAGGCGCCGGCCAGGAGGGCGGCCCAGCTGTCCGGTGCGGTGCCGCCGATAGGGCTGGAGGCGCCGATGCCGGTGACGACGATTCGGGGAATGCTCATGGTCTCCTCGCGTGCTCCGGTGGGGGCTGGCCGCCCCCACCGGGGTGCAGGTATCAGGCCTGGTTGGACGTGATGAAGTCGACGGCGTCGCCGACGGTCTTCAGGTTCTTGACCTCTTCGTCGGGGATCGTGACCCCGAACTTCTCCTCGGCGTTGACGACGATCGTCATCATCGAGATGGAGTCGATGTCGAGGTCATCGGTGAACGACTTCGAAAGCTCCACCTCTTCGGCGGAGATGCCGGTCTCGTCGGTAACGAGCTCGGCGAGCCCTGCGAGGACCTCGTCGTTGCTGAATGCCATGGGATTCTCCTTGTTGTTCGGGACTTGTTGTTCGGGATCTGTTGTCGGTACGGACCGGCTGCGCCGGGCCGGAGTTCAGTCTAGGTGCGGCGCTCTTGCACCCGAAGTCCGGGCGCTCGTGGGAAGTTATGGAAGGACGACGACCTGCGCGCCGAAGACGAGTCCGGCGCCGAATCCGATCTGCAGGGCGAGACCCCCCGACACCTCCGGATGCTCGGCGAGCAGTCGGTGGGTGGCGAGGGGAATGGATGCTGCCGACGTGTTGCCGGTCGTCTCGATGTCTCGGGCGATCACGACGGTCTCGGGAAGACCGAGTTGCTTGGCGAACTCGTCGATGATACGCATATTCGCCTGGTGCGGAACGAACGCGGAGAGGTCCGTGGCCGTGACGCCCGCCTCCTCCAGCGCCTGTCGGGCGACCTTGACCATCTCCCACACCGCCCAGCGGAACACCGTCGGGCCCTCCTGTCGCAGGGTCGGCCAGGGGGACAGCCCGTCACGGAACTCGACCAGGGTGTGGTTCATCCCGACCGCGTCAGCCTTCGAGCCGTCCGAGCCCCACACCGTCGGACCGATGCCGGGGAACTCGCTCGGCCCCACGACGACGGCGCCGGCGCCATCGCCCAGCAGGAACGAGATGGAGCGGTCGGCGGGATCGACGATGTCGCTGAGCTTCTCGGCCCCCACGACGACGGCGAAGTGTGCGGCGCCCGAACGGATGAGGGCATCGGCCTGTGCGACCGCGTAGGCGAAGCCGGCGCACGCCGCGTTGACGTCGTATGCCGCGGCAGGGTTCGCCCCGATGCGGTCGGCGACGATCGCCGACACGGACGGAGTCTGCTTGGGGTTGGAGACGGTCGCCACGATCACGGCGTCGACCTGCGACGGGTCGATGCCGGAGCGCGAGACGGCTTCCGCCGCGGCATCCGCCGCGAGGTCCACCGCGGTGGTCCCGGCGTTCGCACGAGTGCGCGTGACGATGCCGGTGCGCTGGCGGATCCACTCGTCGCTGGAGTCGATCGGACCCACCAGATCGTCGTTGGGAACCGCGTTCTCGCCACGCGCGGCACCGTACGCGTAGATGCGTGTGTGAGCAGCACCCGTCGCCTGCGTGAGGACGGGGCGGCCGGGGCGGCTGGATATGGTGGGCGCGTCGGTCACGCGTCGCCTCCTGTCAGCAAGGCGGCTGCGGCCGCGAGATCGTCTGGCGTCTTCACGGCAACGGCGGGGATCCCGCGCAGGGCGCGCTTGGCGAGGCCGACGAGGGTTCCCGCGGGGGTGACCTCGATGATCCCGGTGACGCCCGCGTCCGCGAAGGCCCCCATGCAGAGATCCCACCGCACGGGTGAAGACACCTGGTCGACGAGCAGATCGAGTGCGGTGCGACCGTCTTCGACGAGTGACCCGTCGCGATTGGTCCACAGCGCGATCTCCGGGGTGGATGCCGCGACGTCAGCCGCGGCGATGCGGAGCGTCTCTACTGCGGGCGCCATGTAAGACGTGTGGAAGGCGCCGGCGACCTGAAGCGGGATGACGCGGCTGCCCGAGGCGGGGTGCGCGGCGAGTTCGGCGAGCGCGTCGAGGGCGCCGGCCGCGACGATCTGGCCGGCACCGTTGTGGTTGGCCGCCGTGAGCGCGAGCTCGTCGAGCAGTGCGAGCACCGTATCTCGGTCGCCGCCGAGCACGGCCGCCATGCCCGTTGCCTCGAGGGCGGCGGCCGCGGCCATCGCCCGACCGCGCAGTCCTACGAGACGCATGCCGTCGGAAGCGGTGATCACTCCGGCCGCGACGAGGGCGGCGATCTCCCCGACGGAGTGGCCTGCGACGCCGCCGGGGGAGGTGCCGGCGGCATCCGTCAGCGCATCGTAGGAGACGAGGCTCGCCGCGACGATCAAGGGCTGCGCCACGCTGGTATCGCGGATGCGCTCGGCATCCCACTGGGTGCCCGCGGCGATGAGGTCGACCTCGGCGGCCGCCGAGTACTCATCGAGGCGCTCACGCACACCGTCGAGCTCGAGCCAGGGCGCGAGGAATCCGGGCGTCTGGGAGCCTTGTCCGGGAAAGACGGTGACGATCACCTGCCTATCCTCCCAACTTCTCGGGGCCACTCGCTGGTGAAGGCGTCACAACAAACGCGGTTTGCTTTGTACGTGCCCTACAGAGCCCCCCGGCATCATGCGCCGCTGGCCCTGCGCATGCCGACACTGCGCCGCCGGGTGACCTCGGTGCCGATGGAGCCGATGATGAGCGCGGTCTGCAGGATGAGTGCCTCACGTGGACCGGTCGCATCCCATCCGATGACGTCGGAGACGCGTTTGAGCCGGTAGCGCACGGTGTTCGGATGCACGAAAAGTTCACGCGCCGTCGCCTCGAGCGACCGGCCGTTGTCGAAGTAGCTCCACAGGGTCGTCACGAGGTCTGCCGAGTGGGCCTGCAGCGGGCGATAGATCCGCTCGACGAGCGTGGCCTTGGCCACAGTGTCCCCGGCGAGTGCGCGCTCGGGCAGCAGGTCGTCCGCCTCCACGGGTCGGGGTGCGTTCCGCCACGCGCCGGCGACGGCGAACCCCGCGAGAGCGGCACGGGCGCTGAGCCCGGCATCCACCAGCGCCGGGACGGCGGGACCGACGACGAGGTGACCCCGACCGAACGCCGGTTCGAGCCGAAGCGCGATCGCGGAGAAAGGGAGGTCTTCGTCAGCCGCGTCTCGTCCAGGCAGCTCAGCGCGTCCGATGACGACGACGAGGCGAGATCCCTGCACCCCGATGAGCACGTCGACGCCGAGCTTTCGGGCAAGTCGGCGCAGCTGATCGACATCGAACTGCGGAGGCGTCGTGCCGACCACGACGGCGACCTCGCCATGGCCATGCCAGCCAAGGGCTGCAATGCGGCTGGGTAGTTCTTCATCGGCCTCGCCGGTGAGGATCGAGTCGACGACCAGGGCCTCCAGGCGGGCATCCCACAGCCCACGAGCCTCCGCGGCGCGCGCGTAGACGTCCGCCGAGGCGAAGGCGACCTCGCGCGAGAACAGCAGGATGCTCTCTCGCAGATCCTCCGCCCGACCTGCGACCCGCTCCTCCGTGACGGCGACGGTGACGCGGATCAGCTGCAGCGTCTGGGTCAGGCTGACGCTGCGCAGCAGTTCGCGAGGAGCCGCGGCGAAGATGTCCGCTGCGATCCACGGCGCCGAACCCGCGTCGTCGTACCACTGGATGAACGAGGCGATACCCGCTTGCGCCACCAGACCCACCGCGGAGCGGCGCGCCGGCGGCATGTCGGCGTACCACGGCAGCGACTCCTCGAGCCGCTTGATCGTCGCCGTCGCCAACTCGCCCGAAATCCGGCGGAGCCACGCGAGCGTCTCCGCCTTCTCCTGCGGCGTGGGTCGAGACGGCATTGAGCCTGTCAGCTCTCGCCGCCGGCGTTACCGCTGGTTCCTGCGGTGACGTCGTGCAGCCGGTACTTGTCGATCGCCTGCGCGGACAGCCCGCGATCGACGAGCCCGTCGTCGGCGAGGGCCTGAAGTGTGCGCACGACGATCGACGGACCGTCGATCTTGAAGAACCGGCGTGCGGCGGGGCGGGTGTCCGAGAAGCCGAAGCCGTCGGCGCCGAGCGTGGCGAAGCGGTGCGGCACCCAGGGACGGATCTGGTCCTGCACGGCGTGCATGAAGTCGCTCACCGCGATGACGGGCCCCGCAGTGTCGCGCAGCTTCTCGGTGAGGTACGCCGTACGCGGCTCGGCGAGCGGGTTGAGGAAGTTGTGCTCGTCTGCGGCGAGGCCGTCGCGACGCAACTCCGTCCAACTCGTGACCGACCACACGTCCGCGGCGATGCCCCAGTCCTCGCGCAGCAAATGCTGCGCCTCGAGCGCCCACGGCACTCCCACCCCCGACGCGAGCAGCTGGGCGCGATTCCCGTCGCTCTGGCCCTCTGCGAAGTGACCTTCGGAGATCCGGTGGATGCCGCGAACGATGCCCTCGACGTCGACGCCCTCCGGCTCGGCCGGCTGCACGAGCGGCTCGTTGTAGAGCGTGATGTAGTACATGACATTCGGGTCGGGATGGTTGCCGCCGTACATGCGGTCCAGGCCGGAACGGACGATGTGCGCGATCTCGTAGCCGTAGGCCGGGTCGTACGACACCGTCGCAGGGTTGGTCGAGGCCAGCAGGTGCGAGTGGCCGTCGGCGTGTTGCAGTCCTTCCCCGGTCAGCGTCGTGCGCCCCGCGGTCGCGCCCATGATGAAGCCGCGCGCCATCTGATCGCCCGCCGCCCACTGCGCGTCGCCGGTGCGCTGGAAGCCGAACATCGAGTAGAAGATGTACACGGGGATCAGTGGTTCGCCGTGCGTTGCGTACGACGTGCCGGTGCCGGTGAACGCCGCGACGGCACCGGCCTCGTTGATGCCGACGTGCAGGATCTGACCCTGCGGGCTCTCCTTGTAGGCCAGGAGCAGTTCACGGTCGACCGACGTGTAGTTCTGGCCGTTCGGGTTGTAGATCTTCGCCGTCGGGAAGAAGGCGTCGAGGCCGAACGTGCGGGCCTCGTCGGGGATGATCGGGACGATCCGGTGACCGAAGTCCTTCGAGCGCAGCAGGTCCTTCAGCAAGCGGACGAAGGCCATCGTCGTGGCGACCTCCTGCGTTCCTGAGCCCTTCTTCGGCAGCGCGTAGGCGCTGTCGTCGGGAAGGGAAATGGGAACGTGGTGCGTACGGCGCTCCGGCAGGAACCCGCCGAGGGCGCGCCGACGTTCGACCATGTACTGGATCGTCTCGTCCGCCATGCCGGGGTGGTAGTACGGGGCCTCGTACGGGTTCTCCTCGAGCTGCGCGTCGGTCACCGGGATGCGCATGGAGTCGCGGAAGTGCTTGAGGTCGTCGAGGGTCATCTTCTTCATCTGGTGGGTCGCGTTGCGGCCCTCGAAGTGGTGCCCGAGGCCATAGCCCTTGATGGTCTTGGCGAGGATGACGGTGGGCTGGCCCTTGTGCTCGGTCGCGGCCTTGTAGGCGGCGTACAGCTTCTGGTAGTCGAGGCCACCGCGGCGGAGCTTGCCCCAGATGTCGTTGTCGGACCAGTCCGCAACCATCGCGGCGGTGCGCTCGTCACGGGCGAAGAAGTGGTCGCGGATGAACTTGCCGTCCTCGGCGCGGTACGTCTGGAAGTCGCCGTCCGGCGTCGTGTTCATGAGGCGGACCAGGGCGCCGTCGGCATCCTTCTCGAGCAGCGAGTCCCAGCCACGGCCCCAGACGACCTTGATGACGTTCCAGCCGGCACCGCGGAAGAAGGCTTCGAGCTCCTGGATGATCTTGCCGTTGCCGCGGACCGGGCCGTCGAGCCGCTGCAGGTTGCAGTTGACGACGAAGGTCAGGTTGTCGAGGCCCTCGTTGGCGGCGACCTGCAGCTGGCCGCGCGATTCGACCTCGTCCATCTCACCGTCGCCGAGGAAGGCCCAGACGCGGGCGCTCGACAGGTCCTTGATGCCGCGATTGGTGAGGTACTTGTTCGTCATCGCCTGGTAGATCGCGTTGATGGGGCCGAGGCCCATCGAGACGGTCGGGAACTGCCAGTATTCGGGCATGAGGCGGGGATGGGGGTACGAAGGGATGCCGAGCGATGCCTTCGACTTCTCCTGACGGAAGCCGTCGAGTTGATCGGCCGACAGACGCCCCTCGAGGAACGAGCGCGCGTAGATGCCGGGAGAGGCGTGGCCTTGGATGAAGACCTGGTCACCCCCGCTGGGGTTGTCGAGACCGTGGAAGAAGTGGTTGAACCCGACTTCGTACAGCGACGCGGACGACGCGTAGGTGGAGATGTGGCCGCCGACGCCGATCCCGGGCCGCTGCGCGCGGTGCACGGTGAGTGCGGCGTTCCACCTGATCCACCGGCGGTAGCGGCGCTCGAGCTCCTCGTCACCGGGGAAGGCGGGTTCGTTCTCGGGCGCGATCGTGTTGATGTAGTCGGTGGTGGGAACCTGCGGCACGTTCAGCTGCAGTTCGTGCGACGTCTGCAGAAGGCTCAGCATGATCTCGCGGCCGCGTCCGGCGCCCTTGCTGTCGACGAGCTGTTGCAGCGATTCCTGCCACTCATGGGTCTCTTCGGGATCGCTGTCCTGCGGGCCCTGGGAGTACGGATCCTGATCGTTGACAGTCACGGGAGACCTTTCTTCATCTGGCAGATCATGCCAGGACGGGGCTTCGGACGGGCTCGGCCTTTTGTACGGCGGGTACAACGCACCGCCCTCAGCCTAGTCATATCCCGGGGTCACGGGCCCGCCGAGATGAGCGCCAGGACCGCGCTCGCCGGCATCCTCGAGCAGACCGACAGCGACGAAGTCGCACCTTCCAGCCTGGGATACTCGGCTGACACAAGCGGCGTTTCCATGAGCGGCATGCGAGGGGTTTCCGATGACTGACAAGCTCGACTTCAAGAAGACTCTCGACACCTACCGCGCTCCGCGGGGCCGATTCGAAATCATCGTCGTCCCCGACATGCAGTACGTCATGGTTGACGGACACGGCGATCCCAACACGTCGTCCACCTTCGCGGATGCGCTGGCTGCGCTGTACCCCGTCGCTTACAAGCTCAAGTTCGGCAGCAAACGCGAGCTCGGACGCGACTACGTCGTCCCGCCGTTGGAAGGGTTGTGGTGGGCGGACGACATGGGCTCGTTCACCGGTCGGCTCGACAAGTCGCGCTGGGACTGGACAATGATGCTGATGGTCCCCGACTGGATCGACCAGGACATGTTCGAGAGGGCCGTCGCGCGGGCCGGAACGAAGAAGGCCCCGACGCGGCTCGGCGACGTCCGCCTCCAGTTGCTCTCCGAAGGCCGCAGCGCGCAGACCCTCCACGTCGGCTCGTTCGAGGACGAGGCACCCGTCCTGGCGCGGATGCACCACGAGTTCATCCCCGAGAACGGCCTCCGCCCGGCGGGCAAGCACCACGAGATCTACTTCAGCGACTTCCGCGCGGTGCCTCCGGACAAGCTCCGAACCATCCTCCGTCAGCCTGTCGAATCCGAAAGCGCTAGTCCGAGGTGACGACGATCTTCCCGGTGGTGTGTCCGGTTTCCACGATCGCGTGAAGACGCACGGTATCCGCGCCGAGTTGGTTCACCCACGCTCGTGACTCTGGTCCGGATGCCGCGGCGACGACACCTCCAGCACCTGACGGAGTGCCAGCCGCAGTTGTGTGATGCTCCATCGGGTGTCGTCGTCGCGCCAGACGAGAGCGAGCCGGCTGGGGGTGACCCCGGTGACCGGGCGGACCGTGACACCGTCTCGTGCGATGAGTGGGGCGTTGCCGGCTGCGATGAGGCATACCCCGAGCCCCGCGGCGAGCGCCTCGACAGTCTCTTCGGTGCTCGCTGCCTCGGCGCCGATGATCACGGGATGCTCGTCGCGCGCGTCGAGGGCGAGCCAGTGCTCACGGAGGGCGCCGCTGGCGTGCGGGAGCGCGATGAACGGTTCGTCCAGGAGGTCCCGGAAGGCGACCTCGGGCCTTGTCGCGAGGGGATGGTCGGAGTGGAGCGCCACCAGGCGGGGTTCGGTGGCAACGACCATTGAGTCGAGTCCCAGACCTGCCGGGATCGGGAGCCAGACGAACGCGGCGTCCGTCGGTGCGGCGGCGTCGGATCGTAAGCCGCCGGTGGGGTCGGACCAGCTCACCTGGTGGAGCGACAGGGTGAGCCGGGGGGCGAGGGCACCCAGACGCGCGCGGAGCGCGGGCACGATTCCGCGGCCGAGGCCGGTGCTGAAGCCGATCACGAGGGAGTTGTCGCGATCCTCTCTTCCACGATCGAGCGCTCGCTCCGCCTCGGACCACGCGGCGACGGTGCGCTGCGCCTCGGGGAGGAGATCCAGCCCTGCGGGCGTCAACGTCACGGTCTTTCCGGATCGTACGAACAGCGGGACACCCAGCTGGGACTCGAGCGTGCGGATCTGCTTCGACAGTGCCGGCTGACTGATGTAGAGGTCTTCGGCAGCTCGCGTGAAGTGCAGCCGCTCCGCGACCGCGAGGAAGTACCTCAGGTCTCGAAGGTGAACGTCCATAGCTGATGGTAATGACAGCGTGTCTTGGACGCAGCGTGTCATCCCGCGCACGCTGGAAGCATGTTCGGCACAACGAGCGGAGGGAAGGGCGCAATGAGCGACCAGTCGGGTGCGGGCGGAAGCCCCCGCGTGTGGTTCATCACGGGCGCGTCGAGCGGATTCGGTCATGCTCTCGCCGTCGCGGCGATCGCCGCGGGAGACGTCGTCATCGCCACCGCCCGGAACACCGGGGCGCTCCAGCAGCTCGTCGCCGACACCCCCGACCGGGTGGAGGCGATCCCGCTGGACGTCACCGACCCTGCCGCGGCGCAGGCCGCCATCCGGGATGTCGAGGCGCGCTACGGGCGGATTGATGTGCTCGTGAACAACGCTGGGCGAGGCCACGTCGGCGCCGCCGAGGAGACGACCGATGAGGACCTGCGCTCGCTCTTCGAGCTGCACTTTTTCGGTCCGGCGACGCTCATCCGAGCCGTGCTGCCCGGGATGCGCGAGCGCGGTACCGGCGTGATCGTACAAATGTCGTCGTACGGCGGGCAGGTCGCGGCTGCGGGATTCTCGTCCTACGCGGCGACGAAGTTCGCCCTGGAGGGTTACTCCGAAGCGTTGGCGCTCGAAGTGGGGCTGCTGGGCATCGACGTGCTCATCGTCGAACCCGGAGCGTTCCGGACCGGTTTCTCTGGAGGCAGTCTTGGCGAGAGCACTCCGATCGACGCCTATGCCGACACCGTCGGCCCGACCCGCGCCTACATCACGGGCATCGACGGCACGCAGCCCGGTGACCCCACACGCGCGGCCGCGGCCGTGCTCACCGCCATCGACAGCGACCGCGTGCCGCTTCGGCTGCCCCTCGGCAATGACGCGGTCGACGGTATCACCGGCCACCTCCACGACGTGGAGCAGGAGCTTCGTGCGTGGGAGTCGCTGTCACGCTCCACCGACTTCGACACCCGAAAGGCATCGACATGAGACTCCCCACCGCACTGCTCGGTCCCACCTTCGTCGTACTCACCGCACTCGCGTTCACCGGGTGCGCGAGCGGGGCTGGCGACCCCGCGGGCACGTCCGAGGCCTCCCCTCCGCCCGCCGCCTCCCCGAGCACCACCGCATCGCCGGAGCAGGGCGCATCCGTCTCGACGGCCGCGCAACGGTACATCGACGCGGTCAATAGCGGCGACCTCGAAGCTCTCGTGGACTCCTTCACCGCCGACGCAGCAATCGTCGACGTCAGCAGGCGCGTCACGGGCGCCGACGCGATCCGCACCTGGGCGGACAGCGAGGTCATCGGCGGTACCCTCCGAGTCGACGACGTCGCCGACATCGACCCGGCCACGCAGCGCATCCGGGTCCACTGGGCGCCGGCGGGTTCGGATGGATGGGCCGCGGACTACACTTTCACCACCGATGGCGACCGCATCACACTCGCCGACCTGCAATACGCCGAGTAGATCACTCCAGGTGCGAGTGACCTCGTGCACAGACGAGAGCGTCTTGTATCGGGACGGGGTGGGCCCGGCTACGACCGGCCCCACTCTTCGATCATGTCCAGGCACGTTCGATACGTGGCGTCGTCGGAGTCCATCAGGAGGTCGAGAAGGAGAAGAACCTCGTAGTGTCGTTGCTCGGTGCCAGCGCTCGGGAACTCGTCGCCGTATCTCGTCCAGGCGGCATCTTCGCGAAGACCCACGAGCACGTTGCCCAGGAACGTGGCCGCGGCTTCCTCCAAACCACCTGACCGGATCGCTTCCCGCCGTTGTCGCACAAAGTCGCCAATACGCGCGACGTCGGACGCGAGATCCCGAGGGTTCACTCCCGAGACGCGGCACAAGGCCGAGAATGGCTCGTACCCCGCGAGATGTCTGACCGGCGTGGAATCGGCCTCGGGTTCCGAGCGGTACGTCGCGCGTCCCCTCGGAATGACTCGGACGCCCGCAACAGGGTAGCCGGGGCCGGAGAACGGCGCTGCATCGCTCATGGACGTCTCCTCTGCAGTTCGAGGCGATCTCAAGCCTCGCATCTACGGTCTGCAGCGACAAGCCGACCTCGGGGTACTGGTCGAGCCTGGTCGCCGGGATGACCTGGGCTTCACGTGGTGGGCCCTGCCGGGTTCGAACCGACGACATCCACGGTGTAAACGTGGCGCTCTACCAGCTGAGCTAAAGGCCCGTGCGCCCTACAGTCTACGAGCCCCAGCCCACCATCCTCTGCCAGGGCAGGCGCGATAGGTTGGTGGCGTGAAGTCCAGCCACGCTGACCAGCTGCTCGTGCTCGAGCTTGCGAGCCTCGATGCCGCGATCAGCCGCGCAGACCACGCACGTCGCAACCCTGAGCAGACCGCTCGCGTGCAGGCTCTGCTGACGCAGCGGCAGACGCAGTCGGCCGAACTCACGACACTCCTGGGTGCCCGCGACGATGCCCGCGTCGAGCTTGCTCGTCTCGAGTCCGATGTCTCTCTCGTCGATGCCCGAGCCGCGCGCGACAACGAGCGGCTCGCGGCAACCTCCAACGTCAAGGAGGCGCAAGGTCTCGAGCGCGAGCTCGCCGCGCTCGCGGGGCGCAAGAGCGACCTCGAAGACACGCAGCTCGAGATCATGGAACGACTCGAGAACGCGGATGCTGCTGTCGCCGCGCAGGAGGCGGCGATCGCCGAAACGAATGCCGAAGGCGCGAGGCTGAGCGCCGAGGGCAAGGATGCCGTGGCCGCCGCTACCGCGACCTGGGAAGGCGCCACGCGGGATCGCGCCGCCGTCGCAAGCCGGGTCCCGGCAGACCTGCTGGCCCTGTATGAGCGCCTCGCCGCGCGGGGCGTCGGAGCGGGGCTGTTGCGCCGGCGCACATGCGAGGGATGCCACATGGTGCTCGCCGGCACCGATCTGAACGCTCTGCGCCAGGCCACCGAGGACGACGTCGTCATGTGTCCGGAATGCGGCTGCATCCTCGTGCGCACCGACGAATCCGGACTGTGATCCCACCCGGCGCGGCGCGTGCCGCCGCGCCGACACATCGGCGGCTGCTGGCCCGCGAGGGCGATGACGCTGTGCTTCTCACCGTCGGTGATGACCTCGGCGTGCTCATGCGAGAGCGCTGTTCGACGGCGGAACTCGGCGCGGTCGTCGCCACCGCGGGACCCGACGTGAGGTGGGTGTGGAGCGACACGACACGCTGGTATCCAAGCATTCTCGCCACCGGGCACATCGTGACCCGCTGCTGGGATCTGCGTCTGGGACACGCTCTGCTGCGGGGGAGTACTCTCGTCCCCGAATCGAACGCGGCGGCGCTTCGCAAGGCGATCGACTGGGATGCGTCGTCAGCGGAGCCTCCGGCCGCATCCACTCCCGCACTCTTCGACGTGGACGACGCGGTGCGCGGCGTGCCGGACGACCCCGATGCGGTTCTCGCCGAGTTCGTGCGGCAGCAGCGTGCGATCGAAGCTGCGCCGGAGCGCGTGCGGCTGCGGCTGCTGCTGGCGGCGGAGTCGGCGGGAGCCCTGCTGGCCGTGGAACTGCACGCGGCAGGTGTGCCCTGGAGTCGAGAGGTCCACGAGATGCTCCTCCACGAGGCGCTGGGACCGCGTCCCGCCCCCGGCGCAGCCCCAGCCCGGGTGCGGGAGCTCGCCGAGGTCGTGCGCCTGGCCCTCGGCGATCCGGCGGCGAGCCTGGACTCACAGCCGAAGCTGCTGCGGAGCCTGCATCGCGTCGGCGTGCTGGCACAGTCCACGAACAGATGGGAGCTCGCCGAGTACGATCACCCGGTCATCGCTCCGCTGCTCGAATACAAGAAGCTCACCCGGCTGTTGAGCGCCAACGGGTGGGCGTGGCTGGACGAGTGGGCCGCCGAGGGGAGATTCCGCCCTGTATATGTGCCGGGCGGTGTCGTCACCGGACGGTGGGCGTCGTCCGGGGGAGGAGCGCTCCAACTCCCGCGGCAGTTGCGACCGGCGGTGCGTGCCGACGAAGGCTGGATGCTGGTGGTCGCCGATGTCGCGCAGCTGGAGCCCCGAGTGCTCGCTGCGATGTCCGGCGATACCGCGCTCGCACAGGCCGCACGCGGCCGCGACCTCTACGAGGGGATCGTCGGCAGCGGCGTCGTCTCGACGCGGCAGGAGGCCAAGATCGCGCTGCTCGGTGCGATGTACGGCGCGACCACTGGCGACAGCGGGCGTCTCGTGCCGGCGCTGCGCCGCGCTTACCCGCGGGCCATGGCGCTCGTGGACGCCGCCGCGGCCATCGGCGAGCAGGGTGGGGTAGTGACGACCTGGCTCGGACGTTCCTCCCCTCCTGCGGATGCGAGGTGGCATCAGATCCAGGCGGCCGCGGGCGAGCCCGACGCGACGGATTCCGACCGCACGCACGCCCGCCGGTCGGCGCGTGACCGCGGCCGGTTCACACGCAACTTCGTCGTGCAGGGTACGGCGGCGGAGTGGGCGCTTGCGTGGCTCGCCGACCTGCGGGGGCGGCTTGCCGCAATGCCGACCGTCGACGCGGCGGCGCGGGCCCCGGCATCCGGACCGGTCTTCGGCGCCCGGGCGCATCTCGCGTTCTTTCTGCACGACGAGATCATCGTCCACACTCCCGCCGACCACGCGGATGCCGTCGCGCGCGCGGTCCGCAACAGCGCTGCGCGCGCGGGGACGCTGCTGTTCGGTGAGTTTCCTCTCGACTTCCCGCTGGATCTGCGCATCGCCGTCGACGCCTCCAAGTAGGGGTGACCAACAGCATCCCGCCGATCGCTACAATCGTGATGCGAATGGGTCGGCTGGACGGTCGCGTTGCGGGCATGCCCGCACCGAGGAACGTCCGGGCTCCACAGGGCAGGGCGGTGGGTAACACCCACCCGGAGCGATCCGCGAGACAGTGCCACAGAGAGCAGACCGCCCCGGCTCAGCCGGGGTAAGGGTGAAAGGGTGGTGTAAGAGACCACCGGGGGCGTGGTGACACGGCCCGCAGGGTAAACCTCGCCCGGAGCAAGGCCAGACAGGGGATGCCGACGCCGCCCGCCGAGTCCCCGGGTAGGCCGCTGGAGCGGCACGGCAACGTGTCGCCGAGAGAGATGACCGTCCACGGGACCTCGACCTCCGTGTCGAGGCTCTGAGACAGAACCCGGCGTACAGGCCGGCCCATTCGCCTCCGTCGTCAGCTGGTCGTGTCGACCAGATCCTGCGCGACGCCTCCGGCGTCGGTGCCGGTCTCCTGCGCGAGCGCGAGCGCCGCCGAACCGATGATTCCGGCGTTGTTGCGGTGGACGGCGGGGACGATCGGGGTGTTCAGCTTCAGCAGCGGCAGGAACTCGTCGGAGTGCTTCGATACGCCACCGCCCACGACGAACAGATCCGGGCTCAGCAAGAACTCGAGGTGGCTGTAGTACACCTGCAGGCGTGCGACCCATGTCGGCCAGTCCAGCCGCTCGCGCTCGACGGCGGAATAGGCCGTCCACGCCTCGAAGTCGCTGGCCTCGTTGGCGCGCTGCAGATGGCCCAGTTCGGCGTTGGGGATCAGGATGCCGTTGTGCAGCATCGCGGTACCGATCCCGGTTCCGAGTGTCGTCAACAGCACGAGGCCGTCCGCCCCGCGCGCCGCTCCGTAGCGTGCCTCCGCGACGCCGGCGACATCGGCATCGTTCGCGAAGTGGATCTCTCTCCCGAGTCCATCCTCGAAGAACTTCTCCGCCTCGAACCCGATCCACGTGTCGGCGACGTTCGCGGCCGACAGGGTGCGCCCATTCTTCACGATCGCCGGGAAGGCGACGCCCAGGGGCACGGCGTCGTCGGTCACCCCGAGCGTGTCCAGCACGCTGCGAACGGCCGCCAGCACGTCGTCGGGCTCGGCGCCGGCCGGGGTCTTGACCTTCACCCGGTCACTGAGAAGCTTGCCCTCCTGCAGATCGACCAATGCCCCCTTGATGCCGGTGCCGCCGATGTCCACTCCGACCGCACGGGTCGCCTTCGTCGTCATGCTTCTAGCCTACCCAGCCGACGCGTCCGGCTCGTTAGGATCGGACCGACAGTTCTCGGAAGGAGCCTCGCGATGTCGAGTGGCGAAGACAAGTTCTGGTACAACCTGAAGACCGGCGAGGTCGAGCGCGGTTTCGAATCCCCTGCGCCGGACCGGGCGGGTCCGTTCGACACTGCGGAAGAGGCGGCGAAGGCGCTGCAGGTGATCGCCGAGCGCTCGCGCGCGTGGGCGGAGGAGGATGCCGAGGAGGACCGATAGTCTGGTCTTCGACTCGGCTTCCCGGCGAGGCCGCTGGTGAGAGGACGCGATGGACAAGCAGCGTGACTTCGTACTGCGCACGATCGAAGAGCGGGGGGTGAAGTTCGTACGCCTCTGGTTCACCGACGTGATCGGCACATTGAAGTCCGTCGCGATTGCACCCGCAGAGGTGGAGGGCGCTTTCACCGAGGGGCTCGGCTTCGACGGTTCTGCCATCGAGGGGCTCACGCGCTCATACGAATCGGACCTGCTGGCCCACCCCGACCCCACGACGTTCCAGGTGTTGCCGTGGCGCGGTGAGATCGACCCGACCGCGCGCATGTTCTGCGATATCACGACGCCCGACGGTCAGCCCGCCGTTGCCGACCCGCGGCACGTCCTCAAGCGCACGCTCGCCAAGGCGGCGGATGCCGGGTTCACGTTCTACACACACCCGGAAGTGGAGTTCTATCTGCTGAAGTCCTCCTCTTTCGGTCCCGATGGCCCTGAGCCGGTGGACTCGGCTGGTTACTTCGACAACGTGCCGGGCGGCACCGCGCACGACTTCCGGCGGCGGAGCGTGCGGATGCTGGAGGATCTCGGCATCTCGGTCGAGTACAGCCATCACGAGGGCGGCCCGGGACAGAACGAGATCGACCTGCGCTACGCGGACGCGCTCGCCACGGCCGACAACATCATGACGTTCCGCACGGTCGTCAAGGAGGTCGCGATCGAGCAGGGCGTTTATGCGACGTTCATGCCGAAGCCGCTGAGCGGCCACCCGGGCAGTGGTATGCACACGCACATGTCGCTGTTCGAAGGGGATGTCAACGCGTTCTACGAGGAGGGTGCGCAGTACCAGCTGTCGCAGACCGGTCGCCAGTTCATCGCGGGTCTGTTGACCCACGCCAACGAGATCGTGGCGGTGACCAACCAGTTCGTCAACTCGTACAAGCGTCTGTGGGGCGGCGACGAAGCGCCGAGCTTCATCTGCTGGGGGCACAACAACCGCTCTGCACTCGTCCGCGTGCCGATGTACAAGCCGAACAAGGGTCAATCCACGAGGGTCGAATACCGCGCGCTGGACTCCGCCGCGAACCCCTACCTCGCCTTCGCGCTGGTATTGGCGGCCGGACTCAAGGGCATTGAAGAGGGATACGAGCTTCCGCCCGAGGCCGAGGACAACGTGTGGTCGCTCACCGACGCGGAACGTCGGGCGCTCGGTTACGAGCAACTGCCTGCGAGCCTCGACCAAGCACTGGAAGCCATGGAGGACTCAGAGCTGGTAGCCGAGACGCTCGGGGAGCAGGTCTTCAACTACGTGCTGCTGAACAAGCGCCGCGAATGGCAGGAGTACCGGTCCCAAGTCACACCCTTCGAGCTGAAGAGCAACCTGGAGATGCTCTAGTCGCAATGAGCGCGAGCGAACGCACGTCCTTCCGGACCGTGCTGGCGCGCGACGGCTTCAGCGAACTCGGCGAGGCTGACCGGCTGGTGGCCGAGCTCGCCGAGTTGGTCTCGCTTCCGCGTGAGGAGTTGCTGACCGGTGCCGAGCGCGCCGCCGACCCCGACGCGGCACTGACCGCGCTCGTACGGGTCGCCCGCCGCGACGCGCGCGCGGTAGCCGCGACGCTCCGCCGCACGGGTGAGACGCTGTGGCTGCTGCTGGGCGCGTCGAAGGGCTTCGGTGACTTCTACCTGCGGCATCCCGCCGAGCTCGCGCACGTTGCGCCTCCCGATATGCCGTTGCCCACGGCGGACGAACTGCGTGATGAACTCCGAGACGCGGTGGGCGCGGATGCCGACGATTTCGCCTCCATCGGCGACGAGAGCGCGTGGGTCGCCCTCCGGGTGCGCTATCGCCGGATGCTCGCCCGGATCGCGGCCCACGACCTCGGCGCCCTTGACCCGGTGGCGGTGTTGGCGGAGGTCGCCGCGGCACTGGCCGATGCCGCCGGCGCCGCACTCGAGGCTTCGCTGTGCGTGGCGCGAACCCGGGTCGCGGCCGGAGGCCCGGGAATCGGGCTGTTCCCGCGTGCGCAGGTCGCGGACACGCGACTCGCGATCATCGGCATGGGCAAGACCGGTGCCCGCGAGCTCAACTACGTCAGCGATGTGGACGTCATCTTCGTGGGCGGCGGTACCGACGAGCTCACGGCGCAACTCGGGGAGAGTCGCGTCATCGATATCGCGACGCGGCTGGCGGTGCAGACCATGCGCGGCATCTCGAGCATGGAGATCGAGCCTCCGCTGTGGGAGGTCGACGCCAACCTCCGTCCTGAAGGCAAGCAGGGCGCGCTCGTGCGCAGTCTCGATTCCCACCTGTCTTACTACGAGCGCTGGGCGAAGAGCTGGGAGTTCCAGGCCCTGCTCAAAGCACGACCGCTCGCGGGCGATCGCATTCTTGGCGAGGCATATATTGCGGCTGTCCAGCCGAAAGTGTGGACGAGTGCGGCCCGGGAGAACTTCGTCGACAGCGTGCAGCGCATGCGCGAACGCGTCACCGACCACATCCCAGCTGCGGATGTGCCGTATCAACTGAAGCTCGGACCGGGCGGCATCCGCGACATCGAGTTCACCGTGCAGCTGTTGCAGCTCGTGCACGGGCGAAGTGACGACACGATCCGGCAGCGCGGCACCCTTGACGCGCTCGACGCACTGGTCGCCGCGGGATACATCGGGAGAGGTGATGCCGCCGCGTTCGCGCGCGACTACCGGGTTCTGCGGGTGCTGGAACACCGCGTGCAGCTGCGCGACCTACGGCGGACCCACCTCATGCCGTCCGACTCCGATGGGCAGCGGGTACTGGCACGGGCTTCCCACCTCGCCGATAGCGGCGAGGGGATCTGGCGGCTGTGGGAGGGCATCAAGCGTGAGGTCCGCGAAATCCACGTCCGCCTGTTCTACCGCCCGCTGCTGTCGGCCGTGGCGGCGCTGACCTCCGACGAATTCCAGCTGACGGCGGCGCAGGCGCACGACCGCCTCGCGGCGATCGGGTTCCGTGATCCCGCCGGAGCGCTGCGCCACATCGGCGCGCTCACCGGAGGCCTCAGTCGCAAGGCGACGATCCAGCGCCACCTCATGCCCGTCATGATCCGCTGGTTCGCCGACGGTGTCGATCCCGACTACGGACTCATCGCTTTCCGCCGCATCAGCGAGCGTCTCGGCGACACGCCATGGTTCCTGCGGATGCTCCGCGACTCCTCGGGTGCCGCGGAGCGGCTGACGCGCCTGCTGTCGGGATCGCGGTATGTCGGGGAGCTGATGGAGTGGATCCCCGAGTCGGTGGCCTGGCTCGACTCCGACGAACTCCTGAGGCCGCGCGGGGGAGTGCTCCTGCAGAAGGAGGCACGAGCCATTCAGTCGCGTCACGAGGAGATCGGCGACGCCATGCGAGCCGTGCGGACGTTGCGTCGCCGTGAACTGCTGCGGCTCGCGTTCGGGTCGATCCTCGGAACGCTCACGATCGATGAGCTGGCCGCGGGGCTGACGACCATCAGCGAGGTCACGATCCAGGCGACCCTGCGGGCGGTGCGTCGGGAGGTGGTGCCGCCCGAGGACAACGCTCTCGACTTCTCCATCATCGCGATGGGTCGCTTCGGTGGGAGAGAGCTCGGCTTCGGGTCGGATGCCGACGTGCTCTACGTGTACGACCCCAACGGCGTCGACCCGCAGCGCGCCCACGATCTGGCGCTGCGGCTGGTCACCGGCATCCGCACCTACTCCGAGGATCAGCGCGTGCCCTTCGACCTGGACGCCGACCTGCGTCCGGAGGGCCGCAGCGGGCCGCTCGTGCGGTCGCTGGACTCGTACGCCGAGTACTACCGGCGCTGGTCGCTCTCCTGGGAGGCGCAGGCATTGCTGCGCGCTCGTGGTGTCGCGGGCAGTGTGAAGCTCAGCAAACGGTTCATCGCCCTCGCGGACGATGTCCGCTATCCCGCTGCGGTCGCGACGCAGGACCTCCGCGAGATCAAGCGCATCAAGGCGCGCGTTGAGAACGAGCGGTTGCCCCAGGGCATCGATCGCGCCCGTCATCTGAAGCTCGGCCCGGGGGGACTGAGCGACGTCGAGTGGCTCGTCCAGGTGCTTCAGCATGCGCACGCCCACCGCATTCCGGCGCTGCGGACCACGTCGACGCTGCACGCGCTCGAAGCCGCGCGTGAGGCGGGGCTGGTGCCGGATGCCGCCGCGGAACGTCTCCGAGAGGCGTGGCGCCTGGCCAGCCGGCTGCGCTCGGCGAACACGCTGCTGTCGGGGCAGACGAGCGACGTCCTACCCGTCGACCGCGGCAAGCTCGACGGGATCGGCCGGTTGCTGGAGCACCCGCCCCGCTCGGCGACGCTCGTGGAGGAGGAGTGGCTGCGCGCTGCGCGCCGCGCCCGCCGCGTCTTCGAGAAGCTCTTCTACGGGTGAGTGGCGTGTCGCTCCAGCCTGGCAGCGGCATACGGTGCATCTAGCGCCCGTCGTCCATGTAGCGCAGGGCCGCGAGCACCCGGCGGTTGGAGTGCGGGTGCTCCGCGAGACCGAGCTTCTCGAACAGATGCTGGATATGGGACTCGACGGTGCGTTCTGACAGGAAGAGCTTCTTCGAGATGCCGGTGTTGGTGAGACCCTCCGCCACGGCCGCGAGGACGTCGCGCTCTCGCGTCGTGAGGGGGTCGCGGGTCTCGGTACGCCGTTCGATCACTTTCTGCACGACGACGGGGTCCACGACGATCTCGCCTGCGGCGACGCGGTGGACCGACGCGCTGAGCGTGTCAGCACCGAGCAGGGAGTCTTTCAGGATGTACCCGATCGCGCGGTCCTTGCCCGTCAGCACACTCTCGACGAACTCCAGCTCCGCGTGCTGCGAAAGCACCAGGATGCCGATGCCTGGATGTGTGGCCCGAAGCGAGCCGGCGAGTTCGACGCCCTCGATCGTAAAGGTCGGCGGCATCCGCACATCCAACACCACGACATCAAAGGTCTCCTCTGCGAGAGCCGCGACGAAGCTCGACCCGTCCGGGTATCCCGTGACGTCCGGCGTGACCTCGGCCCGCAGGATGGCGATGACCCCCTCCCGCGTGAGGAACTGATCATCAACGACGGCTACGCGCATGGCATTCTCACCGTCCACACATGGGTCTGTCCCGACGGGGACGCGCCGAGTATTCCACCGACGGCGGCGACACGCTCCACCAGAATCGGCGACGGCTGGGGGTAAGGCGTGATGACCCGAAGCATCACGTCGTCGCCGTCGACAGTGCCTTCCACTGCAATGTCCTCGTGAGAGGTGAGCGCCGCCGCGATCGCGAGGTAGAGCGTGCGCTCGACGACCGGCGCGAAGCGAGGCAGCGAGTTCGAGAAACTCACTCTCGCCCGCATCCGCCGCGCGAGATCGCTTGCTGCGGCCTCCACGCCCGAGGCAGTGAGTACCGGCGGGTACAGCCCGTGTGCCACCTCCCGAAGCTCACCCAGCGCCACCTCGATCTCAGCGACCGCCTCTTGCAACATCCCCTGCGCTTGCGGCGGCGTCGACGTTGCTGCCGCCGCGCGCAGAGCCAGTCCGAACGCCAGCAGATGCTGCTGCGACCCGTCGTGCAGGTCGCGCTCCGATGCGCGCCGCTCGTCATCGGCGTGACGAACCACGCGGAGGCGAGAAGCGCGGAGTTCGACGATGTCGGCGGCGAGCGCGGCGCTGAGCCGGCCTTCTTCGAGGCCGGCCAACAACTCGGGGGTGAGGACGGTGTCGATCCGGTCGGTGCTGTCGCCTTCGATGCGTGCGACGAGCATGCCCTCGCTCTCCAGATTTCGCCCCGCCCCGTGCGGCTGCGTGATCGCTCCGGCCTCGTCCGCCCACGTACCATCGGGCTGCGGATAGATGATGCGCAGCGCGGGGTCGTCGAGCGCGGCGCGGAGCGCCCCACTCGTGTTGCGGCCACCGGTGCTCGCGGACAGGAGCGCGAGCCGCCGTCGGGCGCGAGCGCTCTGCGCGAAGCGTACGACGGCGGCCGTCGACGCGGTCAGCGCCGCCACGGAGGCGCCCCACTGGACTGCCGATGCGCTCGGGATCAAGAGGATGACCGCGGCGAGTGCGGTGAGCCCCGCGAACACGCGCCCACGTCGGGTACCGAGAGTGAGCCCGCAGAGCGCTCCGGCGAGAGCCCCGGCGCCGATCGTTGCGCACAGGACGGAAGCGGCGGCATCGGGCCACAGCGAGAAGGCACTGCTCGCGCACGAGTCACAGTTCGGGTGTGCCAGCGGGTCCTCGAGCACAGCGGCGACCGGGCCGCCGAGGATCGCCGCGACGAAGGCGAGCGCGAGAGCGAGGCGCGGCCGCGTCGAAATGCTGCTGGCCGCGCTGGCGACCACGATCGGTGGGAGCGCCGTCGAGAGTCCCGCATCCCATTGCGGCGACGTGCCGATTCCTCCGTCGGACAACGTGAGCGCGGCGCCCGCAAGAGCCAAGGCTGCGGTGGCAGAAGACCGGCTACCCGAAACCGTGACGAGTGCGACGATCGCTGTCCCGATGCCGACCCACACGCTGATGGACACCGTCGGCCGTGCGCCGATCGCGGCGAGGCTCACGGCGCACGCCGCGACGGTGAAGGCGATGGGTATCGTCCTCACCGTCGCGACGCGCGCACGGGCACGGATCATTCGATGCGTACCAACCCGCCAGCAAAGAGCGCGTCGTCCCAGGACGGGTCGTAGTCACGCTCGGCCGTGAAGTCGAGGTAGGCCCGGTTGCCATTGAGTCGATATGTCCCGCGGCCGGCTCCATAGCACGCCTGGTTTCCTTCCGCGCCCCAGTCCATCGAGAACTCGTCATCCGCGAAGACGAACTGGACTGTGCAGTCGGAGCCGTGCGGTTGGTTCACGACCGCGCGCCCGTTCTCGACGCGCCACGTCCACACGCCCACGTTCGCGAGTGCCTCGCTGCGCGACATCCCGGCGGCCAGTAGCGGCTCCAGCGTGATCTCGAGGCGCCACGTCCCGTCGAGCACGGTCTGATCGCCGGACGGTGTGATGGAGTGTTCCGTCGGACTCTCCGAGACCCCGTCGCATCCGCTGAGCGCCGCCGGCTCTTCAGCGGGCGCGAGGGCGCTGATACGTGCGATCGCTGCCTTCGCGTCCGGGTCTTTCGAGATCCGGTCGACGACGGTCTGGAGTGCAGCGTGCACCCCGGCGACCTGCGCGTCCGTCGCCGTCGCGGTGCCCGCGCCAGGCGAGGCGCACCAACCCGCGAGCGCCTCGGCGTCCGTCGGCCGCTCGTCCTGTGCGGTGGTCGCCCCGTCTTGCACCTTTTCGTAAAGGGCTGATTGCTGGGCTGAGGTGAGACCTTCCCACACCTCCTTACGCACGACGACGACGTCGAACTTCGTATACAGGTCGATGTTCGTCGTCATGACCGCGGGAAGGTCTGCTGCCCCCGCCTGCTGAAGCGACACCTCGATGCCGCGGGATGCGCCCGACGCTGCGCGCTTGGTGCGTTCGTCTCCTGTCGAATGCTCCGTTGTGGCGCCCAGCGCGGCGAACAAGTCATCGACGCCCGTTCCGGTCCGGGTATTGAAGACTGCTCCTGCGTAATCTTCGGGGCCGAGCACGGGGTCGCGGTAACCGAAGATGCGGCGGGTTCCGCCCGGAACAAGCGCGACGCCGACCAAGCCGATCTCGTCAAGCCCGGACATGAGGTCTTCGCTCACCGGATCTGCCGCGATGGCTGTGGCATGCTCGGGGCCCTTCACGACGAGAGGCGCCTGTAGCGGCGCGAGCGAACTCGCGCCCGCCTGGACGAGTCTGTCGGCCCGGACGACCGAGAAGTCGACGGCGCCCTCCTGCAGCAGCGTTATCGTCGCGCCTTCGTAGTCGTCGACGGGAGCGCGGCCATCCTCGGACGGAGCCGTCACGACGATGGCCGGCGCCGCATCTGATGCAACGATCGCGTCGAGGACGTCGGAGCCAATGCCGCCGGGACCGTTGCCCCACGTCGATGAGATGGTGACGGGGTCGACCGTCGCTCCCGATCGGCCGAGCGGTTGTCCGCAAGCCGCGAGGGCGAAGATCGCTGATCCGATGACGACCACGCCCAGCGTGGATCTGCTTCGTGTGCTCATGCACGTGAGGCTAGGAGCCGGGGCACCTCGGACTCATCCGGGATGGCCGCAGAGTACGTTGCGGGTTCCCGCGAGAGGGCGGATGCCGTCGTCACCAGCGCGACAACGGTTCCCGCTCCCGCACGGCTATCGATGCGCGCCCGTCCTCCGAGAACCGCCGCGCGATCGAAGAGCCCGCGGATGCCGCTGCCGGCCGTGTCCGCCCCGCCCACACCGTCGTCGGCGACCGAGATGACGACTGTGTCGCCCTCGCACTCGCCGCGCACGCAGGCGGTAGCGACGCCCGAGTGCTTGGCGCTATTCGCGAGCGCCTCGCTGCAGAAGTACCACAGCGAGCGCGCTGCGCTCCGCGAGAGCGGCGCGTCACCCGTAACCTCGACCTCGACGCCGGGACGCTCGAGCACCGAGAGCAACCCAGCAAGAGTGGCGGCCTCCGGCACCAACTCGGATACGCTCCGCACCGATTCGGCCGCGCTCACGCCGTGATCGGCGAGATCGGAGCGTTGCGCTCTGCGAGCGAGGTCTGCCGCAGCAAGGACACGCGGGATGACCGTCGTCGACAGCAGTCGGTCGAGGTCCGCACGCTCCCGGTCGGCGACTTCCAAGAGCAGAGCCCGCGAACGGCGAAGTGTGGCCGCGACCCGCCTGGCGTCGTGCCGTGACCGAGCGAGGGCCGACACGCGGCGCAGCACCGGGCGCAGTGCTTCGACCGTCACCGGGGCGTCGAGCACCCCGGGGGATAGGTGGGCGAGGTCCGTACCGTCTCGATCGACGACGACCACGGCATCCGTGATCGGCTGTGCGATGCGCCCCCGGGCATCGAGCAACCTGCCCGCCTGCGTCGGCAGCACGACGCGGATGGCGGGGATGTCGAGCGCGCGGGCAAGGCGTGCACCGTATTCGTCGGCGTTGGTCTCGGTGATCCTCGGATACGCAGCCCACAGCATGCGGTAGCGCTCGAGGAGCAGGAGGCACATGATCGAGCCGATCACGAGCAGGATGTCGAAAAGCGCTGCCGCGACAGACACGGGGACCAGCGGTGCGAGGCGCGCCAGATCCACCACCACGAGAGCCAGTGCCCACGTGAGTTTCGACAGCGTGACGACGAACTCTCCGCGGCGCGAGAGCGTGAATACGACGGTCGCCGCCATCCCCGCGACGGCGAGGGACAGTGCACCGGTTCCGGACACGATGGCGATGGCGACGGCGACGGCGAAGGTCACCCGGGCCGATCTCCGCACGAGCGTTCCCGTAGGGATCGCGCCCACCGCCCCGATCACCAGCGCGCAGGGAACGAGAGCGGCGCGCTCCACCACACTGTCGAGGGGCGGCGGCAAGACGACCGCCAGGCCGACGGCCACCCAGATCGCGCCCGCGAGACCGAACAGCCATGCCAAAGTGCGGGCTTTCGCGGTTGCGGCGAAGGTCGCGGCCGCAACGAAGACGGGACCGACGAAGAGACTCGACGTCGGCGTGTGGGGGAACCCGGTCAGGATCGCGGGGCTCGCGGCAGCGAGCAACGTCACGACGGCCGCGCTGATAGCCACGGCGACGTTACGCACCACCGGCGGCGTCTGCATGTCGAAACGGTACTCCCGACGGGGATCGAGGTGACAGTGCCAGCATGCGCGAGCGGAGCTCCAGCGATCTTGACGACTTGCGTCTGTAGCTCATATTCAACCTAGCAGTATAATTCTGATCGGTTGAGCAAGAAAATGCAGGAGGAGCGCCAATGCCACAGGCCGACGAACTGAGTCGCACCTTCGCCGCGCTCGCCGACCCGACGCGAAGGGCGCTGCTGGCTCGTCTCTGCGAGGGATCCGCCACGGTCGGCGACCTCGCAGCTCCGTTCGACATGACACTCGCCGCGGTGTCGAAGCACCTCGGGGTCCTGCAGAATGCGGGGCTCGTCCATCGTGGACGCGACGCACAGTACCGACCAGCCTCCTTGGACGCCCGCCCGCTGCGGACCGCCTCCGCCTGGATAGACAACTTCCAAGGCTTCTGGACCGATAGTTTCGACGCTCTCGACACCCACCTCTCCACCCGCTCGACGAAAGAACCACGATGACCGGAATCAACCCCGAAGGCATTGAGATAGATCGCGACTTCGCCGCTCCACCTGAAGCGGTGTTCGCTGCGTGGACGACCCCGGAGCACTTCGCTCGATGGTTCGGCGGGAAGGACGTACAGGTGGCGCTCGACAGCCTCGACTTTGTCGCTGAGCCTGGCCGGATCTGGACTGCTCAGATGGTGCTGCCGAACGGCAGCACGATCGACTGGACGGGTGAGTTCCTCGAGGTCACCCCGAACGAGCGTTTCGTGTTCACGCTGACCGACCGCCCCGCGGAACCGGAGCGCGCACGTATCGTCGTAGAACTGACCGCCATCGACCAGGGCACTCGGATGCACTTCACCCAGCAGACCCCGGGCTTCTCGCCCGAACAGCAGGCCGGGGTCCTCGCCGGCTGGCAGTCCTTCGTCGACGAGCTCGCGCTGATCGCGGCGGCGTCGAGGCGCGACGCGTAGCGGCGCGCCCTCTCAGCGAGAACAGCTCCCTATGCTCGACCGCCGCATCGCTTCTTGGATGACCCCATCGACGACAGCGAAGCGATGCGGGCATCGTGCGACCTCACATCAGGGACGGAGGCGAAGGCCGTCCTGCTCCAGCGGTTCCGCGTCAGCTCTCCGCAGCTCGAGCTGAGCCCCGTCGAGGCGTTCGGCTTCTCGACCCCAACGAGGCCAGACGCACCGACGCTGTTCTAAGCGTGCTTGCGATCATGCCGCGAGCAGGAGCGAGAGCGCACCGGCACTCAGCCCGATGCCGAAAGCTGCTCCGCCGGTACCGAGAGGTGTTGCCGCCGTGAGCGGCCCGGCGTCAATGGCGTCGAAGCCGAGTCGGTCGACGAGCTGCATCACCGCGGTGCGTGCTTCGCCGTCGTTCCCGGAGACCGCTTGAGCCAGGCGGTCGGGGCGACCGTGTGGTCGGCGGAGTTCGTCGAACTCGTGATAGCCGAGCTGGTTGAGGCTCTTCACGACCGATGCGCCGCTGAACCATCGCTGGACGACGAGGCTCGATCCGGCGGGGTCTGCGGCGAACTCGGGGTCGTGCCCGTCGATCGGTTCCCAATAGTTCATGGTGTCGATGAGCACTTTGCCATCGAACAGGGTGCGGTCCAGCTCGCGGAAGCGGTGAGTGGGCACCGCCAGCACGATCAGCTCGGCGTGGCCGACGACATCGGCGGTGACGGCGGGCGTCGCGCCGGGCGCGAGGATCTCCGCGGTCAGCGCGAGGCGTTCGACTGTGCCCGAGCCAGACAGCATCACGTCGTACCCTGCGTCCAACGCGGCGCGGGCGATGGTCGTGCCGATCTTCCCCGCGCCGACGATGCCGAGCCGTTCCCGCGCGCTCATCGCCGGCCCTCCGCGAGCAGTTCGCGGACTCGCGGGATGACGTGCGTGCCGTGGAGCCTGATAGTGCGCTCGCGCAGGGCGCGCGGTGCGTGCATGAGATCGTACTTGAGGTCGAAGCGGCCAAGGCCGAGGGTGCGGATCGCGTCGGCGATCCGCGCGGCGACGGTCTCGGGCGCGCCGACGAAGAGCGCCCCGCCCTGGGTGTCGGCGAGGTAGTGCTCGGGCGTGGGAGCAGGGAACCCGCGCTCGGTGCCGATCGTGGTCATCACGCGGTGCCAGAGCGGCCAGTGCGCCTCGCGGGCCTCCTCGTCGGTCGGTGCGATCAGTCCGAGGGAGTGCTCGCCGACGGGCAGCTCGGGGTGGCCGAACTCGTGGAGGCTGCGGCGGTAGAGGTCGGCGTAGGGGGCGAAGCGGCCGGGGTGCCCGCCGATGATGGCGAGCATGAGCGGGAGGCCGTAGCGGGCGGCGCGGATGACGGACTGCGGGCTGCCGCCGACTCCGACCCAGGTGGGGATGCTGCCCGGCTCGATGCCCGGTACGACGATCTGCTGGTCGAGCGCGGAGCGGACGGTGCCCTCCCAGGTGACGGGCTGGTCGCGCATGAGGCGGGTGAGCAGGTCGAGCTTCTCCTCGAAGAGCGTCTCGTAGTCGGCCAGGTCGTAGCCGAACAGCGGGAACGACTCGACGGAGGAGGCGCGGCCGACGATGAGCTGCGCCCGCCCGTCGGAGGCGGCATCCAGGGTGGCGGACTCCGCGTAGAGGCGCACCGGGTCCTGGGTGCTGAGAACCGTGACCGAGGTGCCGAGCCGGATGCGCGAGGTGCGGCCGGCGATCGCGGCGAGGATGACGTGGTTCGCCGAGTCGACCATCCCGGCCCGGTAGTGCTCGCCGACGCTGAAGGAGTCGACGCCGACCGACTCGGCCAGTTCCGCCTCCTCGATGATGAGCCGGACGGTCTCGGCGTCGCTGAGGATGCGGCCGTCGTCGTCCGTGGCGACCTCGCCGAAGGAGTTGAGCCCGAACTCGATGTCTGCCGGATCGACGTTCATGCGGGCACCTCCGCGGGGTTCTCGTGCAGCAGCTCGCGCACCCGGGGGACGACCTCGCGGCCGAACAGCTCGATGGTCGCCATCCGGTGCTCGTGGGGCACGCGGCCGGTGGCGTAGGCGAGGTCGAAGCGTTCCAGGCGGAGGGCGCGGATGTGGTGCGCGAGCTTCTGCGCGACCGTCTCGGGGGAGCCGATGAAGTGCGCTCCGTGCTCCACCTCGTTCTCGAAGAAGCCCATCGAGGGCGCGGGGCGGCGCTCGTCGCCGGCCCACATCTCGCGGGAGTAGGGGAACTGGATGGCCTTGGCCTCCTCGTCGGTGCGGGCGACGAACCCGTGCGAGTGCATCCCGACCGGCTGGCGCGCCTGCCCGAACTGCGCCAGGGAGCGGTGGTACAGGTCGACGTAAGGGGCGAAGCGGATCGGGTCGCCCGCGATCACGGCGAGGATGAGGGGGAGGCCGTAGCGAGCCGCGCGGACGACGGACTGCGGGCTGCCGCCGACGGCGATCCAGGTCGGGAGGTGGCCGGAGGGCAGCGGCGGATAGACGTACTGCTCGTCCAGAGGCGTTCTCACCGTGCCCGCCCAGGTGACCGGCTGCTCGCGGATGAGCTTCGTGAACAGGTCGAGCTTCTCCTCGAAGAGCGTCTCGTAGTCGCGCAGGTCGTAGCCGAACAGCGGGAACGACTCGGTGAGTGAGCCCCGGCCGAGCGCGATCTGCGCGCGCCCGCTCGAGAGCGCATCCAGGGTCGAGAACTCGGTGAACAGACGCACCGGGTCTTGCGTGCTGAGCACCGTCACCGCGGTGCCGAGCCGGATGCGGTGGGTGCGGGTCGCGATCCCGGCGAGCACGACGGCGCCTGCAGAATCCATGAACTTGTCGCGGTAGTGCTCGCTGATGTTGAAGGAGTCGATGCCGACCGAGTCTGCGAGCACGGCCTCCTCGATGGCGTTGCGGATGACCTGATCGCCGGGCAGGTCGTTCCCGTCGGCATCCGCCGTGACGTGTAGAGGCGTGTCGAGCCCGAATTCGAAGGCGTCTGGATCAAGGATGTGGTTACTCATAGTGACTGGTGTACGCTACGGTAACTGGTCACTTCAAGCGAGCCCCGGTCACTCCGCGGTAACCAGCACGCGACCGGGTCGGGGACCGACCCAAGGAGACGCTATGACCCGCGCGCAGCAGTCCGAGCAACTGATCCGGTCCCTGCCGACGATGAGCGAGCTTTGCCTCGACGACCACGACCCCGACGTGTTCCGCTCCGTGCTGGAGCGGGTCGGCGACAAGTGGAGCCTGCTCGTCATCGGCATCCTCGGCGAACGCCCTCACCGCTTCACCGAGTTGCTGCGCATCGTCCCCGGCATCTCCCGCCGGATGCTCACCGTCACCCTGCGCGCACTGGAGCGCGACGGCATCATCACCCGCACGATCTACGCCGAAGTCCCCCCGCGCGTCGAGTACGCCGTGACCGACCTGGGCGTGTCGCTCGGCGAGGCGATCCGCATCCTCGCGGGCTGGGTCGCAGGTCACCAGCAGCAGATCGTCACTAACCGGCGGGCATTCGATGCCGTCGGTGTTGAGGCCGATTGAAGGGGAGTGGCGGTGGCGCGGCGCGCCCGCTGAGGCATCCATCACCCGAGTCACCGACACGTGCGATTTCTCTCCTTGTCGGCCGCGTAGTCGGATCCCCACGGGCCGAGCGCGGGGCCGATGCAGACGGTGTCCTCTCGTCGACGCCGTCGACGTGAACCGCGCCGCCCGGAACCCGGAGGAAGGTGCCGGCAGAGTGGGCGATGATGAGCGCGTCGGGGTCGATGAATGAGGCGCAGCTGAAGAGCTCGCCGGACTGTCGGCTCCTTTCGAGCGTGGCGGACTTGATCCCGTCGGGGTTCTCCGTCCACGGGATGGCGTCGAGGTCGATGGCGAGCGGCGACGTGCCGGTCATGGTCAGGGTCTCCTGTCGTTCTACCGGTCCTGCTGGGCGATGGACCGGATGGCCGCGGGCCGTCGGCTTGCGGAGCGGCGCAGCAGCATCGGCGTCAGCACCAGCGAGCGCACGTCGATGACCGCGTGGATGAGCATGACGAGCAGGATCGAGCCGGTGACCGCGTAGAGCCCGGCGAAGATGATGCCGATGCTGCCGGCCGCGAGCGTGCCGACCCACCCCTGATACACGTGCACCAGGGCGAAGACGACGCCGGCGAGGAGAAAGGCGAGCCAGGCATCCCCGAGCGCGGCGTAGAGCAGTCCGGGCAGGGCGAGACGGAACAGCGCCTCCTCGAGCACGCCGGCGCCGACGGACATTGCCGCGCCGTACCGGGTCTCGGTGCGTGTCCGCGGGATCATCGCCTCCGCCGCGTACACGGCATCCGCATCCACTCGCCCGAGTGCGACCGGGATGAGCACCGCGAAGAGCACGAGGAGCATGAGCCCGCCGACCGCGGCGATGAGAATCGGCCCGAGCGGTCCGTGCTCCCCGCGGAGCCACGGGAACGGCCCCCGGGCCTGCGCGTCCACGAGCATCGCATCGAGTTCCGGCCATGCGGCGACCAACGTCGGCAGCGTCGGTAGACCGCCCCAGTTCCCGCGGAGCAGTTGCGGCACGAAGAGCGCGAGCAGACCGACGAGGCTCAGACCCCCGTAGACGAGGACGAGGTCGCGGAGCCAGCGGCGATAGAAGTCGAGGCGCTGGGGCTCCCGCTCGGCGAGATCGAAGCGGCGATAGTCCGCCCGCTCGACCCCGAAGGCTCGGACGAGCAGGATGCTCGCGAGGAGGAGGGCGAGTGCGAGGAACGGCATGTCCCCAGTGAAAACTATGACGCTGCGGCAGGGTCAAGCCCCGGTTGCCGAAGAGCCGCGGATTCGCGCGTGCTCTGCCGCGGCCGACGCCTCCAGTCGGTCCATGACCGCCCGCTGCGCCGCGTTCAGGTCCCCGACCGCGAGGGACCGGAACGCCGGCGCGACCGCGTCGAGGTCGAGTGGTGGGTCGGCGGTCGCGAGGTCGGCGATCAGGGGGAGTACGACCGCCTCGAAGTCGGCGACGAGTGCGTCCGAGGCGGCGGCGGACGCCTCGGGGTCGAGCGTCGCGAATCGCTCCCCGAGCTCCGCGGTCGCCGTTGCGAGGTCCGGGGCGGCGAGGCGCTCGTAGAGTCGCACCAGGTCGGGCATCCGCGCGTTCCCGGCAAGCCCGGCGAGCAGCACGGCCCGGTCCCGGTCGAGTGCGGCGAGGTCGGTGGATTCCGCGGCGGCGAGGGCGGCGAGGAAAGGCGCGAGTTCCGGTGGCGCGTCGAGCGGTCCGGCCTGCGCCCGCAGCTGCGCGACGAGTCGGCGCTGCGCGGTGAGTCGCTCGATCTCCGATGCGAAGCCGGCATCGAGCTCGTCGAGCAGTGTCGCGCGGTCGCCGTCGGTCGAGTCGAGGTGGGTGCCCATGTGGTCGAGTGGGATGCCGAGTGCGGCGAGATGCCGGATGCGGAGCACGCGGACGAGCTGCTCGGGACCGTATTCGCGGTAGCCGTTCGCCCGCCGCTCCGGCTCGTCGAGCAGTCCGATCTGGTGGTAGTGCCGCAGTGCCCGCACCGTGACGCCGCCGAGCCGGGCGAGTTCGCTGCTGCGCATCGGCGGTCCCCTTCCGGCATTCGTACTCTACGACTCTCGATCAGGCGCCGTCGCCAATGGAGTGCAGCAGCTTCCGCAGTGCGTAGTCCAGCGCGGCGACCTCGCGCGGGGCGAGGACGGCGAGTAGTCGCGACTCGTTCTCGACATGGTGAACGATGAGCGCGTCGATCCGGCGCAGCCCTTCGTCCGTGAGGCCGACGTGAAGGCTGCGTCGATCCGCGCCGTTCGCGGTGCGCTTGACGAGACCGAGCGCCTCGAGCCGGTCCACGCGCTTGGTCATCGCACCGCGGGTGGTCAGCAGCGCGTCGGCGAGCTCGGACGGGGTGAGCCGGTAGGGCGGGCCGCTGCGCCGCAGGCCTGCGAGCACGTTGAAGTCGCCGCGGTCGAGCCCTTCCGTCTCGAACACGCGGTCGACGAGTCGTCCGCCGAAGATGGCGAGCCGCGCCAGACGGGCGAGCGGCCCCATCGCGGAGAAGTCGAGGTCGGGTCGCTGCGCCCGCCACTGCGCGACCGCGCGATCGGTGACATCGTCTGGCGCATCGGCTCCATTCGTCATATAGTTCACGTAGAAATAGTATCATCATGAATCATATATGCGAATCTGGAGGAACCATGACCACGGTCCTGACTCGGGCGAGCGCCGTCATCGAGGCGCCCGCGGACGCCGCGTGGGCGGTGCTCGGCGACTATGCGAACGACCCGCTGTGGCGGCGCGCGGTGAGCCGGATGGAGCAGACCCCACCCGGGATCGTGCACGACGGAGCGCAGGCGGTGGAGGAGCTGCAGACGCTCGGACGCACCGTCGTCACCCGGGTCGAGCTGCATGACGTCCTCCCCGGGCGCTCCTTCGCCTGGCGGGCGGTCGACGGCACCGATGCCCACGGCACCCGGGCCATCGTCCCCCTCGACGACGGGCGCTGCGCACTTCGTACTGAGCGCCGCATCGGCCTCACGGGCGCCGACCGGCTGCTGCAGCCGCTCGTATCTTGGGTCATGGCCCGCGCCGAGCGCGCAGATCTGGCCCGCGCCGCCGCGCTCGTCCTGGCCAGGAACGGCTCGGAGGTCATCGGGTGAGCCAGGTTGACGCGAGATCCTGTGGGCCGGGCTGCGGCCGAACCTCACAAGAGGAGGGCCCGTTGCCTTCGCTGCGCCAGCGTTCCAGCGTCCGGACGGGGACACCGAGGTAGTCCGACAGCGCCTGGTCGGTGAGAAGTTCGGGGAGGCTGATGCTGCTATCGCTGTTGGGCACTCGTGCCCTATGCGCGCCATGGCGTTTCCAGTGAGGGTGGATGAGGGCAAGGCGTGCCGCAGGCCCTCTCGAACCGCCTTTCGAGGCGGTTCTCGGACAGTTTTCGGACACCCCCGCCTGAGTTTTCGGACACCTTGACATGAGAGAACCCCTCCGCTCCCGCGAAAACCGGGGGAGGGGAGGGGTTCTCTGCTGCTTCTGAGTATCAGACCCCGAAGTAGAGCTCGTACTCGAACGGGTGGGGGCGCGCCGCGAGCGGCTTGATCTCGTTCTCGATCTTGTACTCGATCCAGGTCTCGATCAACTCGGGCGTGAAGACGCCGCCCGCCAGCAGGAACTCGTTGTCTGCACGCAACGCGTCGAGCGAGTCCAGCAGCGAGTTCGGCACCTGCGGGATGTTCTTGGCTTCCTCAGGCGGCAGCTCGTAGAGGTCCTTGTCGACCGGCTCGTGCGGCTCGATGCGGTTCTTGATGCCGTCCAGCCCTGCCATCATCTGCGCTGCGAAGGCGAGGTACGGGTTGCCGGAGGCGTCGGGCGCGCGGAACTCGATGCGCTTGGCCTTCGGGTTCGATCCGGTGATCGGGATGCGGATGGCCGCGGAGCGGTTGCCGGCCGAGTACACGAGGTTGACCGGTGCTTCGTAGCCCTTCACGAGACGCTTGTACGAGTTCAGCGTCGGGTTGGTGAAGGCGAGCACCGACGGGGCGTGGGCGAGCAGGCCGCCGATGTACCAGCGAGCGACGTCGGAGAGCCCGCCGTAGCCCTTCTCGTCATAGAAGAGCGGCTTGCCGTCAAGCCACAACGACTGGTGCGTGTGCATGCCCGAGCCGTTATCGCCGAACAGCGGCTTGGGCATGAAGGTAGCGACCTTGCCCCACGCCTCAGCAACGTTCTTGACGATGTACTTGAACTTCAGGATGTCGTCGGCCGCGTGCACCATCGTGTCGAAGCGGTAGTTGATCTCTTGCTGACCACCGGTGCCCACCTCGTGGTGCGAGCGCTCCAGGATGAATCCCGCCTCGATGAGCTTGAGCGTGATGTCGTCGCGGAGGTCCGCCGTCTTGTCGACCGGGCTGACGGGAAAGTAGCCGCCCTTGTACGGGGTCTTGTTGGCGAGGTTGCCGCCCTCTTCGACGCGGCCGGTGTTCCACGCGCCTTCCTCGGAGTCGACGCTGTAGAAGCTGGAGTTCTGCTTCACCTCGTAGCGGACGTCGTCGAAGATGTAGAACTCTGCCTCGGGAGCGAAGAACGCGGTGTCGGCGATGCCGGTGGACTCCAGGTACTTGATCGCCTTCTTGGCGACCTGACGCGGATCCTTGTGGTAGATCTCACCCGTGCGCGGGTTGTAGATGTCGAAGATCATGATGAGGGTCTTCGCCTCACGGAACTGATCGAGGTACGCCGTCGTGACATCCGGGATGAGCTGCATATCCGACTCGTGGATGTTGGCGAAGCCGCGGATCGACGAGCCGTCGAACAGCTGGCCGACCGTGAAGAACTCCTCGTCGACAGTCGAAGCGGGGATGTTGAAGTGCTGCTGCACACCAGGCAGATCCGTGAAACGGATGTCGAGGAACTTGACGTCCTCGTCCTTGATGTACGCGAGCACCTCGGATGAATCTTTGAACATGCAGTCTCCAAGATCGGGTGCGGAACACGCCTGACGGGGCCAGGCTCCCATTGAAGTTATCGGCGGCCGGTTGCCCGGCAGTATCGCTCGTGTTTCGGGGATGTTACGGCGCCGCGGGTAGGCTGATCCGGTGACGGCGGACGCTATCGACCACAGCTATCCTGGCGAGCGCCTGGGGATGCCCGAGTCGGGTCCCGGGAGCATCGCACGTCCGGGACGGCGGATCGCGGCGCTTGCGATCGACTGGGCCGCGGCGGTGATCGTCTCCGTAGCCTTCTTCGCCTACGACTCGATTGCGACTCTCGCGATCTTCTCCGCAGTCCAGATACTCTTTCTGCCGACCCTCGGCGGCAGTCCCGGGCACCGCCTCGTCGGCCTGCGTCTACGCCCGCTCGACGGCGGCTGGGTCGGTCTTTGGCGCCCGATCGTACGAACGACGCTGCTCGTCCTGGTGATTCCGGCGGTCATCTGGGATGCCGATCAGCGCGGCCTCCACGACAAGGGGGCAGGAACAGTTCTCGTCCGTTCCTGAGTCCGCGGCCGCGGGTGGGCACTACCGCGGGCGCGGGGCGCGGGCTCGCATAGGGTCGATGCCCTTCGGGATCGGCAGCGAAGTCACCGACTGCGACACCGAGTCGACACGCTTGACGACGGCCGCCATGGTCGCGCGATCGACTTTCTTCGGCAGCGACTTGATCGTCCCTGCCAGCTTCGAGATCGGTACGTCGCCCTCACCGTGGCCGAGATACAACACGTTGATCGGTACGCCCGAGGCGACGCGCTGCACTTTCATCTTCTCGTCGTTCACGAGCCGTGTCAGCCGCCCGCGGGCGCCTTCTCCGACGATCACGACACCGCCACGGCCGATAACTCGGTACACGGCGTCCTGCGACTTGGGATTCACGCCCACGGGCGTGTCGGAGGCCACCCAACTGCGGCCGAGCGAGGTCGACAGCACGTGACCGGCTGCCCCCGGCACACCATCGAGCTTGATGTACATCGCGCGCGTGGACAGCCGTGTCAGCAAGATCATGGCGCCCAACAGGCCGAACATGAGTCCGGTCACGCCCCAGAGAACAATGCTCCACAACGCGACGGGCGGGATCAGGAACCCGACGGCCACGCCGATGCCGATGCCGACCAGGAGCACGGCGATGAGCACCCACGGCAGCCACGAGAACTCGGCCTTCGTGAAGGTGTACAGGGAGCGGAGCTGCGAGAAGAAGCCGGGACGCTTCTCGGGTGCGGTACTGCGGGAGGCCATGGCATCAAGCCTACCGGCGCCGCCGATGCCGCATGGCGGTGTCCGTCGCCTTCTGCACACGGCCGCAGTCTGCACGGTTGTCCACAGTTCTTGCCGATCCACCACCACGGCGTGCCCACGCGTCGCACACTCGGGGGATGAGCCCATCACAGTCTCCGATCGAACCGCCTCCGGCCCTACGGCGGCTGCGCCCCGATGAAGCGCCCTACCCCGGCATCCTGCGCGCCGGCGACCCACCGATGGTCTGGGTCCGCGTCGATGCTCTCCCGATGGAGGTATGGCAGGTGCCCTTGGACTCCCACATCCTGATACCGCACGACATCGCGCGCGTCGACGGCGGTCATATGGCTCTTCTGCTCCCGTGCGACGCTCCGCTGGCACGCCGAGTTGCTGGAGTGCCGCCGACCCCGGGGGAGGCGGTCACGATCGCCGTCAGCATCCTGCGCGCGGCGACGACGGCGCAGAGTGTCGGCATCGAGACCGGAACGTGGTGGGTGGATGCCGATGGCAGACCCGTCCTCGCTGCAGGCGGCGCTGCCCCCTGGGTGGATACTGCTCTCTCCGTGCTGGCGGAGCTTGCCGAGGACGCGCGAGGCCCACTGGCCGACGCCCTCGCCGAGGTCGTCCGCGCCCTGTCTGCCGGCCCGCTCATCGAGCGCGATGTCGAGCGCTGCGAGGATCTGTTGTTCGACGCCGCCGAGCCGGCACCGCTGATTCGTCGTCTCGCCCCGGCTGCCGTCGAACCGATGCCGAGGCGCGCCCGCTCGCTCAGCAGCGCTGCGGACCCGCACCCGAAGCCGACACCACTGTGGTACGCACGGTTCGTCGACGACGATGTCGTCGACCGCGCGGCTCAGGGCGTGCGCTCGGTGACAGGGGCGGCGACGAGCGTGTTCGCCGGCATGCGCCGGCGAAGAAGGCCCACCGATCCGCCGCGGCGACGCCCGGCGGTGCGCCCCGCTCATGCAGATCGCACGGTGCGACCGCCTCGGCGCCGCGCGCCGCTGATCGTGGCCGCGGCGGTCGGTGTGATCACCGTGGCGGGCGGACTTGCTCTGCCGCATGAGGAGGACCCGGCAGAAGCCGTTGTTCCGCAGAGCTCCGATGCCACGGCATCCTCGCCCCATGTGCACATCGACGACGACTCCGGCGCCGTCGAGACGACCGCGGAGACGACACCGACCGCGTCACCGAGTGAGGGGTCTTCGGGACCCGCAGTGCGTGCGCTTGCCGCGCTCGACACGTGCGCGCGCGAAGCGCCGGCGATCTGCGAAGTGCTCGAAGATCCCGCGACGCCGGTTCCGACGGGAGTCGCCAGCGGTGGAGCGGCCGACCGGACCGCAACGCTGCTGGATGAGTACGGCGGCGTCGCGGTCTACCGCGTCGACGCACCGGACAGACCATCACAGGTTCTCGTGCTGGTCACGGTCGACGGAAAAGGGCTGGTCCGCGACGTCTATGACCTCGCGGACCAGCCCTGAGCCGTGGACCTGCAGATCAGACGCCCAGATTGGCCTCGAACTGTGCGGTCTCGAGTCGCGTCTTGACAGCCCCGAGGAAGCGCGCCGCGTCGGCGCCGTCGACGATCCGGTGATCGTAGGAAAGTGCGAGATAGACGTAGGAACGGATGCCGATCGCGTCGACGCCGTCGACCCTCACGACGCCAGGTTCCTTGACGACGGCACCGGTGCCCAGGATCGCCGACTGCGGCAGGAAGACGACCGGGGTGTCGAACAACGCGCCGCGCGAACCGGTGTTCGTGACCGTGAACGTTCCGCCCGCCAACTCGTCGGGCTTCAGCTTGTTGTCGCGCGTGCGCGCGGCGAGATCAGCGATCTCCTTCGAGATGTCGGCGAGAGACTTGCCGCCGGCGTCTCTCAGCACCGGCGTGAGCAGTCCACGCTCGGTGTCGACGGCGATCGAGATGTTCTCGGTCGCCGGGTACACGATGTCCGTACCGTTGACGGTCGCGTTGATGACGGGGTATGCCTGCAGGGCCTCGGCGGCGGCAAGCACGAAGAACGGAAGGAACGACAGCTTACCTCCGGTCTTGGCGACGAAGTCGGCCTGCACCGCACTGCGATAACCCGCGACCTTCGTGACATCCACCTTGACGACCGTTGTCAGCTGCGCCGTCTGCTGCATCGAAGCGACGGCCCGCTCGGCGAGCACCTTGCGCAGACGTGACATCGGCTGGGTCGTGCCGCGCAACGGCGACACCTCCACGGCAGCCGGCGCGGCCGGCGCCGAAGTGGTAACCGGAGCGCTCTGGCCGGCCTTGGTGGCTTCGGCGGCTTTGAGGACGTCCTCCTTGCGGATACGGCCGCCGACCCCCGTGCCGGTGACCGTGGCCAGGTCGATGCCCTGCTGTTGCGCCAGACGTCGCACCAATGGGGTGACATAGGTCGTGACCTCGTCGTCCGCCGCGGCCGCAGGCGCGGGAGTCGGCGCGGGTGCCGGAGCCGGCGCGGGAGCTGCAGCAGGAGAGGGAGCCGGCGCCGGTGCTGGGG
>NZ_JBASZT010000404.1:0-7174 GCF_049661145.1 Microbacterium sp.
CGGTCGGCGCCGAGCACGCGGTCGGCTTCGACGGCGCCGGTCGCCGCGCCCGCGACGTCGTAGTCGTCGATACCGATGAGCCCCGGATGCTCGGCGGTCTCGCCGCCGACGAGAGCGGTGCCGGTGGCGGTGCACCCGTCGGCGATGCCGCGGACGATGTCGGCGATGCGCTCGGGGAAGATCTTGCCGCAGGCGATGTAGTCCGTCATGAAGAGGGGCCGGGCGCCCACCACGACGATGTCGTCGACGACCATGCCGACGAGGTCCTGACCGATCGTGTCGTGCTTGTCGATCGCCTGCGCGATCGCGACCTTCGTGCCGACACCGTCGGTGCTGGTCGCGAGCAGCGGCTTCGAGTACGCGCGCAACGCGCTGGCGTCGAACAGGCCGGCGAAGCCGCCGACACCGCCGAGCACCTCGGGTCCGTGGGTACGACGAACGGCCGACTTCATCAGTTCGACGGCGAGGTCTCCTGCCGCAGTGTCGACGCCGGCTTCGGTGTAGGGATTCTGTGGGGCCTGTGCCACCCGAACAGCCTACCGGGCGGTCCGGCCGTCTCGGCTCGCCCCGGTCTCGCCCGTCCTCCCCGCCTTGCCCGCCTCGCCCGCCTCGCCCGTCTTCCCGGACGAGAGAACAACGGGCGGCCGAGGGTACGGGTGCTACCCGTTCTCTCGGCGCGGAGTTGTTCTCTCGCGGGTGGCGGGTCGCGGGTGGCGGGTCGCGGGTCGCGGGTGGCGGGGCGGGCGAGACCGGGGCGGGCGGCGGCGGGCCGCCGTTGCCTAGGATGTGGGCATGGCAGCAGCGGCGGCGGGACCGGAGTGGGTCGTGCGTGAGGATGCAGGGCCCCCGGTGCTTGTGGCGCTGTACCTGCGTCAAGTGCTCGGCATCCGCTTTCCGCAGGAACTGCCGCAGCTGCGCGGCGCTCCCCCGACCTCCGCGACGAGTGAGTACGACGACACCGCCACGCTCGAGCGGCAGTGGCGCGCGTACTGGGACATGACCGTCGAGCCGCAGGCGAATCACTCGCCGGTGCCGCTGGACCTCGTCGACGGCTTCGACATGCTCGTGGCGCTGCCGGTCGAGGGCTTCACCCAGCTGCAGGCCGCGATCGCTCCGCACGGTGCGGATGCCCTGGCTTTCGCGCGCGCGGCTCACGAGCGCTACCGTGCGGGGCTCGGGACCGGGGCCTCGTACCGCGCCTACGCCAGCGCGATCGCCCAGCACGAGCGCACCGTGGGTCGGCGCGCGCACTCGTTCGAGTTGAACGTGCAGGTGCTGCCGTTCACCCAGCGCGGCGTGTGGTGGATCGGGGCGCTGACGATCGCGGTGACCGACGGCCTCCGCGGCGACATCGCGGCCTTCGACGCCGCAATCGGGCCGGTCATCGCCGACATCGCGTAGACCGGCGACTCAGGAATCCGCGGGATCGGAGCCGCCGACCTCCGCGACGTCGACGCGGACGTCGCGGGTGCGGCGACCGACGGTGCGGTCCAGGATGAGCGCGACGGCGCCGCCGAGCGCAAGCCCGAGGGGGATCCCGAACAGGCACAGGAATCCGAAGACCTGGCCCGAGGAGTAGGCGGCGCCCGTCACCGCGCTGGGCTCGTCGGTGCCGTCGAACGCGAACGTGAGGATCAGGGCGACGAGGATGCCGAGGGCCGCCCCCGCGGCGAGGAACACCCCGTATCGCGGGCTACGGCGCAGCCGCGCGGTCTCGAGGTGGTGCTCGGCGGGAGGGGTCATGCCCTCATTGTCCCACTCGGCATCCACCTCCCGGGAAACCCCCGCGATCCACGACGCTGCCGCGGGCGACGGTAGCGTGGGGGGATGCCTGTGCCTCATGTCGTCATCGTCGGGGGCGGGTTCGCCGGTGTCTCGGCCGCCCGTGCGCTGCGCAGCGCACCCGTGCGGGTGACGCTCATCGACCGCCGCGTCTACAACACGTTCCAGCCACTGCTGTATCAGGTGGCGACCGGCGGGCTGAATCCTGGCGACGTCACGCACTTCCTGCGGAGTCTGCGGGTACGCCAACCCAACCTCGACGTCGTGCACGAGCATCTCATGGAGATCGATTCCGAGGCGCGCAGGATCCGCCTGTTCGACGGACGAACGCTTCCCTACGACTATCTCGTCCTCGCGACGGGGGTCACGACGTCGTATCACGGCACCGCGGGCGCCAAGGAGAACGCCTTCGCGGTGTACTCGCGGTCGCAGGCGATCGCGATCCGCGATGCGCTGTTCACGCGGCTGGAGCGCGCGGCGGTCGAGCCCGGCCGCCACCGCGGGCTGTCGGTGGTCGTGATCGGCGGCGGGCCGACGGGCGTGGAGATGGCGGGCGCCCTCGCCGAGCTGCGCGATCAGGGTTTGGAGCCGGCGTACCCCGAGATCGACGGCGACGCCTTCCGCATCACCCTCGTGCAGCGCAGCGAGATCCTGAAGCCGTTCATCCCGAAGCTCCGGGAGTACGCGGCGGCGCAGCTGCGGCGGCGGCGTGTGGAGCTGCGCCTCGGTGCGGGAGTGCAGGAGGTGCGGCCGGATGCCGTGGTGCTCTCCGATGGCACGGAGCTGCCGAGCGATCTGACCATCTGGGCGACCGGGGTCGCGCCGCACGAAGAGGTGCGCGAATGGGATCTGCCCCTCGACGACGGCGACCGGATCCGCGTGGGCGAGGATCTCCAGGTCGTCGGGATGCCGGGGGTGTTCGCCGCCGGTGACGTCGCGATCGCACCGCAGGACCTCCCCCAGCTCGCCCAACCGGCGATCCAGGGCGGCCAGCACATCGCGCGCCAGATCGTCCGGACGATCTCCGGCGAGCCGACCGAGCCGTTCTCCTACTACGACAAGGGGCAATTGGCGATCATCGGACGTCGGGCGGCCATCGGCGAGCTGCCCGGGATCGCGAACCTCCCGGTGCTGCATCGCATCGGCATCCTGCAGCGCGTCCCGCCGCTGCGGACACTCATCCCGCTCACGGGTGCGATGGGGTGGTTCGTGTGGCTGTTCGTGCACATCGGGAGCCTGCTCGGCCCGCGCAACAAGCTGACCGTCATGATCGGGCTCGTCGCGCGCTACGGGACGGTCCTCTGGCGCACCGCGGTACCGATCGTCGGCGATGTGCCGGCGATCCGCCCCAAGCGCGTGCCGCGCACGCCGCACTGATTCGGGCGACTGACTCGTCCTGGCGCGACGTTCGGGCGGCTGGGCCGACCTGGCGCGACGTTCAGGTGGCGCCTTCTGCGGGAATGGTCGAGCAGTTCCCGCAGATTGCGCCACCTGAGTCGCGTCGTCGACCCGCGTCGGCGTTGCAGGGGATGGATGCCGCGGGTCAGGCCGCGGTCACGCGGGCGCGAGCACGGCCTGCTCCAGCCGCGCGTACGAGGTCTCCATGCCGTCGGTCATGCCGGTGGCGAGGATCATGTCGCGGGTGTCCTTGTCGGGGTACTCGATCAGCAGCGTCAGCAGGGTCGCGCCGTCCTCCTCGTACAGCTGCAGGTCGTTGAGGGTGGTCGGGCCGTCGGTCCCCAGCATCCGCTCGGTGGTGACGGCGCGCCACGCGGGCTCGGACAGCACCGTCTCGCCCTCGAAGCCGAAGCGGGTCGCGGCATCCTCACCCTGCTGCCAGACGTAGCGGTAGGTGTCGCCGACCTCGCACTCGATAAGCTGCCAGCCGTCGGGGCCGAGGAGCCACTGCTTCAGCAGGGCGGGCTCGTGGTGCGCGCGCCAGACGAGGTCGCGTGGGCCCTCGACGAGCCGGGTGATGCGCACGTGCTGGTCGTCGAGCAGTTCGGTGCGCGTGCCCTTGCCCTGCGCGTACGCACGGAGGTCCTGCAGCACGGCGTCGAGCTGGTCGATCGACTGCCGCATCCCCTCGGCCTGGCCCATCGCGAGCACCTGCTCGAGCGCCTCTGCCGTCGGCGAGGCCGACACCGCCGTGAAGCGGGACCCGTCCGGTGTGCTCTCGAAGAGGAAGGTCATGCGTCCGGTGGGAATCGACGGGTCGACCTCGCCGTCCGCGTCGGCGAAGGAGTCGAGCACGACGATGCGGTGGGGCTCTTCGACCTCGACGAAGTCCCACCGGCCGTGGAAGCGCTGCCCCTGCGGGCTCGTCATCCAGTAGTGCGAGACGCCGCCGGGCCGCAGATCGTAGGTGCCGAACGTCGCCGGATACCCCGGAGGCCCCCAGAAGCGCTCGAGCTTGCGCGGGTCTGTGAAGGCGCCCCAGAGGCGCTCGACGGGGGCCGGAAAGTCGGCCACGAGGGTCATCGTGAGCGCCTCGGGGTCGGTGGTGACGGAGGTGACGGGCATCGGTTCTTCTCCTTGATTCGTGGGCTTTGGCCGGGCGGGCGGGGGTCCTGCGGAGTGGGTTCAGTCGTCCTCGGCGAGGACGGCGTCGAGGCGGTCGATGCGTGCGCGCCAGAGCTCTTCGTAACGTGCGAGGAGGATGCGGGCGCGCGCGATCATGACGGAGTCCGCGCGGACGAGCCGCTCGCGTCCCTCGGCGCGCTTGACGATGAGTCCGGCCGCCTCGAGCACCGCGACGTGTTTCTGCACCGCGGCGAACGAGACGTCGTAGGCCGCGGCGAGAGCGGACACCGACTGCTCCGCCGCGATCGTGCGCCGCAGGATGTCGCGCCGCGTCGCCGCCGCCAGGGCATGGAACACACGGTCGATCTCCTCGTCGCTGAGCTCAATTTGTACAACCATTTGGTTGTACGTTAGAGCAGCGGATGCCGGAGTGTCAAGGGGTGTGGTGTCATGTGGGTTGACACTGGATTTGGCAGTTGGACACGTTCGGTGGCAGCAGGTGACATCGGGGTGGCAGCTGTGACATGCGCGGCGTCAGGTGAATATATACTCAGGACTAGGAACGGATATATCGAGAAGGGTGGCCATATGAGCAAGACTCTGATTGATATCGACGACACCGTGCTCGCACGCGCGCAGGCGCTCTCGGGTATCGCCACGAAGAAGGGCGTCGTCGCCGCCGCGCTGGAAGGAATGGTTCGTCGCCTTGAGCTTGACGACTATGCCGAGTTCATCACCTCCGGCGCCGTCGATGACCTCGCAGATCCCGAGGTCATCCGATCGGCTCAGCGGTGACGCTGTTCCTCGTTGACAACTCGGTCATCCAGCGACTTGCCAAGCCATCGGTTCGTTCTGCCTGGGAACGCCTGCGCGAGAGGGGCGAGATCGCGACGTGCCTTCCGACACTGCTCGAGGCAGGTTATTCGGCACGTTCCGCGGCCGATCACCAACGCCTCATCGACCTCGAGTCGCGCGCGAAGATCATCCTTCCTCCTCATCCCGGAATCATCGAGGTCGCGCTGCGCATCCAGGCCGCGCTGTTCACGGCCCGAATCGGGCGCGCTGTCGGCGTCAGTGACCTGCAGATCGCCGCGACGGCATTGCACCATTCGAGCCCCGCACGACCAGTGAGCGTCGTGCACTATGACGCCGACTTCGACCAGGTCGCCGGCGTCGAACCTGGGTTCCGGTCCCAGTGGATCGTGCCCCGCGGTACCGCAGACTGAGCCGTGGCAGCCGCTGCCAAAGCGGATGTCCCCGACAGGGAACGCGTTCAGATGACACCAACGCCGTTTGGCTGACACCGCCCGCTCGCAGTGTGGCACCAAGTGCCACCCTGCGAGTCGCCTGCCATCTCAATCGCACTCCCCACCGACACCGCGTCCGTCGCTCCAGACCTCCCACAGCCGCGCGTACACGCCGTCGGCGACGACGAGATCGTCATGGGTGCCTTCTTCGACGATGCGCCCGGCATCCATCACCAGGATGCGGTCGCAGGCGGCGGCTTGGGAGAGCCGGTGGGCGATCACGACCGCGGTTCGTCCGTCGGTGGCGGCGGTGGCGGCTCGGTCGAGGCGCGCGGCGTCGGCGCTGCCGGCTTCGGCGGTGGCCTCGTCCAGGATCGCCAACTCCGGGTCGGCGAGTAGCAGCCGGGCCAGGGCGATCTGCTGCGCCTGCGCTGCGGTGAGCTCGTGTCCGCCGGCGCCGACGGAGGTGCCGAGACCGTCGGGGAGCTGGTGGAGGAGCCCTGTGGTGCCCGTGGCGTCGAGGGCGCGGCGGAGCTCGTCGTCTGTGGCGTTGGGGGCGGCGAGGGTGAGGTTCTCGCGGATCGTGCCGGCGAACACATGCACCTCCTGGGTGATCACCGCGGTGCGCTCCGGTCGGGTCGCCGTGCCGGCGTCGGGGTGGCGGGTGCCGGCGAGGATCGCGGCGAGCGTGGTCTTGCCGGCCCCGGATGCTCCGACCACTGCGACCCGTTCCCCGTGGGTCAGGGTCAGGTCGATGCCGTCGAGCACGGCACGATCCTGGTCGTAGCCGAACCGCACGCCGGAGAGCCGGGCGACACCGTTAGGTCCCGCCTCGCCGGTGCTGACGACTTCGGTCTCAGGGGTGGGGATGGCGATGACGCCGACGATGCGGTTCAGCGAGGCGGCGGCGGATTGGAGGGTGTCGAGGACGAGCAGGAGAGCGCCGATGGGCCCGAATAGGCGCAGGAACAGCAGCACCGCGGCGGTCGCCGCGCCGACGGTGGATTCGCCGGCGTGGATCAGCAAAGATCCGACGCCCAGGATCGCGGCGAGCCCGAGGTATTCGCCGACGTGGAGGCGTCCGAAGAACATGTTCTGCACGGTCGTGGCCCGCACGGAGTGTCCCGCGACCGTCCAGGATGCCGTCAGCACCCGCTCGTGACGCTGCGTCCCGAGGCCGAATCCGAGGATGGTGTCGTAGCCGCGCTGAGACTCGACGAGTTGCTGGGCGCGGGTGCTCATCGCGGCGCGTTCGGCGGCGTAGATGGGCGGGGCGGTGCGCAGGTACCAGCGCACCGTGATGACGTACACCGGGAGGACGACGACCAGGGCGAGGCCGTACCAGAGGTCGATGGCGGTCATCCCTGCCAGAGTGACGGCGATCGTGAACCCGGTCGCCGTGAAAGCGGGGATGATCGCGGGCGCGGCGTCGGCGATCTGCGCCACATCGTCGCTGGATCGGGAGACGAGATCGCCGGTGCCGGCGCGTTCCACGAGGGATTGCGGGAGGGTCATCGCGCGGGCGACGAGGCGTTCGCGCAGCTCCGCGAGCATCGCATGGTAGGAGCGCGCGGCGAGCACGATCGCGGCCGCCCCGCTCACCGCGCCCACCGTTGCGGCGG
>NZ_JBASZT010000405.1:0-4237 GCF_049661145.1 Microbacterium sp.
GTGGTCAGTGGGTGGCGAGGGCGTCGGCGACCGGCGGGACGGTCGCCGCGCGGCGTGCGCCGGCGGCGGCGATGGCCATCACGACCAGTGCCGCCGCGGTGATGATCGCGCCGATCCAGATCGGGGACGCGTAGCCGAGGCCTGCGGCGATGCCGATGCCGCCGGCCCAGGCGCCGAGGGCGTTGCCGATGTTGAAGGCGCCGATGTTGGCGCCGGAGGCGAGGGTGGGCGCGGCGCCGGCGTAATGCATGATGCGGCTCTGCAGCCCGGGTACGGTGCCGAACCCGAAGCCGCCCATGAGGAACAGGGCGACGATCGTGGCGGCGGCGGAGCCCGCGAACAGCGCGAACAGCGTCAGGACGACGACGAGAGCGGCGATGAAGAAGAGGAGGGTGCCGTCGATCGAGCGGTCGGCGAGCCGTCCGCCGAGACCGTTGCCGATGACCAGCCCGACGCCGAACAGCACGAGCAGCCACGGCACGGTCGCGGTGGCGAAGCCGGCGACCTCGGTGAGCGTGTAGGCGATGTAGGTGAACGCGCCGAACATGCCGCCGAAGGCGAGGGCGGTCACCGTGAGCGAGAGCCAGACCTGCCCGGACCGGAACGCGGCGAGCTCGCGGCGGATGCTGACCGGAGCCTCGTCGCCGTGCGACGCCGGCACCAGCGCGGCGATGCCGATGCCGGCGACCACGCCGATCGCGGCGATCGCCCAGAACGTGGAGCGCCAGCCGAGCTGCTGGCCGAGGAAGGTGCCGAACGGCACGCCGAACACGTTGGCGGCGGTCAGTCCGGTGAACATGATCGCGATCGCGCCGGCCTTGCGCTGCGCGGGGACGAGCGAGGCCGCGACGACGGAGCCGATGCCGAAGAACGCTCCGTGGCAGAGGGCGGCGACCACCCGCCCGAGCATCGCGACGCCGTACGTGTCGGCGACCGCCGTGAGCAGGTTGCCGACGATGAACAGCACCATGAGGCTCAGGAGCACCGGCTTGCGGGGCAGCCGGGTCGTGGCCGCGGTGACCACGAGGGCGCCGACGACGACGCTCAGCGCGTATCCCGAGATCAGCCATCCGGCGGCCGGCTCGGAGACCGCGAAGTCGGCGGCGATCTCCGGCAGCAGCCCCATGATCACGAACTCGGTCAATCCGATCCCGAACGCGCCGACGGCGAGGGCGAGCAGTCCCAGTGGCATGGGGGTTCTCCTGTTACGATGAAGGGGTAGTTGCAGGCGCTGGATATTGCACACGCGGGAGCAATGATTGCACACGCAACTATCCCGCGCAAGCAAGCAATTGGGGGAGGATGCCGGATGGGTATCGCGGACGACGCCGTCGAGATACGCGCGCAGGGGTGGCGCACCCTGGCCGCACTGCACGGATTGCTCGAGGCGGCGCTCGAGCGGAGCCTCGGTGACGCGGTCGACCTGTCCGTCGTCGAGTACACCGTCCTCGACGCGCTCGACCGCCAGGACGGCTGGCACATGCGCATGCAGCAGCTGGCGCGGGCCACGGCCCTGAGCGGAAGCGCGACGACCCGTCTGGTGACCCGGCTGGAGGACCGCGGGCTGCTCACGCGGGTGCTCTGCGCCGACGACCGGCGCGGGATCTACACGGAGCTCACGCCGGCCGGGCGAGAGCTCTACGAGCGCGCGCGCCCCATCCACGACGAGACCCTCGAACGCGCGCTCGAGGACGCCGCATCCCGCCCCGAGCTGGCTCCCGTCGTCGCGGCGCTGCACGACGTCGCGCTCCCCGTCGCGGACTGAGCCCTGTGGTGGCCCGCCCCAGCCTCGATCAGCTGCGCACCTTCGTCACGGTGTACCGCGCGGGTTCCGTGACGCGCGGCGCGGCACTGCTGGGGGTGTCGCAGGGGACCGCCTCGGCCCATGTCCGCGCGCTCGAGGCATCCCTCGGCTACGCGCTGTTCCACCGCGATCGCGACGGCGTCTCACCGACGGTGAAGGGGATCGAGCTCGCGCGGGAGGTCGCCGGTCATCTGGACGCGATCGAGGACGCGACGCTCGCACCCGGGGCGGGCGGCGCGCCGGCGCGCGCGGTCATCGTCGGCGGGGCGACGGAGATGCTCTCGACCATGGTGATCCCCCACCTCGCGCAGCTGATCGACGCGGCCGGGTCCCCCGTGCGGCTCCGGTTCGGACTCGCCGAGGACCTGCTGGACGCGCTGGTGGACCGGTCCGTCGACGTCGTCGTGAGTGCGGTGCCGCCGCGCAGGCGCGGTGTGGCCGCCGCTCCGATCTACGATGAGGAGTTCGTGCTCGTCGCAGCGCCGACCTGGTTCGGCACCGGGCTCGAGGACGTTCCGATCGTCGCCTACGCCGAAGACCTCCCCATCGTCCGGCGCTACTGGCGCAGCGTGTTCGGCCGCGCGCCGGACGGGATGCGCCTGGTCGCCGTCGTCCCCGACCTGCGCGGCATCCGCACCGTCGTGCTCGCCGGGCTGGGCATGTCGGTCCTGCCGACGTATCTGATCGCCGACGACCTGGCCGCCGGCGCGCTCGTCGCGCTGGACACCCCGCAGGTCGCGCCGCTGAACACGATCTTCCTCGCGACGCGCGGGCGGGAAGCTCAGCGGAACCCGGCGCTCGGCGCCGTCGCGGCGGAACTGCGCCGGCTCATCCGGTGATCGACGGGCACTCATCGATGCGCCGATGGATGCCTTCAGGATACCGATGGGCGGCGGGCGTGCCCGGGCGTCATGATCGGGTCTGTCGAAAGGACTGACTCGTGTCGAACATTCTGATGGTCGTGACCGCGGCCGATGCCCTCACCCTCGCGGATGGAACGGCCCACCCCACCGGCTACTGGGCCGAAGAGCTCGTCGTCGCGCACCGCGAGCTCGCTGCCGCGGGGCACACGATCACGATCGCCACTCCCGGCGGTGCGGCGCCGACGGTCGATCCCGGCTCGCTGTCGGCCGACGTCGTCGGCGACCCGCTCAAGGTCGAGGCCCTCCGCGCCTACATCGCCTCGATCGCCGCCGAGCTGAGCGCGCCCCTGGCCCTGGATGCCGTCGCGGCGGCGGACTACGACGCGATCGTGATGCCCGGCGGTCACGGGCCGATGGCCGACCTCGCCTTCGATGCGGACCTCGGCGCGATCCTCGGCGCGGCCGACGCGGCCGGCACACTCATCGCCCCGTTCTGCCACGGTCCGGCCGGACTGCTCAGCGCGGTGGACGCCGACGGCGCCCTCGTCTTCGCCGGCCGCAGCCTCACCGTGTTCACCGACGAGGAGGAGCTGACGGGCGGCCTGGGCTCCAACGCGCCGTGGCTCGTCGCCGACGCGCTGCGCGAGCGCGGCGCACTCGTCGAGGACGGCGCCCCCTGGTCCGAGCACGTGGTGGTCGACGGGAACCTGATCTCCGGGCAGAACCCGCAGTCCAGCGACGCCGTGGCGCGGACGCTGATCGCGGCGCTCGACGCGTGAGCCCCCGGGCGCGGGCCCTCGTCTTCTACTCGCTCGGCACGACGAGACCGGACTCGTAGGCGGCGACGACGGCCTGGGCGCGGTCCCGCAGCTGCAGCTTCGTCAGGATCCTGCTGACGTGACTCTTCACCGTCTGCTCGGCCAGCACCAGCTCGCCGGCGATCTCGCGGTTCGACATCCCGCGCGCGACGAGCACGAGCACCTCGCGCTCGCGCGGGGTCAGCGCATGGAGCGCGACGGGGTCCGGCGCCGCCTCCCGTGCGCGCACGAAGTGCTCGATCACGCGCCGCGTCACGGCCGGGTCCAGCAGCGCGTCTCCGCGCGCGACGACCCGCACTCCCGCGGCCAGCTCGGCGGGCGGGGAGTCCTTCAGCAGAAAGCCACTGGCACCGGCACGCATCGCCTCGTAGACGTACTCGTCGATGTCGAAGGTCGTCAGCATGAGCACGTGCGGGTGCGCCCGCTCTGCGGGCAGGGCCATCAGCCGCCGGGTGGCTTCGATCCCGTCGACGCCGGGCATCCGGACATCCATCAGCACGACGTCGGGCTTCACCGCCTGCGCGAGCGCGACGGCCTCCTCGCCGTCCGACGCCGTCCCGACGACCTCGAAGTCGGCCTCGGCGCCCAGCAGCGCGGCGAACCCCGCCCGGACCATGGCCTGATCGTCTGCGATCAGCACGCGGATGCTCACGGACCGGCCTCTTCGGGCTCCGGCGGCGGGAGCGGAAGCGTCAGCCGCACTGCGTACCCGCCCGCCGCGTCGGGGCCCCACACGACGGCCCCTCCCGCGG
>NZ_JBASZT010000406.1:0-4744 GCF_049661145.1 Microbacterium sp.
ACCCTGCTCGGCTTCGGCTGGGCGCTGCTGCCGCGGCTGCAGTCGCAGTCCGCGCTCGACAGCGGGGCCCTCGTGCACCTCGGGGGCGAGCCGGTCTCCGTGCCGCTGTACTGGCAGCAGTGGAACCTGCGCTCGGAACTGCTCGACGCCACTGCCGACGAGATCCTCGCCGAGGGGCGGCGCGTGCTTCGCGGCTGAACCTCAGGCGCCGCAGGCGTCCGCCGTCCCGAACTCCTCCACTTCCAGCGCAGGCGCGCCCGGCACCCGCGTGATTGCGCGCGGAACCACGACGAGACCCGCCGACGTGGAGGAGAGCGGGTCAGCCGGGCGTGCGGAGCGGTCAGGCATCGGCGACCGAGAGGACGATCTTTCCCCTCGTGTGGCCCTTTTCCAGCTCGCGGTGTGCGGCGGCCGCCTCGCCGAGGTCGAAGACCTGGTCGACGAACACCTGGATGGCGCCGGACTCGAGCAGACGGCCGATCGTCGCCAGCACGCCGCCGTCCGGCACGACCTTGTACGACGTCGCGCGCATGCCGGCGGCCGCGGCCGCCTCGGCGTAATCCGGCCACCCTCCCGTCGGCACCAGCACGTAGAGACCCCCGGGGCGCAGCACTGTCAGCGATCGTGACCCGGTGTCGTCGTGCACGTTGCCGATGAGGTCGATCACAACGTCCACATCGCCCGAGACGTCTTCGAAGCGGGTGGTCGCGTAGTCGATGACGACGGATGCCCCGAGCTCACGCAGCCAGGGCAGATTCGCCGCAGAGCCGGTCGCCGTCACGCGCGCGCCGAAGTACGAGGCCAGCTGCACGGCGAAATGACCGACTCCGCCGGACCCGGCGTGGATCAGCATCCGCTGTCCCTCGTGCGCGTGGGCGGTCTCGACCACCAGGCCCCACGCCGTGAGGGCGGCCAGCGGCACACCGGCAGCGGCGACATGGGACAGCGAAGCGGGCTTGCGCGCAACCGACAGGCTCGGCACGACGGCGTACTCGGCGTACGTGCCACCCGAACGAGGGAAGGGCACCATGCCGAACACCTCGGTGCCGGGCGTCAGGGGATGGGACTCGTACGGCGCCTTCACGACGACACCGCTGAAGTCGAACCCGAGGCTGCTCGGGAAGCTCGTGAGCGCACCCGACACGCCCGACCCGCCGCGTGTCTTCGCATCGATGGGGTTGATGCCGGCCGCAACCACCCGCACGAGCAGCTCGCTGAGCACGGGTGACGGGACCGGCACCGTCGTCTCCCTCAGCACCTCGGGGGCGCCGACGCCGTCGAAGACCACAGCACGCATCTCGGCGGGCGTGATCGGCACGGCCTGCCGAGCGGCATCCTCGGCGGACGCGGAGTGCAGCGGCCGGAAGCGGGGGAATCGATGAACGGCCATGGGCGTCCCCTTCCGCTGGCAGTCGGCATCGGCAGCGATGTTCGCTGTGACACCAGTCAATCGTGGGATTGTCTCGGTCGTGTTACGGCGCGGTCACTGCCCCGCTAAGAGGCGGCGAAGAGCGGACGCCGGCGAGGTGGGCTTCATCCGATGCGTGGCCCGGCACGACCCCCGACGTCAGCGCGTGGAGCAGTCGGGTGAGGCTGTGGATCTCCTCCAGCGGCCAGTCGTCGAGCACCTCGAGAAGCGTCCGCTCCTGCGGTTCCCGTGCCGCCTCGAGCCGCTCCATGCCTAGCTCGGTGGGGGAGAGGATGCTGGCGCGGCGGTCGGACGGGTCGGGTTCACGCCGGATCAGCCCGAGCTGCTCGAGCTCGCGGACGGCCCTGCTGAGCTGCCCCTTGTCCACCACCAGCAGATCGGCGAGCGCGGACTGCGCGATGCGCTGGCGGCGCACGATGGTCGTGAAGACCTTATATGCCCCGGGGAGCATGCCTGGGCTCACGCGCTGAGCGTTCTCGGCCAGGACGCGCCGCATCTGGGCGATCAGCGCGCTGAACTCGCCCTCGAGGGCGCGCACCGCCACTCTGCGTGACTCGGTGCGCGCCTCTCGGGTGTCCTCGTTCATCGGGTCCGACCCTAGCGGGAGTCGGTGCGGTCGGAGGCAGCCTCGGCATCCGGCTGCTCGACGGCGCGCATCGAGCCCGTCGTCGTGAGCACGCCCATGGCCTCGGGCACCGAGACGGTCGCGAGGTCGGCTTCGCTGGCGCGCATCCGCTCGGTGGTCGTCATCGTGGTGAGCGCCTTGTTCGGCAGGAACACGATCGCCACGAGCGAGATGATGGCGAAGGGGACGGCGATGAGGAAGGAGTGCGAGATGCCGCTGCCGTAGATGTCCTCGAACACGACGCGCAGCGCTTCGGGCATCGCCGAGACCTTGGGCAGCGATCCGGACTGCAGCTGCTCGGCCCAGTACGGCGCCTTGTCGCCGAGGCTCGCCATGGCCGCGGCGATGTCGTCCTTGCGCTCCGCGACGAGGTCGATGACGCGGGCGGCGAGCGCGGCGCCCATGACCGAGACGCCGATCGTGCCGCCGAGGCTCCGGAAGAACGTGACGCCGGAGCTGGCGACGCCGATCTGCTCGGGCGGGGTCGTGTTCTGCACGACGAGCACGAGGTTCTGCATCGTCATGCCGACGCCGGCGCCGAGCAGGAACATGTAGAGCGAGACGAGGACGAAGTCCGTGTCGTAGTGAATCGTCGACAGCAGGTACGAGCCGGCGATGAGGAGGACCGAGCCGACGATGAGGTACGGCTTCCAGCGGCCGTACTTCGTGACGAGAGCGCCGACGCCGATCGAGGCCAGTAGGAGACCACCGATCATCGGAATCGTCATGAGGCCGGCCTGCGTGGGCGTCGCGCCGCGCGCGAGCTGCATGTACTGGCTGAGGAAGACCGAGGCGCCGAACATCGCGATGCCGGTCGCGATCGACGCGATGACCGACAGCGTGAACGTGCGGTTGCGGAAGAGCGTCAGCGGAATGAGCGGCTCGGCGGAGCGGAGCTCGACGATGACGAAGAGGATCGCGGCGACGAGCGCGCCGCCGACCATGAGGACTGTCGTCAGGCTCCACCAGTCGTTGTTGGCGAGGTCCGACCAGTCCCCTGCCGTGGCGGTACCGGCGTTCGTGACCCAGATCAGCAGCAGCGAGACCGCGACCGACAGCAGCACGATGCCGAGGTAGTCGATCGACGTCTTCTTCTTCGGCCGGGCGGGAACGTGCAGGGTCGTCTGCACGAGGATCAGCGCGAGCACGGCGAAAGGCAACGCGACGAAGAAGTTCCAGCGCCAGCCCCACGCGTCGGTGATGACGCCGCCGAGCAGCGGACCGCCGATCGTCGCGACGGCCATGACCGCGCCGAACAGCCCCATGTAGCGCCCGCGCTCGCGCGGGCTGATGATGTCGGCCATGAGCACCTGGCTGAGCGCGGCGAGTCCGCCCGCGCCGATGCCCTGCACGGCGCGGAAGGTGATGAGCATCTCGGGGTTGGTCGAGAACCCGGCTGCCGCGGTGGCGAGCACGAAGATCGAGATCGCGAGCTGGAACAGCAGCTTGCGGTTAGTGAGATCGGCGAGCTTTCCCCAGATGGGGGTCGAGATCGCGGTGGTCAGCAGGGTCGCGGTGACGACCCAGGTGAAGGCCGCCTGGTTGCCGTCGAGGTCATGGATGATGACCGGCAGCGATGTGGAGACGACGGTCGAGGCGAGCATCGACACGAACATGCCGAGCAGCAGCCCCGACAGGGCTTCGAGCACCTGCCGCTGGCTCATGCGTGGCGCCGCGGGCGCGGTGAGGGTTTCAGACATAGAGGTTCCTAGAGATTCTTCTGGGGCTGCAGTGCCGAATGGCGGAAACGTTGACGTGGATCAATCGTTGAGACCGGTCAACTATAGAGTAAATCGTTGAGGGGCGTCAACTATTCCCGAGTGTCCCCGTGCGTTGCGGCGTTTCGGCTCGGCCCTGCTGGCCTCGCTCAACGCACGGGCCTCGCTCAACGCACGGGCGGCGCTCAACGCACGGGCGGCGCCTGCCCGCGCCTCGCGGACGGTCTCAGTCGATGAGGGCCAGAGCGCGGAAGGAATCGCGGGGGCGGGATGCCGCGGCATCCGTCGTCCGTGAGACGAGCTGCGCCGCGGCCTGCGCTCCCGCGGTCCGCTGCCGGGTCGTGCGGCGGTAGAGCTCGTCGATGAGCTCGGTCGCCAGGCGCACGAGCTGCGTGATCTCGCGCTCGTCGCGGTCGACCCAGGCGCAGCGCGGCTCGTCGCCGACGGGCACGAAACCGTCGTGCTCCTCCCAGACGACGAGCGTTCGCTCGGCGCCGAGCACGTGCTGCTGCCACCACACCTGACGCAGGTAGGTGCGCGGAATGGAGCGCCAGGTCTTGTTGGTCGTCTTGATCTCGGCGAGGGTGACGCGGCCGTCGGCGTCGACCGCGATGCCGTCAGGGGTTGCGAGGTGCCGCTGCTCGACGACGGCGTGGAAGAGGGCGGAGGATGGCTGGATGCCGTGGGTCGCCGCGACCCAGGCGGCGATCTCGGGCTCGCGGCGTCGGCCGTGGTCGGTGTAGGCGTTGCCCGAGAAACCGCGCCCGGCGCCGAGCTTCGCGTCGGCGGCCCGGGCGATGGCGGTGTGGCTCGTGAGCTGGGCCACGTCGGTCGCCGTGATGCCGCGTGAGCGCGCCCGCATCCACCCGACGCGGTCGCGGGAGTCGGCGACGATGCGGGCCGCGAGGTCCGGGGCGACGCGCGCGAAGGCCTCCGGACTCATGACATCGAGGCTAACCCTCCCTCCCGACG
>NZ_JBASZT010000407.1:0-8286 GCF_049661145.1 Microbacterium sp.
CCCGCATCACGCGCATCGACACCGCGGCCGCGCGCGCTCTCGCCGGCGTCGTCGCCGTGTTCACGCACGAGGACGTCCCCGGCATCCGCTACTCGACCGCCCGGCACGAGCACCGCGAGGACGACCCCGACGACACCCGCATGCTCGATACGGTGGTTCGGCACGTGGGTCAGCGTGTCGCAGCCGTCGTCGCCGAGACGGCCGAAGCGGCGGATGCCGCGTGCGCGCTCATCCGTGTCGACTACGACCTGCTGCCCGCCGTCTTCGACCCCGACGAGGCACGCCGCCCCGGCGCCCCGCTGCTGCACCCCGACCGCACCCCCGCGGACCGCGTCGACGAGGCCGATCGCAACGTCATCGTCGGCCTCCACACCGGTCCCGACGTCGCCACGGCGTTGCAAGCCAGCGCCGTCACGGTCAGCGGCACGTGGCAGACGGCACGCGTCACGCACGCCCAGCTCGAGACCCACGGCTCGGTCGGCTGGCTCGACGACGACGGCCGCCTCGTCATCCGCTCGTCGACGCAGGTGCCGTTCCTCACCCGCGACGAGATCGCCCGCATCTTCGAGCTCGACCCGAGCGGCGTCCGCGTGCACGCGGCGCGCGTCGGCGGCGGTTTCGGCGGCAAGCAGGAGATCTTCACGGAAGACCTCGTCGCGCTCGCGGTGCTGCGCACGGGCAGGCCGGTCGCCTACGAGTTCACCCGGACGGACGAGTTCTTCCGCGCCGCCGTACGCCACCCGATGCGAGTCTCGATCACGCTCGGAGCGGATGCCGAGGGCCACCTCACCGCGATGCAGCTCGACCTGCTGAGCGACACGGGTGCGTACGGCAACCACTCCCGCGGCGTCATGTTCCACGCCCTGTCGGAGTCGACGACGATCTACCGCATCCCGCTCAAGCGCATGGACGCCGAGGTCGTGTACACGAACAACATCCCGTCGGGCGCGTTCCGCGGCTACGGGCTCGGCCAGGTCATCCTCGCGGTCGAGTCCGCGATGGACATGCTCGCCGAACGTCTCGACATCGACCCGTTCGAGTTGCGCCGCATCAACGCGATCCGCGCCGGCGACGATCCGGGGCATGACGACCTCGTCTGGGGCAGCTACGGCTTCGATCAGTGCCTCGACCTCGCACAACAGGCGCTGCAGCGCGGCAACGGTGTCGCCGCCCCCGAGGGATGGCTCGTCGGCGAAGGCATGGCCGCCGCCATGATCGCCACGATGGCGCCGTTCGGCCACGTCGCGAACACGTCGGCGACGCTGCGCGCCGACGGCACCTACCTGCTACGCACCGGCACGGCGGAGTTCGGCAACGGCACCACGACGGTCCTGCGCCAGATCGCCGCCACAGACCTGGCGGCATCCTTCGACCGTCTTGTGCTCTGGACGGCCGATACGGATGCCGTCGGTCACGACACCGGCGCCTTCGCCTCGGCCGGGACCACCGTCGCCGGCAAGGCGCTGCACGCCGCGTGCCTCACGCTTGCGCGGCGCATGCGCGAGCGTGCCGCCGCGCTCACGGGCACCGACGTATCCGAGGCGGAACTCATGCCGATCGGCGTACATACCCCGGCACGCACCGTCGGATTCGCCGAGTTGACGGCGGACGGCGAGCTCACCGCCGACGGCACCGAGCTCGGCGAGCAGCGCTCGCTCGCGTTCAATGTCCACGCCGTGCGGGTCGCGGTGGAACCAGAGACCGGCTCTGTCCGCATCCTGCAGTCGGTGCACGCGGCGGATGCCGGGTTCGTCATGAATCCGGCGCAGTGCCGCGGCCAGATCGAGGGCGGCGTCGCACAGGGGATCGGCAGTGCCCTGTACGAAGAGGTCATGGTCGGGCCGGACGGACGCCTCACGACTCCCGTGTTCCGTACCTACCGGGTGCCCCAGTTCGCCGACGTTCCCGACACCGAGGTGTACTTCGCCGACACGAATGACACCCTCGGCCCATTCGGCGCGAAGTCGATGAGCGAGTCGCCCTACAACCCGGTCGCTCCGGCGATCGGCAACGCGATCGCCCGCGCATTGGGAATACGGGCGCCCCGAACAGGAGGATTGGCGCCACGGCCGTTCGAGCAGCCGTTCAGCCGCGACCGCGTCTGGCGGCTCGCGTCACAATCCGGAAACATGCCCGGACAAGCTCTCGAAACCTGAAGCATCTAGGGTCCTAGAGCACCTTGCCCTCTAGGAGACCCGATGCCTACACGTCACAGCATCCGCCGTCGCGGCGGAATCATCCTTGCGCTCGCGGCGACCGCCGCGCTCGCCCTGTCCGCCTGCTCGTCGAGCACCCCGTCCTCGTCGTCATCCGGCGACGGCGAGTCCGCCGACTTCGGCGACGTCAGCATCCAGTACTCCTGGATCAAGAACGAGGAGTTCGCCGGCGAGTACTACGCCTACGAGAACGGCTACTACGACGAAGCCGGGTTCGCGACCGTGACCGGCATCCCCGGCCCCGACACCGGTGTCGCAAAGCTCCTCTCGAACACCGTGCAGTTCGCCCTGAGCGATGCCGCCTCGGTGGGCGCGGCCGTCGCCGAGCAGCAGGCACCCCTCAAGATCATCGCGACGACGTTCCAGAAGAACCCGTTCACGATCCTCTCCCTCAAGGACGGCGGCGACATCGCGACGCCCGAGGACCTCATCGGCAAGAAGATCGGTGTGCAGGATTCGAACGCCTCCGTGTTCAAAGCGTTGCTGGCCGCGAACGACATCGACGAGAGCGACCTCACGATCGTCCCGGTCGAGTTCGATCCGACCCCCCTCATCAAGGGTGAGGTCGACGGTTTCATGGCGTACCTCACCAACGAGGCCCTGACGGTCGAGATGGAGGGCTACGAGACCACGAACCTCGCCTACGCCGACAACGGCCTGCCCTACGTCGCCGAGTCGTACACCGTGACCGACCAGTACCTGGCCGAGAACCCGGACCTCATCAAGGCGTTCCTGATCGCCGAGATCAAGGGCTGGACCGACACGTTCACCCAGCCGATCGACACCACCGTCGACACCGTCATCAAGTACAACAAGGAGTCCGCGGCCTCTGGCGAGACGACCTTCGGAGACCTCGACCCGGCCAAGGTCAAGGCCGGCGTCGAAGCACAGGCGAAGCTCATCGATACCGAGGACACGCAGGCGAACGGTCTGTTCACGATCTCCGACGACCTGAAGGAGCAGACGCTCGCGTCGCTGAAGGCGTCGGGCTGGGAGCTGACGGTCGACCAGCTGTTCGACACGACGATCATCGACGAGATCTACGCCGAGAACCCCGACCTCAAGAAGTACCTGCCGTAATCACGGTGAGCGACCTTCACGATTGAGTGACAATCACGATGAGTGACACGATCACGATGGATGCCGGTGCCCCGGCTGCTGCCTCCGGCACCGGCATCCAGATCTCCGGAGTCTCGAAGTCCTTCGCTCTGCGGGGCGGCAAGCAGTTGCTCGCCCTGCAGGACACCGACCTGCACACCGACAAGGGTTCGTTCCTGGCTCTGCTCGGACCCTCGGGCTGTGGCAAATCGACGATCCTGCGCATCCTGGCGGCGCTCGACCACCCCTCGTCGGGCACGGCGCTCGTGGACGGCGACACGCCCGATCAGCTGCGCGCGAAGAGCGAGCTGGGCATCGCCTTCCAGGATCACGCGCTGCTGCCGTGGCGCAGCATCCGAAAGAACATCGAGCTGCCCTTCGAGGTCGCAGGCCGCAAGGTCGACAAGGAGTACGTCGACGAGTTGATCGAGTTGGTGGGTCTGGGCGACTTCGCGAATGCGAAGCCCGCACAGCTGTCGGGAGGCATGCGCCAGCGCGCGTCGATCGCGAGAGCCCTCGTGCTCAAGCCCTCGGTGCTGCTGCTCGACGAGCCCTTCGGCGCGCTCGACGACATGACGCGGCAGAACCTCAACCTCGAGCTGCTGCGCATCTGGACCGAGAAGCCTGCAACGACGCTCCTCGTCACTCACGGCATCAGCGAGGCGATCTTCCTCGCCGATCGGGTCGCGGTCATGGCGCCGCGCCCCGGTCGCGTCAAGGAGGTCATCGAGATCGACCTGCCGCGCCCGCGCACCCCCGAGATGATGCGCACGCCCGAGTTCCACGCCCTCGTCGACCGTGCCTCCGAGCTGCTGTTCGGCGGGGGCGGGCACGACGCAGCGGAGACGTGAGCATGACGCGCGTGCACATCCCCGGCTGGCTCGCCAGCATCATCGGCGGCGTGTCCCTGGTCGCGCTGTGGTGGCTGCTCGCCGTGCTGGTCAAACCCGCCGACGGCACGTTCACACCCGTGCCCACGCCGTGGCAGGTCGTGGACTGGCTCTTCGTACAGGGGAACATCTCGGGCGCGTGGAGCGTGTTCCAGCCCACCATCACGGCGGCCGGCATCGGCTATCTGTGGGGAAACGTCATCGCGTTGCTGCTCGCCACCGTCGTGCTGGTGTTCCCCCGGACGGAGACGGTCATCACCCAGATCGCCGTCGTCACGTACTGCCTCCCCATCGTCGCCGTCGGCGGCATCTCGATCGTCGTGCTCGGCGGAGCCCCCAACCCGGGCGACCCGTCGAAGACAGCAATCTTCCTCGCCGCGCTCGTGTGCGTGTTCACGACCGTCGTCGGCGCGATCCTCGGCTTCAAGTCCGCCGACCGGGCCTCCCTAGACGTCGTGCGCGTGTACGGAGGTGGACCGCTCACCCAGCTGCGCAAGGTGCGCCTGATCGCGGCACTGCCGGCGATCCTGACGGCTCTCCAGATCGCCGTGCCGACCGCGTTCCTGGGCGCCGTGCTCGGCGAGTACCTGGGATCCATCAGCGCGGGCGTCGGCCCCACCCTCATCCGCCTGCAGGGGCAGCTCGACACGGCAGGAGTGTGGTCGGTGTTCCTGCTGTGCGCCGTGTTCGCGCTCGTGGCGTACGGCCTGTTCGGCCTCGTCATCAAGCTCGTCACCCCGTGGGTGGCGGGGAAGGCCAGCTGATGTCCGCTCGTACCGTCACCCGTAGCACCGAACCCGACCGCATGGGCGACGCGACCCGTCAGCAGGCGATCGCAGCGGACGCCGCGGCGCAGGCTCGCCTCAAGTCCGACCGCCGCAAGGCGTTCCGCAAGACGCTGGGACGCTCGCTCGGAAACGCGGGCATCACGATTCTCGTCCTCCTGCTGCTGTGGCAGGCGGTCGTGAGCCTCACGGGCATCTCACCGTTCGTCGCCAAGGGTCCGATCGACGTCTGGAACTTCCTGTTCGTGGTGCCGCAGGCCGAAGCCAACCGCGATCAGATCTTCTCGCTCGTCGGGCAGACGCTGTGGGACTCGTGGCTCGGCTTCATCGTCGGCATGATCGTCGCGATCGTCCTCGCGATCCTGTTCAGCCTGTCGAAAGCCGTAGAAGCCGGTGTCATGCCGCTCGTACTGCTGCTGCGCACCATTCCGCTGGTGTCGATCGCCCCCGTCATCATCCTGATGACGGGACGCGGCACCACGGCATCCGTCGCCGTCATCGGCACGATCGTCGTGCTCTTCCCCGCGCTCGCGAACGTGCTGTTCGGGCTCACCCGCGCGAGCCAGCAGAGCCTCGATGTCGTGCACGTGTTCGGCGGCGGGCGCTTCATGACGCTTCGCAAGGTCAACGTGCCCGGTGCGCTCCCGTCGATCTTCGCGGCGGCGCGCGTCTCGGTGCCGGGAGCGGTCACCGGTGCCCTGCTGGCGGAGTGGCTGTCGACGGGCGCCGGAATCGGCGGCGCGATCATGAAGTTCAATGCCCAGGCGCAGTTCAACCAGGTGTGGGCCTCGATCGCGATCATCACGATCATCACGTTGCTGCTCTACAACATCGTGCAGATCGTGGAGAACATCGCGCTCGACCGCATGGGGATGGTCGTCGGCTCCCGCTGACCCGCCCTGCCGCGTTTCGACTCGCTGCGCTCACGGGGCGCACGGGCGCACAGAGCCGCCCGGTCGTTGAGCGAGGCGCGCAGCGTCGAGTCGAAACGCGGCGGCCCCGATCAGTGCGGGTGGCCGCGTAGCGGCACGACCGCGGCAGGCAGCTCGTGCACCTTCGCCGACGCCTCCGCGGCGAGCGGGCTGGTCGACTCCCCCGCGGCGTTCACCAGCACCCCGCCGACGTAGACCGCCTTGAGGTTCCGCGGGCTCATCGACAGCACGTACGTCCGCACCGGATGCCACAGCGGCCCCACGTCGGGCGACCGCGGGTCGACCACGACGAAGTCCGCGAACTTGCCCACCTCGAGCGACCCGACGCGGTCATCGACGCCCATGATCTCGGCCCCGCCCAGCGTGTGCAGCCGCAGCATCGTCTCGGGCATCATCGACAGCGGGTCCTTCGTGCGGGCACGCTGCATGTAGATGCCCATGCGCATGTTCTGCCACGGGTCGCTCACGTCGGTGCAGGCCTGGTCGTCGAGGCCGACGCCGACCTTCATCCCGAGTTCGAGCATCTCGGGCACGAGCGCGATGCCCGAAGCGAGGCGCCCGTTGGATGCCGGCTGCCACGACATCGACGCGCCGCCGGCGACGGCCTGCTCGATGATCTCGGTCGTCGTCTGGATGAAGTGACCGAACATGAGCCCGAGCTCGAGCGCCCCGGCATCCCGGTACAGCGCGAACTTGGACTGCTGGTGCTCGATCGCCTCGGGAGACTCCAGGAAGTGCGCCTGGTTCGTCACTCCGTAGCGGCGCATCGCCTCGACCTCGAACTCGGCGGCGGCCGGATGCGGCGACCACTGCACCTGACCCATGATCGACGCGCCGAGCGCGTAGTCGGGGTCGAGGCTGCGCGTATGGGCGACCTCGGCGGCGAATCGGTCGAAGACCTCGTCCGCCGTGCCGACGGTGACGTCCATCCCGGCCGCGTCGACGAAGCGGATGCCGGCGTCCCGGCATCCGTCGGCCTGACGGTAGTGGTAGTCGAGCTGGCGCATCCCGGCCGTGCCGGTCCGCTTGCCGTCGACCATGGACTCCCACGCCTGCAGCGGGTCGGTGAAGTTGTACGCCGTCGTCACGCCGTTGGAGAGGAAGTCGAGCGAGCCGTGCAGCGTCGCCCAGTAGAGCTGGTCGGGGGTCATGTGCGCGGTCGTGCCGAGCATCGCGTCGCACCAGCCGTACAGGGTGCCTTCGACACCCAGCCCGCGCAGTCCGCTCGTGAACAGGTGCGAGTGGCTGGAGACGAAGCCCGGCGCGACGAACGCGCCCGCGACATCGAGGGTCTCGTCGGCCGTTGTCCCGGGCGTGGGCTCACCCGCGCCGATCGCAGCGATGCGGCCGTCGTCGCCGACCAGCATCCAGCCGTCTTCGATGTAGCCGGGATCGTCGGTGCCGGCGGGAACCGTGATGAGGCGGGCACGGGTGACCAGGAGTGACATAAGACGACCCTAATCGGGCGATGTTTCGGGGTGGTGACGGGTGGTGGGTGGCGGGTGGTGCGCGGCGGCGCTGTGCGGGCCGCGGCGGCGCGCAAACTCCACGGATTCGGCGCGCGAAGTCGCCCTGCGGGCCGTCACAGCCCGCTTCATCACCGATTCTGTGGAGTTCTCGCGCGGCTGGGCGGCGCTCTCGTGACGCCCCCGAAACATGCCGCGACGAGGCGGAAACACGGGAGTTCTAGCGTCGGGTCATGTCACGGTTCACGGTCACGGTCTTCTGCGGATCCTCGCCCGGATACGACCCGATCTACGCCGACGCCGCCCGCGCCGTCGGCGCGGCGATCGGGCGCAGCGGCATGCGGCTCGTCTACGGCGGCGGCCACGTCGGCCTGATGGGCACGGTGGCGGATGCCGCGGTGCAGGCGGGCGCACACGTCACGGGTGTCATCCCCGAGGCGCTGCACGTGCGCGAGCAGGTGCACGAGGGGCTCGACGAGTTGATCGTCGTGGATTCGATGCACGAGCGCAAGACGATCATGGCCGACCGTGCCGACGCGTTCCTCGCCCTCCCCGGCGGACCCGGGACCCTGGAGGAGCTGACGGAGCAGTGGACGTGGGCGCAGTTGGGCATCCACGACAAGCCGGTGGGCCTGCTGAATGTGGCGGGATATTTCGACCCGCTGCTGGCGTTCGTCGCGAACATGCGCGACGGTGGCTTCACCCACCCGCGCTACACCGACATGCTGGTGGTCGCCACCGAGCCGGACGAGGCGCTCGCGCGGCTGCGTGACTACGTGCCGCCCGCCCGCAGCGAGCTCTCCCCCGGTGCGGAGATGACGGCTGAGCTGACGTCGGCCACCGGAGGATCCGCCCCGGCATCCCCACCCTTGCGGCCCTGACCCCCGCCCTTGCGGCCC
>NZ_JBASZT010000408.1:0-1514 GCF_049661145.1 Microbacterium sp.
CGCGTACGACGACCGGGCCGCCCGCTCGTACGACGAGCGGCCGCGCCGAAACTCCACGGATTCGCGCGCGGAACGGCGCGAACGGCCCGAATCCGGCTCGCGGAGCGCAGATCGGTGGAGTTCTGACCGCCCGGCGCAGCGCCGGGGCGTCCCGAACTCCTCCAGGTCGCGCGCTGTCCGACCGGAACGGCCCGAATCCGCCTCTCGCGGCGCGGATTGGAGGAGTTCGGACCGCGGCCACCGTCACAACCCGGCCCCGAACCGGTCGGACTGGAACGCGGACAGGTCGGCACAGTCCTTCGAGCAGCACGCCGACACCGTGCACGAGAAGCTGCAAGCCCAGGCGATCCAGGCCGAGCAGGTTGCGGACGTGACGTTCGCGGGCCTCGGGCTCGGCGACAACATCGTGCGGACGCTGGCCGAGCTCGGCGCGCCGTCGCCGTTCCCGATCCAGGCCGCCACGATCGCCCCGATCCTCGCGGGCAAGGACGTGCTCGCCCGCGGCCGCACCGGCTCGGGCAAGACGATCGCGTTCGGCGCGCCGCTGGTCGAGTCGGTCCTGCGCAGCCAGGCGGGAAAGCGCCGCGAGTTCGGGCGCAGCCCCAAGGCGCTGATCCTGGCGCCCACGCGCGAGCTCGCGCTGCAGATCGACCGCACCGTGCAGCCCATCGCCCGCAGCGTCGGCCTGTTCACGACCCAGGTCTACGGCGGCGTGCCGCAGGCCCGCCAGGTCGGTGCGCTCAAGAAGGGCGTCGACATCATCATCGGCACGCCCGGCCGCATCGAGGATCTGCACGCGCAGGGCAAGCTCGACCTCTCCGAGATCCGCATCGTCGTGCTCGACGAGGCCGACCACATGAGCGAACTCGGATTCCTCGAGCCGATGCAGCGCATCCTCCGCCTCGTCCACGACGGTGCGCAGAAGCTGCTGTTCTCGGCCACCCTCGACCGCGAGGTCGCCGCGCTCGTCGACGAGTTCCTCGTCGAGCCCGCCGTCTACGAGGTCGCCGGCGAGGACCAGGATTCCGGCACGATCGACCACCGCGTGCTCGTCATCGATCACCGTGACAAGGCCGAGATCCTGTCGTCGCTCGTCCATCGCGAGGGCAAGACGCTCGTCTTCGCGCGCACGCGGGCGTATGCCGAGATGCTCGCCGAGCAGTTCGAGGATGCCGGCATCAAAGCCGTCGCCCTCCACGGTGACCTCAACCAGGCCAAGCGCACGCGCAACCTCGAGCGGCTCACTTCGGGCCGCGTGAACGTGCTGGTCGCGACGGATGTCGCTGCCCGCGGCATCCACGTCGACGACATCGACCTGGTGATCCAGGCCGACGCGCCCGACGAGTACAAGACGTATCTGCACCGCTCCGGCCGCACCGGGCGGGCCGGGCGCAGCGGCACGGTCGTGACGCTCGTGACGCGCCAGCGCCGCCGCCGCATGGCCGAGCTGCTCGACCGCGCCGAGATCCACGCGCCGTTCCAGGACGCGCGCCCCGGCGACGACCTGCTCGAGG
>NZ_JBASZT010000409.1:0-2157 GCF_049661145.1 Microbacterium sp.
ATCGTCCAGGTCGGCGATCGGCGCGGCGCGCGCGAGCTCCGCGCGGCCGAGGTCGGAGCGGGCGGGGTCGGAGCGGGCGAGATCGGGTCGAGGCGCATCAGCGCGCATCGGAACAGACGGAACAGTCGTCGGCATCGGCACCTCCTCGTCGAGGTCCCTCCAGTAGGCCACGCGCCTCGTTGCAATACGTTGCAACGGTTCCCTCCCGGGGGACGGCTGGCTTCACTGATCGCACGGGAAGATCGCAAGGAGGCCATCATGACCCGCTCAACTGCTGTCGCAGACGTATCCCCCACCGCCGTCCTCGAAAGACCGACGGATGCTGCGGACATCGCCGCGGACTGGTTCCGACGATTCGAGGATGCCCTGCGCAGCCGCGACATCGCCGCGGCATCCGCGCTGTTCGCGACGCGCTCGTTCTGGCGCGACCTCGTCGCGTTCACGTGGAACATCACGACCGTCGAGGATCCGGCCGGGGTCGCCGACCTGCTCACAAACACTCTCGACCGTGTCGACCCGGCGGGGTTCGAGATCGAGGATCGTCCCGAAGAGGTCGACGGCGTGGTGACCGCGTGGTTCACGTTCGGCACCGCGATCGGCCGCGGACGGGGCCTCGTGCGGCTGGTCCGCGCGGACGACGAGCCCGATCAGTGGCGGGCGTGGACCTTCCTCACCACGCTCTACGAGCTCGCGGGATACGAGGAGCCCCGCGGGGAGCGTCGGCCGCGCGGCGCGCAGCACGGCGCGGACCGGAACAGGGTGACCTGGGCCGAACGGCGCGCGCAAGAAGCGGCCGAACTCGGCGTGGCGACACAACCGTACGTGCTCATCATCGGCGGCGGGCAGGGCGGCATCGCGCTCGGCGCCCGGCTGCGGCAGCTGGGGGTTCCCGCGCTCGTCATCGACAAGCACGCCCGCCCGGGCGATCAGTGGCGCGGCCGCTACAAGTCGCTCGCGCTGCACGACCCGGTGTGGTACGACCACCTGCCGTACCTGAAGTTCCCCGACAACTGGCCGGTGTTCGCCCCCAAGGACAAGATCGCCGACTGGCTCGAGTCCTACACGAAGGTGATGGAGGTGCCGTACTGGTCGCACACGGTCGCGACGTCCGCCTCGTTCGATGCGGATGCCGGGGAGTGGACGGTCCACGTCGAGCGGGACGGCACGCCCCTGGTGCTGCGGCCGAAGCAGGTGGTGTTCGCGACGGGCATGTCCGGCAAGCCGAACGTTCCCATCTACCAAGGGCAAGAGATCTTCCGCGGCGATCAGCACCATTCCAGCCAGCATCCCGGTCCCGACGCCTACCGAGGCAAGCGCGTCGTCGTCATCGGCTCGAACAACAGCGCGTTCGACATCTGCGGGGCGCTGTGGGAGGTGGGTGCCGACGTCACGATGGTGCAGCGCTCGTCCACGCACATCGTCAAGAGCGACTCGCTCATGGACATCGGGCTGGGCGATCTGTACTCCGAGCGCGCTCTCGCCGCCGGGGTCACGACCGAGAAGGCGGACCTGATCTTCGCGTCGCTGCCGTATCGCATCATGCACGAGTTCCAGATCCCGCTGTATCAGCGGATGGCCGAGCGCGACCGCGACTTCTACGACCGCCTCGAGCAGGCGGGGTTCTGGCTCGACTGGGGGGACGACGGCTCCGGGCTGTTCATGAAGTACCTGCGCCGCGGCTCGGGCTACTACATCGACGTCGGTGCGGCCGAGCTCGTCGCCGACGGCGAGGTGGCGCTGCGGCACGGCGCCGTCGATCATCTCACGGAGGATGCCGTCGTGCTCGACGACGGCACGAAGCTGCCGGCCGACCTCGTGGTGTACGCGACCGGCTACGGCTCGATGAACGGCTGGGTGGCCGACCTCGTCAGTCCCGAGGTGGCGGACAAGGTCGGCAAGGTGTGGGGACTCGGGTCCGAGACCACGAAGGACCCCGGCCCGTGGGAGGGCGAGCAGCGCAACATGTGGAAGCCGACGCAGCAGGAGGCGCTGTGGTTCCACGGCGGCAACCTGCACCAGTCGAGGCACTACTCGCTGTATCTCGCGCTGCAGCTGAAGGCGCGATACGAGGGGATGCCGACGCCCGTCTACCGTCTCGCGGACGTGCACCACACGAGGTGATGCTCGCCGTCGTCGGCGGGGCGCTCCCGATAAGCC
>NZ_JBASZT010000410.1:0-1806 GCF_049661145.1 Microbacterium sp.
GCCTGGGGTCGTGGCAACTCTGCGCGCCGAGGCGCGCAGCGAGTACGTCGAGCGGCTGCGGGCGCTGCTCGCGCCGAGCGCCGCCCGGCGTCACGAGTATGCGTTGTGGGGCTATTTCGGGTTTCTCGACGGGGCGTGTCTGACGTGGGTCGAGCGGGGATGCCCCGACGACGACCGCGACGCCCTGATCGATGCGGCGCTTGGCGCGCTCGAGGGCGCCCTCGGGGACTGGGCCGCGTAGGCGTGGGACGCGCCGCCGCGGCGCTGCCTCGGCTGCCGAGCGAGCCGGTTGTGACCGACCTTGCCGCTTGCAGACCGCACAGTAGGGGTGCTCTCGGCGCTAACCGGCCCAGTCGGCGAACGAACCGGGCGGCGGGTCAGGCCTGGTCTTGGGGGCGCACGCGGAAACCCTTGGCGAGGTTGGCGCGGAGCTCGTCGGCATCCTGTCGCACGACGTAGGCGGGCCGGTCGCGCTCGAGGCGCCACGACTCGCTCAAGGGGCCGGCCGAGACCGTGTCGAACCCGAGCTGCTCGTACAGATCCGTGACGGTGTCGATCGCCTCGGGAAAGTCGGATGCCGTGCCCAGCGCGCGTCGGCCGGGAGTGCCCGCGGGCGATCCGGTCGTCGTGATGTCGGCGGCCGTGATGTGGTTGAACGCCTTCGCGACCTTCGATTCGGGGAGGTGTGCCTGCAGCAGGCCGGAGGTCGTCGCCTCGCCGCGGTCGAGCTCGGGGATGTGGCCGTCGCGCTCCCAGTAGTAGTTGTTCGTGTCGAGCACGATCTTGCCGGCCAGCGGCGCCACGGGGATGTCGCGATAGGCCGCGAGCGGCACCGTCACCACGACGAGGTCTCCCGCTTCGGCTGCCTCTTCGGCGGTCGCGGCCCTCGCGAGCGGGCCGAGCTCGTCGATCAGCCCGGAGAGCGTCTCGGGGCCGCGCGAGTTCGCGATGACGACCTCGTCGCCTAGCGCGGTGAACGCGCGAGCGAGTTGAGAGCCGATGTGTCCTGCACCGATGATTCCGATGGTTGTCATGGCGACTGCAACCCCGGGTCTTCGCGGACGATTCCCTCGGCGTGTCGCCCTGTGGATAACCCTGCGCCTCGTCGGCGGGGACGGTTACCGTAGGCGTCATGGTCGAACGGATGCCGCGGCGCGCCGCTGTGCTGGTGGGGCTGGCGCTGGCGGGGACGCTGGTGCTGGCGTCGGCGTGCGCGCCGACCCCGGAGCCGACGCCCTCGCCGACCGGCTTCGCATCGGAGGAGGAGGCGTTCGCGGCGGCTGAGGAGACCTATCGGGCCTACACTGATGCGGCAAATGCCCGCCGGTCGGACCCGGACTCTGGACCAGCGCCTTCTGATTTCCTGACTGGCGAGGCGCTCACCGCCGAACTCGATAGTGAGAAAAAGTTCCAAGATGCGGGCGTTCATCTTGAGGGTGACATCGTCGTCGCGTCGGCGAACTTGATCGAAGCGAGTTCGAGCACAGCAGATCTTCACATGTGCATTGATGTATCTGGTACTCGCGTCGTTAGTGATACGGGCGAGGATGTTACGCCAACTGATCGCGAAAGAGTTCAGGCGCTTGAGGTTACTGCAGTCTGGGCGCCCGGTCGACCGTTGATATCGAGCAGCAGGGCGAGTGAGCTTGCATGCTAACCCTCGGTCTTCTCGTGGCCTTCTTCATGGCACCCAGTGCCTCGGGGCAGTGCACGCAAGCAGAGCGTGCCGCAGGCCTATGCAGCATCTCGAACACCGGGTCGACGGTCGAGGTCGGCGCGACGCGGCCGGGTGGGACCCGTGAGAGC
>NZ_JBASZT010000411.1:0-2200 GCF_049661145.1 Microbacterium sp.
CGACGCAGACCTGCCGCTCGTCGACGCGACGCGGCTCGCGGTGGGCGATCCGCGCGCCGAGGTGCACCGTCGTCGCGCCGAGCGCGAAGCGGCCGAAGAGCGGCGCACGATGTCGGATGTCGTGACCGATCTCATCGCCGCCGATCAGGGTGACCTCAAGATCATGTCGATGCTGCGCGGCCAGGATCTGCGCCGCACGCTCGATCAGCCCTCGGCATCCGACCTCGATCCGCTCGCGGGCCCCTTCGCGCACATCGTCGTCGACGAGGCGCAGGAGCTCACCGACGCGCAGTGGCGCATGCTGCTGCGGCGCTGTCCGTCGGGCAGTCTCACGATCGTGGGCGATCGCGCTCAGGCGCGGCATGGGTTCGCGGAGTCGTGGACCGAGCGGCTGGCGCGGGTCGGCGTGCCGCGCGCGGCCGTCGCGACCCTGACGGTGAACTACCGCACCCCCGAGGAGGTGATGGCCGTCGCCGGTCCCGTCATCCGCGCGGCGCTGCCCGACGCGAACGTGCCCGTCTCGATCCGCAGCACTGGGGTGCCCGTGCGGTACGGCGATCGGAGTGAGCTGGTCGGCATCCTCGACGCGTGGGACCGGGGGCACGAGGACGGCGTCGCGGTCGTCGTGGGAGATCCCGGGTTCGCGCCGCGCGAGCGGGTGCGGTCGCTGAGCCCCGAGCTCGTGAAGGGGCTGGAGTTCGACCTCGTCGTGCTCGTCGATCCGGACCGCTTCGGCGATGCGGGCGAGGCGGGCGGCGTCTCTGGTGCCGTCGACCGCTACGTCGCGATGACCCGCGCGACGCAGCAGCTCGTGATTCTGAGCTCACGGTAGGCCCCGGCATCCGTCCCGGCGTGCGTCCCGGCGTGCGTGCCGCTCCCGTCGCCGAGTGCCCTGCGCGTTGTCGCCTCGTCGCGTTGTCGCAGAAGCAGGCTGAAACGGCCTGTTCGGCCTCTGGCGACGCCGCGAAGTGCAGCTCAGCCTGCTTTCGGCACAGGATCCGACGGTGGCAGCTCGTCGACGGGCATCGCCGCCACCGCCGCCGCCGGCGCCGCCACTGTCGCGCGGCTCGTACGCTGAAGGCATGGCCTCCGCAACGCCCCGCGCGCTCGTCCGGCGCAGTCCCGAATCCCTCGGCATCCCCACTCCTGCCCTCATCGCCCTCGCCGATCGCCTGCAGGACGAGGGCCTCGACCCGCACGCGCTGCTGATCGCGCGGCACGGCGAGGTCGCGTTCGAGACGGCGTGGGCGCCGTACCGGCTGGACCGGCCCGCGCTGGTGTACTCGGCATCCAAGACGTACACATCGCTCGCGATCGGATTCCTCGCCGACGAGGGACGGCTGACGCTGGATGCCGACGTGGGCGCCCTTCTCGGTGAGCCGAATCCGCACGGGATCACCGTGCGCCACCTGCTGACGATGAACACGGGGCACGACGACGCGCAGATCGCGCGGATCGACGACGAACCGCGCGACCTGCTGCGCACCGCGCCGGCGCACGAACCCGGTACGCACTTCGCGTACAACTCGCCCGCGACTCACGCACTGTCGACGATCGTCACCGCGCTCACCGGCGAGCCGCTGACGGCGTACCTGCGGCCGCGGCTGCTTGACCCGCTCGGCATCGGTGGGCGGTGGATGAGGCCGCACGGCGGGATCGAGCACGGTGCGTCCGGCTTGCACCTGACCGTCGAGGACCTCGCGCGGACGGCGATCATGCTCGGTGCGGGCGGCGTCTTCGCCGCAGCTTCGGGTCGAGTGCAGGTCGCGCCGGCGTGGTATGTCGCCGAGATGAGCCGCGCGTGGTCCGACACGGCCGCCTTCGACGGCCCGGCTGCCGCGCCGGGCGAGGTGAACGACTGGGCGCTCGGCTACGGATACCAGGTGTGGCGCGGGCGCCACGGATTCCGCCTCGACGGCGCGGCCGGCCAGTTCGGCCTGGTGCTGCCCGAGCACGATCTGGTAATCGCGTACCAGGGCGCGACGCTCGACACGCAGGCCGTGTTGCGCGCGTTCTGGGCGTTCGTCGCGGCCGTCGAGATCGCGGATGCGGCGGGCGGTCTGCACAACTCCGCCTCAGGTGCGGAAGAGGAGGCTTTCGAGGGCGTCGCTCCCCCATCCAGGCGGAGTTATGCAGACGCCGCCCGGCCCGGGGCCGCCCGGCCCGAGCCCGCCCGGCCCGGGGCCGCCCCGCCCGAGGC
>NZ_JBASZT010000412.1:0-2497 GCF_049661145.1 Microbacterium sp.
GGGTCGCGAGGCCCGCCGCGACGGCGACCGGGTTCCCGCTGAGAGTTCCCGCCTGGTACACCGGGCCGAGCGGCGCGAGCAGATCCATGATGTCCGCGCGCCCGCCGACGGCGGCCACCGGCAGCCCGCCGCCGATCACCTTGCCGAACGTCACGAGGTCGGGCACGACCCGCTCCCCCGCCGTAACCAGCACTTCTGCGTACCCGCCCGGCGCCGCGCGGAATCCGGTCAGCACCTCGTCGCTGATGAGCAGCGCCCCGTCGGCATGGCACAGGTCCGCCACGAACGTCGAGAACCCGGATGCCGGCGGCACGACGCCCATGTTCGCCGCCGCCGCCTCGGTGATCACCGCGGCGATCCGGCCGGGATGCGCCTCGAACACCGCGGCGAGCGCCTCGCGGTCGTTGTACGGCACGACGAGGGTCTGCGCCGCAACGGCCTCGGGCACGCCCGCCGACCCGGGCAGCGCGAACGTCGCCAGCCCCGACCCTGCTGCGGCGAGCAGCCCGTCGGAGTGGCCGTGGTAGTGCCCGGCGAACTTCACGAGCAGGTCGCGCCCGGTGGCTCCCCGCGCGAGCCGGATCGCGGTCATCGTCGCCTCGGTGCCGGTCGACACGAGCCGCGCCTTCTGCACGATCGGCGTGCCGGCCACGGCCGGAACGCGTGCGACGATCTCCTCGACGAGCTCCGCCTCCGTGGGCGTCGGCGCCCCGAACGACAGACCGCGTCGCGCCGCCTCGACGACCGCCTCGACGACCGCGGGGTGGCTGTGGCCGAGGAGGGCCGGACCCCAGCTCGCGACGAGGTCGACGTAGCGGCGGCCCTCGGCATCCGTCACGTACGGACCCTCCGCCGACACGAGGAACCGCGGCGTGCCGCCGACCGACCCGTACGCGCGCACCGGGGAATCGACGCCGCCGGGGATCACCGCCCGCGCGCGGGCGAACAGGTCCGCGTTCGTGCTCATCCCAACGTCCTTCCGTCGCGCAGCCACCCCGCGACTTCGATCGCCCAGTACGTGAGGATCGCCTCGGCACCGGCGCGACCTATGCCGAGGAGACTCTCGCCGATCGCCCGTTCCCGGTCGATGACCCCCGCCGCTGCGGCGTGCTCGATCATCGCGTACTCCCCCGACACCTGGTACGCCCACACCGGCACCGGCGAGACCGCCGCCACCTCAGCGAGCACGTCGAGGTAGGGTCCGGCGGGCTTGACCATCACGACGTCGGCGCCCTCGTCGACGTCGGCGAGCGCCTCCTGCACCCCTTCGCGCCCGTTCCCGGGATCGAGCTGGTAGGTGCGACGGTCACCGGTCAAGGTCGACTCGACGGCGTCGCGGAACGGTCCGTAGAACGCGGACGCGTACTTCGCCGCGTACGCCAAGATCACGACGTCCGTGCGACCGGCGGCGTCCAGTGCCGCGCGGCACGCGGCGACCTGGCCGTCCATCATGCCGGACAGCCCCAGCACCTCGGCGCCGGCGTCGGCCTGCGCGAGCGCCATGCGCGCGTACACCTCGAGCGTCGCGTCGTTGTCCACGCTGCCGTCGGCGGCCAGCACACCGCAATGGCCGTGATCGGTGAACTCGTCGAGGCAGAGGTCGGCCTGCACGGTGATCCGTCCCGCCGCGGCGTCGGCGACGACACGTATCGCGCGGTTCAGGCTGCCGTCGGGGTCGGTCGCACCGGACCCGACCGCGTCGCGGGTCGCGGGCACGCCGAACAGCATGATGCCCCCGATCCCGGCCGCCACGGCCTCCTCGACGACCGCCGGGAGCGCGTCGAGCGGATGCTGCGACACCCCCGGCATGCTCGCGATCGGCAGCGGCGCGTCGATGCCCTCCTTCACGAACACGGGCAGCACGAGCTGTGCGGGGTGCAACCGTGTCTCGGCGACGAGGCGGCGCAGGGCCGGGCTCTGCCTGAGGCGGCGCGGGCGGCGAGTGGGGAACGCGGTCATGGGGCGACCTCCTCCGGGAGTCGGGGGCGGGCGTCGAGTTCCGCGAGCAGCGCGTCGACGCTCTGGGTATGGGCGGTGTGGCCGACCGTGAAGCCGAGAGATTCAGCATCCCGCGTCGTTCCGGGACCGATCGAGGCGACGAGAACGGATGCCGGGAGGATGCCGGGCCGGCCCGGAAGACTCGCGTCCCCAAGGCAGGTCTTTTCGCCCCCGGGCGCGGCAGCGCCCCTGAAAAGCTGCCGCCGCAGCTCGCGGGCGACGCTCAGCGACGTCAGCAGCACGATGTCGATGCGGCCGTCTCGGAGGTCGTCGGCGACCTCGGGCGGCAGATCGACGCCCACGGTGCGGTAGCCGATGCAGACGTCGACGGCGTAGCCCTGCATCTCGAGCTCGTCACTGACGACGGCCGCAGCGAGGTCGGAGCGTACGACGAGGCAGCGCCCGGTGGATGCCGGGGAGCGCCCGGCGGACCACTGCGCGACCATCGCGCGAGCCGAGGACTGCCCGACCGGGACGAACGCGACATCGGCGCCGAGCG
>NZ_JBASZT010000413.1:0-37938 GCF_049661145.1 Microbacterium sp.
AGGAATCCATCAGGCCATCCTGGCCGATCACAGCAACAGCAGACATCGAATCGAACCCGTTCCTCGCCCTGCGTCAGGCGGACTTGCTATGAACCGATGGTCTCAACTCACCTTGACACGCAGGGCAGGCGCGATGAACAAGCAAGCCGACGAGGAGGCGAAGCAAGCCGCCAAGGCGATATCGGATTGGAAAGACGCACGAGCCTCAGATGCCGCGATCAGTGGTGAAGTAGCCGCCGAACTGACGACGCACCTTGATGCCGCCTTGCCGTTGTTCGCGGAGGGGTCTGCTGCCGAAACCCATTGGGATGCGCTGAGCGCCACGCTCAAGAGTGCTCTTGCGCTCGACAAGATCGGCAAGCACTTGGCGGCTCGCATGCCTCCTTTCGTCTACTACTCCTCGTACTTCGCGGTCCGACCGCGCATTCACCTCAATCGATTGGCCGAACGCGAAGCGTCTGGCGAGATCGACATGGACTACGACTTTGGAAACCTGCAACTGCTGAAGTTCCTCGGATTCACTGCCAAGGAGCTGTCCGACATGGCATCCGAAGCGCCCGAGAGGGGGCAAAACTACGACAACGATGTCAACGTCCAGAATCAGTACAAGGAGGAGTTGGCCGCTCACGAACGTCGCGTCACTGAGCGAAAGAGGGCACTCCAGACTGCGGGAGCGCGGCTCACCGAGGAGATCCAGAGAGTCTGGAACGACGACAGGCTGACCATTCGTTTGGATGTAGACGGCCAATACCTCCAGACCTTGGTCGAGGACGAACTCGGTATTCCCGTCGAGTTGGATCAGCGGAGCGAGGGTTTCCGCTGGCTCGTCTCGTTCTTCGTCGTCTTCCATGCACAGGCCAAGGACGATTTGATGGACGCGATCCTCCTTCTGGACGAGCCCGGCCTGAGTCTTCATGCGCTGAAGCAGCAGGAGTTCCGCAAGACCGTCTCGCGGCTCGCTGAGGGGAACCAGATTCTCTACACGACCCACTCCCCCTTTATGGTCGGCTCGGATGAACTCGATCTAGTTCGCATAGTCGAAATGACCGATCGGAAGACGGGAACGAAAGTCCACACTCGCCTCGCGGTCGATGATCCGAAGTCGATCTACCCCCTCCAGGCAGCCTTGGGCTACGACCTTGCGCAGAGCATGTTCACACACCAGAAGAATCTGGTGGTCGAGGGCGTGACGGACCTGCTCTACGTCGAAGCCCTGAACTCGGCATTCGCCGCGCAAGGCGGCGCCACGCTGGACGACGGAATCGCGCTCGTGCCGGCGGGTAGCGCCAGCAAGGTCGTCTACTACAGCACGATTCTCACCAGCCAGGACTTGAAGGTTGCCGCGTTGCTGGACTCGGACGCCGCCGGTGACAAGGCAGCGGAACAGGAAGCACTTTGGCAACTCCTTACCAGCAAGCGAATTCTGCGAACCGGCGATCACCTCACCGGGGTTCAGCGAGCCGAGATTGAGGACCTGCTTCGTGTCAGCCTCGGCCTCGTCGCACGAGACGAGTGTGGATGGGACAGTGTCTCTACGATCGCAGCGCAGTCGCAGCGGCCGATCATGGAGATTCTGGCCGACGAACACACCGGAGTATCGAAGTGGAAGCTTGCTCGCGCTTTTGTCCGCTGGCTCGCTACCAACGGTGCTGATGCTTTGACCGACGGTGAGCAGAAGTCCTGGGGGTCGCTCGTCGCAGCCGCGAACAAGGCGCTCGCATAGGCGAGCGCCTTGTCCTTGATGACCTATGGCACTAGACCGTTACCAGCTCAGCTCGATCCCCTGAGTCGTCGGGAGTCATTTGCTCGGCGCGGGCGCGACGCCGTGCGACGGCCTCGCGGACGCGGACGCGAACCAGGAGCACGAGGCAGACGGGCCCCATGACTAGGAACTTGATCGCGTTCCACACGCCCAAAAGGACGATGAGGTTGAGCCAGCCGGGGCCGCTGTCGGCGATCAGGTTGGTGCAGATGCTCGCGGCGAGCAGGTATGGGACGGCGAGCAGCATGGCGGGTACGCCCCACTTCAAGCCGCGGCGGGTGCGGATCGCGTCGAGCGCGATGTTGGTCGGTATGTAGCGCCGCAGTAGTAGCGGGTGTGGGCGCTAGCGGCCCAGAGCAGTCGGAACATGGCACTGTCCTCTCGTCGCACGGATCTTGAGCGAGACAGTGCGTCAGGGAGTGGCCGATTCCGGCCTGCCCGTGAGAGCGCCATTGTGGAGGAGAAAGCTGCCTCGTCCGTACTGTACGACTCGGCGGCGACACGTAGCAGATGTTTCAGAGGGTCCGACCTGGCGCTTCTCGTCGGGCGGCCCGTAGCGGTGTCGTCTCGCCTTGTCGGGTCAGGTCGCGCGCCCGGTCAAGCGCGGGCGGCGTCGACCTTCTGTGCGGTGCTCTCCGACGGGACACCGAACGCGGTGAGAGCGGTGATGCCGTAGCCGTAGCCGTAGCGGTCGCGGTAGGCGGCCACGGTGCGGGCGTGCTGCCGCCAGGTCGCAGCGGCTCGTTCGTCTTTCGGCGGCGTGCCGAGGGCGGCCGTCCAGGTCTCGCCATCGCTGAGGGCTTGGTCGAGGATCGCGGCCGTGCGGGTCTCGATGAGGTCGCGTCGTTCGGTGAGTGCCTGCCGGAACTCGCCGCTCATGGTGCCGGTGGCTTCGGGGATGAGTCCGGCGATCAGCTGGGGCGTCATACGGGCGCGGCCGGACCCGGCGGGGCGGGCGGTGGCGCGAGTCACGCGGTGGTGGAGGACAGCGGCGATGTCGTCGGCATCCGTGAATCCGCGCGCTCGTACGAGTCGCGGTAGCAGGGTTTCGATGTCATGGTGGTTGGCCTCGGCACGGCGAAGCTCGGCAGTCAAGGCGCCGAACGCTGGGGAGCTGATCGCGGCGTCCGCGTCGTCGTCGGTGAGCCCTGATGCGCGCACGAGGCTCGCCCACCTGTCGTGTTGGGCTGCGGCGGCGATCGTCTCGTACTCCGCGGCGAGTTGGCTGATGTTCGCCCAGGCGTCCTGCTCGGCGGTGATGGTCTCGTGGGCGGAGAGCTCGGCGCCGCCGTGCTGGAGCACCCCGAACAGCATCGACCTCGCGGTGGCTTCGGTGTTGTCGCCGGGGTGGGAGTCGTCGGGCTTGTCGGTTGCGACGTAGGCGAGGTTGGCGTCCCGGCCGCGGGTGAGCGCGACGTACAGGTTCTCCCGCGTCATAGATGGGTCGACCAGGACGTGCGAGGTGTCCACCGTCATGCCCTGCGCCCGGTAGGAGGTCACCGCGTAGCCGAGGTCGAGGTGCCGGGCGACGTAGTCGGCGGGGAGCACGATCGACTCGCCACGGCCTGGGCCGGCAGGGCGCACGGTCACTGATCCGTCGGGGCGCACTTTCGTGATCGTCCACCTGTTCCCGTTCTGCACCCACGAGAACCGGGTGCGCAGCTTCCGCTCGTTCTTCCGCGTGATCACCGTGTCACCCACAGCCGCTTGCACGCCGCCGTTCAGCGTGACTTCGCCTCGGAGCGGGTTCACGACATCGGCGAGGATGAGCTCGGTACGGGCGCGCAGGTTCAGCGCTGCAACCGCTTCGCCGGAGTCCGAGACCAGGATCGACTCGATCCCGGCTTCACGGTCCGCCCTCCACGCCTCGTAGGCGCGGGCGGTCATGTCGTCGGTGGTGCCGCCGATGATCCGGTCGGCGTCCTGGTAGACATCGATCACATCGGGTTCTCCGAGGCGGAGGCGTAGCGATGCGGTCTTCTCCCATTCGTGCGTGAAGCGGTGGATCGTGGAAAGCTCCGGGGTGTCAGGGCGGTCGCCGGCGAGGAGCCCGAACGCACCTGCCGCTGCCGGGGATTGGAGCTGCCCGTAGTCGCCGACGAGCAGAATCTTCGCGCCGGCTTTCGCCGCAGCCCCGGTGATGCGGTCGAGTGCGAGGGTGCCGGCGAGGCTCGCCTCGTCCACGATCACGAGCTGACCCGTCTGGAAGGTGCTGCCGGTCATGATGTGTAGCGTCCACCACCGTGCAGTGTTCTCGGTCTTGATCCCGAGATCTCCGGCGAGCACTTCCGCAGCGACCGCTGACGGGGCGAGTCCGACCACGGAGCCGGTGCCGTGCTGCTGTTCCCAGGCGGTGCGGAGCGCGAGCATCGCGGTCGTCTTCCCGGTGCCGGCCGGGCCGACGAGGAGATCGAGCTGACGGCCTGAGACCGCGATCCGTGTGAGCGCGTCGGCCTGGTCAGAGCCGAGCATCCGCCCCTCCCTGTCCGGGCGTCTCGTGACCTTCTCGATGAGGGCGAGCGGGAGCTCGGGGCCGGTCAGGGTTCGGGAGCGTTCGAGGAGCCGCTTCTCCGCATCGAGCAGCGCCTCGGAGGAATACAGGATGCCGTGGCGGGGGCGGAACGCGCTCGACCCATCCGGACGCTGGAACCGGGCCGGCGTCGACGCGAGTTCCGGCGGAGTCAGTCGCAGCGAGGCGTGTTCGGCGGCATCGACGACCATCCCGCTGACGGCCTCGCGATCCCGTGTTGTCGCGAAGCGGTACTCCATCGTCTGCCGTGCGGCCTCGGCGGTCAGGTTCCAGCGGTGCCAGGTCGACCGCTTCTCACCAACGGCCTCCATCACGGCGCGGCCGATCTTCTCGATCTCATCCAAGGGAAGGTCGTCGGCGCGCAGCACCCGTGCGGGTGCTGCCGGGATCGCCTCTCGCACCCATTCCGACGCGTCCCGCCCCAGCAGTGCTGTGGCGCGCTTGCGCCACTCGGTCGTGAGGTCGGCAAGGGATCGCACCTGCTTCTCGGGCCTGGTGGACAGCGTGGCTTGAGCACGGAGCTTGATGATCGCCGCGGCCGAGGGCTGCCGCCCATGCTTCTCGACGTATTCCGCGATGAGGCGGTCTTTCTCGGCGTCGATCTGGCGGGCGCGGGTGGAGAACTCGAGCACGAGCTCTTCCGGCACCGTCGAGATCGCCCAGGCGGGGTTGCGGTCGCGGCCGCGATCCCGCGCCTCCCACTCCACTCCGAGCAGTCGGGTGAGGTGGTCGGCGATGATCGCCTCGTGCAGTTCGGAGAGCGCGACGGTCGCGGCGTGCATCGGCCGCCCATCCAAAGACCGCCACCGCCCGTCCAGCGTGGTCTTCACTTTGTTCGACACGACGACGTGCGTGTGAAGGTGAGGGTCGGAACTACGGGAGTCGTAGTGGTCATAGGCGGTCGCGGCGAGACCGAAGGTATCGACCTGCGCGACCGCTCCACCGTCGGCGCCGGTCATGCCAACACGGGTCGCGGCGACTTCTCGTTCCATGAAGTCGATCACCTCGGCGATCGCCGCGTGATGCGCTTCGGCGATGAGCGCCTGGGTTCCGGCGTCAGCGACCGCCCACAGCACCGACGCCGACTTCGGCAGCGAGAACGTGTAATCGTATCCCGCGACGGCCTTCCTCGTTCCGCGTCCGTGTTCTTCGGCCTCGATCTCGGCGATCGCTTCCGCACGCGAGGCCGGGCCGAGATCCGCGTCAAGAGCCTCGACACGCTCGGCGATGCGCTCGGCCGGGGTCTTGTACACCGGGTAGGCGCGGCCGAGCGGGTCGCCTGTCACCGGGTCGCAGCCCATCCCGATGAGGAGCTGGAGCTGCTGCTCCGATACCTCCTCGCCGGGAGTGATGCGACCTTCGCCGAGCTGGGCGAGGCCAGAGCCGAGCCAGCTGCCGGGAGGATTCCCGACCTCGGCATAGTAGCGAGTCAGCGGCGTCGAAAGGCTCCGGTCGCCGTCGCCTGCAACGACGGAGCGCAGCAGATACTTGTAGCCGTCACCGGCGCTCATCACGCGCATCGAAACCGTCACATCCGATAGGTAGGAATCCGAGGCTTGGCTCAAGCCCTGAGCTCCAGACGGCTTCCATCTTGTTGCCGAGAGCACTGGAGGGGAACGGGGTAGATCCGGGAGCAAGGAGGCAAATGCGTTTCGGAGTCATGCGAACCAATATGAACGTTAGGTGTCAGCTGGCGAGTTGCTTTCCAGAGCGCGGGCTCAACGGCAGACTTGGTGGGATGGGACTCCCTGATTCAGTTGCGTCTCGCCCATTCCCGGGTTCATCGGGACGGGTCTTCCTCGTGTTCCTGCGGCTCGGGTTGACGTCGTTTGGCGGGCCGGTCGCTCACCTCGGCTATTTCCGCACCGAGTTCGTCGAGAGGCGAGGATGGCTCAGTGACCGCGCCTACGCGGATCTCGTCGCGCTGTGCCAGTTCCTGCCCGGGCCGGCGTCGAGTCAGGTCGGCATGGCGATCGGCCTGCAGCGCGCCGGTATCCTCGGCATGCTCGCCGCCTGGGCCGGCTTCACGCTCCCCTCAGCCATGCTGCTTTTCGCTTTCGCGCTCGGTATCGGCGCGAGCGGGGATCTCTCGCAGGCGGGCTGGGTACTCGGTTTGAAGGCGGCTGCGGTCGCGGTAGTCGCCCACGCTGTGCTCGCCATGGCAAGATCGCTCACCCCCGATGCTCGTCGCGCGACGATCGCGGTCGCGGTCATGGTGCTCGTGCTGCTCGTGCCGGGCCCGCTCGCGATGCTTGGTGCCATGATCGCCGCGGGCATCGCCGGGTTGCTGTTCCTTGCGCGCACCGCGCACACCGGGGCACCCGCCAGGACTGAGGATCGATTTCCGGTGCGCCTGCACCGGGGCGTCTCGATCGGCTGCCTGATCGCGTTCGCCCTGCTGCTGGTGACCCTCCCGATCCTCGCAACAGCGACAGGAGATGCGGCACTCAGTCTGTTCGACCTCTTCTACCGTGCGGGCTCGTTCGTGTTCGGGGGCGGCCATGTCGTGCTGCCGCTCCTGCAGGCGGAGACGGTGCAGACAGGGCTCGTAGAGCCCGGCGCGTTCCTGGCCGGGTACGGAGCCGCGCAGGCGGTGCCTGGTCCGTTGTTCACGTTCTCCGCTTTCCTTGGCGCGGTCACGACGAGCGGCCCCTCGGGGGCGCTCGGAGCATCGATCGCCCTCGTCGCGATCTTCCTCCCCTCGGCCCTCCTCATCATCGGCGTACTGCCGCTCTGGAATCGGCTGCGCCGAGCCCCGAGGGTGCAGCGAGCGCTGAAGGGCGTGAATGCGGGAGTCGTCGGCCTGCTCGCGGCGGCCCTGTACGATCCGGTGTTCACCGAGGGCGTCACCGGACCGCACTCTCTCGTAATCGTCGCAGTGGCATTCGTCGCACTGACCGCGTGGAAGGCTCCCGCCTGGGCGGTGGTGCTGGGAGCTGCTGGGCTGGGGGCGCTGCTGCTCTGAACCACGCCCTCGGCCGAGACCGAAGCATGCTGAGGCAAGGCCCGCCTGCGATGCGCCGACGCCCGCGATCTGGGAAGCTTGCAGCGTGAGACGAGTTTCTGCCGCAGCCAAGGCGTATCCGCTGGTGTTCGCGACCCTGCTGATCGCGATGGTCGGCCTGATCCTGCTCACCACCCCTGCCCGAGAAACCGCCCCGTGGCTCGTCGGCGCGTATGCGCTGGCGATCGCAGCGTGGGAGGCGGTCGGCATGATCCGCCAGCTCCTCAAAGGCCACGCCGGGCTCGACATCCTCGCGGTCACCGCGATCACTGCGGCTGTGCTCGTCGGTGAGCCGTGGGCCGCGCTCGTGGTCGTGCTCATGCTCACCGGCGGCGCGGCCCTCGAAGACTACGCTGAGAACCGCTCCAAGCGCGAGCTCACCGCGCTGCTGCGCAAAGCCCCGCAGCAGGCCACCAGGCTGCTGCGCGACGAGGCCGCCCCGGCGGGCCGCTCAACCCTCGAGGCGGTCGCCGAGGACGTGCCGGTCGAAGCCGTCGAGGTCGGCGATCTGCTGCTTGTACGGCCCGGCGCGCTCGTACCGGTCGACGCGGTGCTCGTGTCAGAGCATGCTGTGCTCGATGAATCCTCGCTCACGGGTGAGAGCCTGCCGGTCGAGCGCGTGGCGGGCGAGCGCGTCTCCAGCGGAGTGGTGAACGGTGCGAGTGCGGTCACGATGCGGGCTGTCGCGCTCGCCTCAGACAGCGAGTACCAGCAGATCGTGCGTCTGGTCGAGCAGGCCGCGGGCAGCAAGGCGAAAGTGGTGCGGCTCGCCGATCGCTATGCGGTGCCGTTCACGGTACTCTCGCTCGTCATCGCGGGCGTTGCATGGGTGGCCAGCGGGGAGGCGGTCAGATTCGCCGAGGTGCTGGTGGTCGCAACGCCGTGCCCCCTGCTGATCGCCGCACCGGTCGCGTTCCTCGGCGGCATGAGCCGGGCTGCGCGCTTCGGGCTTATCGTGAAGGGCGGCGGCACTCTCGAACAGCTCTCGCGGGTACGCTCCGCGGCGTTCGACAAGACCGGCACCATCACGACCGGGCGGCCCGTGCTCGAACGCATCCTTGCTGAGCCCGGCTTCGACGAGATGAGCGTGCTCCGGTTCGCCGCATCGGCCGAGGTGTACTCGTCCCACGTGCTCGCAGAATCGGTCGTCGCGGCGGCCAAGCAGCACGGATATCCGCTGCTGGAAGTGCTCGGAGCCGAGGAGATCGCCACCAACGGCGTCGCCGCGCAGTTCGCGTCCGACAGCACAAACGGTGCGGTGGCGACGGTACGGGTAGGCAAGCCCTCCTGGCTCCGCGAGTTCGCCCCGACCCTCGCGCTCGCCCCGCTGGAGCCCGGGGAGCTCGCGATCTACGTCGCCGTCGACGACCGCTTCGCGGGCGCGATCGTGATGCGCGACCAGACGCGCGACGAGGCTGCGCAGGCGCTCCACGAGCTGCACGGGCTCGGGATCGAACGCACGCTCATGGTCACCGGCGACGTGGCGACCACTGCCGAGCCGATCGCCGCGAGCCTCGGCATCGACGAGGTGCACGCCGAGTGCCGGCCCTCCGACAAAGTACGCATCGTGAGCACGGTGCAGCCCAGGCCGCTCATCATGGTCGGCGACGGCCTCAACGACGCCCCGGTGCTCGCCGCTGCCGATATCGGTTTCGCGATGGGGGCTCGGGGCGCGACCGCCGCGAGCGAGTCCGCCGACATTGTGAACCGGTACGACACCCTCGCTTCCCTCCCCCTGGCGGTACGCGTGGGAAAGGACACGGTGCGGATCGCTCTCCAGAGCATCTGGCTCGGCATCATCATCAGCGTGGGTCTCATGCTCGTCGCAGCGTTCGGGTTCCTTCCCGCGTTGATCGGGGCCTGGCTCCAAGAAGTCGTCGACCTCGTCGCGATCCTGGGCGCGCTGCGCGCCGTCGGCCCGCGCGCCGAGCGCAAACTCAAGGCGTCGCGAGCCAACGCAGACGGCGCACAGCGCACACCGCTGACAGGCCGAGAGAGCCAGCGAACCCACTGAGAATCACTATGGAGGCACCGAGCCATGGCTAGCAAAACAGCACCCCAAGCCCATCCCGGCGAACCTCACGACCGGGGCACCGGCCAGCGACTCAACTGGCTGCGCGCCGGGGTACTGGGAGCGAACGACGGCATCGTCTCGACCGCTGGCGTCGTGATCGGTGTCGCAGCGGCGACCCCGAACAACGTTCTCGCGATCGCCACGGCAGGAATCGCCGCAGTGGTCGCTGGCGCATTCTCGATGGCCGGAGGCGAGTACGTTTCGGTGAGCACCCAGCGCGATACCGAGAAGGCGCTGATCGCCAAGGAGAAATGGGAACTCGAGACCATACCTCAGGAAGAACTCGAAGAACTCGCCGGCTTCTACCGTCAGCGTGGGCTCTCGGACGACCTCGCGCATCAGGTCGCGGTCGAGCTCACCGCGAAGGACGCCCTCGCAGCCCATGCAGAGGTTGAACTTGGAATCGACCCCGAAGAGTTCACCAGCCCCTGGGCGGCGGCTGTCTCGTCATTCGTCTCGTTCGCGCTGGGAGCGCTCATCCCGCTCGTAATGATCCTTTTGCCATTCGGCGAGAATCGCGTCTGGATCGCCGCGGTTGCAGTGGTGATCGGCTTGTTCCTCACCGGCTGGATCAGCGCCGCCCTCGGCGGGGCCCCGCGCGGCCGGGCCATCCTCCGGAACGTGGTGATGGGCTCAGCGACGATGATTGCGACTTACCTCATCGGCCTGCTCTTCGGCGTCGCTGTTGGCTGAGCGGAGACGACCGCTGAACCCAGCTGACCGTGAAGGTGGCGTTCACCGGCCGTTCGGTTTTCCACGCCCGCGATGAGCGGCCTCGATCAAGTTGGGTGGGGCCGGAGCCGAGTCAAGAGGACGGAAAGGGCCGGCTTCGGCAAAGTAGCGGGGCGGCGGCGCCGAAAAGCTCCGGTCAGCATCATCACGCCCACGGGGTGCAGTAGATTCCTGTAGCCGTCGTCGGCGCTCGTCACGCGCGTCGAGACCGCCTCCTCTCGCGTTGCAACCAGGGGTTGCATCGGGGGTTGCGGTGCGAAACCTCGCGCAACCCGCTATCTGGTCAGAGGAGCGTTCCAGATTCCCGGCACCACCTCGTTGACGCGGCGGCCACATCGCGGTCGCCATCGCAGGTCACGACCGAGTTGAACAGATAGCGGTACCCATCACCAGTGGTCATCACCATGATCGACACCGTCATATGGGAAGGTGCGTCGGTATCTCACCCATTCCAGTCGCATTCGGGAAGCAGGCTCGCACCGTCATATCTAGGTCGACCGACCTGAGACTTCGGCGGATTGACGCGGGCGTGACTCCTGACGTGAACAAGGCTTGCGAAACCGCATCTGCAAGACGCGTGGTGGCTCTGAGGGGAGGTCGGGAAGACGGCTCCGATCGGTGACGGATCGGTCGGCTCGGGAGGGCGCGGGAGACGGAGCGAGCACCTGGCAGGTGACCAGCCCGGTCAGCAGCCGTAGCGGCGACGGCCGGGGATCACCGATCTGCCGGAGTCCTCATGCGCGAGCCGAACGACGAGAACGCTTACTCGCCGCTGCGAGTCGGGTCACTGTTCTCCGGCTACGGAGGGCTTGACCTCGCCGTCGAGGAGGTCTTCAAGGCCCGCACCGTCTGGTTCTCCGAAATCAACGAGCCCGTCGCCCGGGTCTTCGCCCACCACTGGCCGAGCGCCCCGAACCTTGGGGACATCACCATGATCGACTGGGGCACCGTCGAGCCGGTCGATGTGCTGTGCGGCGGGTTTCCCTGCCAGGACGTTTCGACGGTGGGGAAGATGGTCGGCCTCGCGCCCGGCACCCGCTCCGGCCTCTGGGCGCACATGGCGACCGCGATCGAGGCACTACAACCCGAGTGGGTCGTCATCGAAAACGTCCGCGGACTGCTCTCCGCACCCGCGATCCGCCCGGCCCCGGAAGGACACGACGATGACCGACGCAACCCCACCGACGCAACCAGCACTGATGCAACCCCTCGCGACCTGGAATCCGATACGTGGAATCTGGGAGACGAATCAGCTCGACCTCTTCGGGCGGCAGGCGCCGTGCTCGGCGATCTGGTGGACCTCGGGTATGACACGCAATGGGTCGGTCTACCCGCTTCCGCCGTCGGTGCACCACATCCTCGGTTCCGAGTCTTCATCCTCGCCCAGCGCGCTGTTCCGCACCCCGCTCGCCTCCGACGCGGCCAGGGGCGGCGAGAGCCTGCAACAGGTCAAGGCGCGGCGCGGCACGATCGCGCTCAGTCACCAGATCATCGACCTGGCCCTCCACGGCCCGAATGGGTATCCGAGAGCAGAGGAGCCGGAGAGCCTCTGGAGCCTGATCGGGCAGCTCTTCGACGCTGGGGACGCTACGCCCGCGCCATCGTTCGATGGGAGCAGGTCATAGGACGATCGGCTCCGACTCCGGCGCTCTTGACGGAGAGCGCCAACCCTCGTCCAGCGCCGCCGTTCGTCGAGTGGCTCATGGGACTCCCGACCGGCTGGGTCACCGACCCGGCCCACGGCCTCACTGACACGCAGCAACTCACCGCCCTGGGCAACGGCGTCGTGCCGATGCAAGCCGTTCACGCCGTGGGCATCCTACGGCGTCACGCGTGGAGTATCCGTGTCTGATCGCTACTGGCCGGACCGCCTATCGCCTGGCCGACCGCATCGCGTTCTTGACTGAAACGGGAGCCCCCGTGAACGGCGAGAGTCCAGACGCGAACGTCTCGTACTCTGCCGACCCGAGTGCATACACGGCGACCCGTCCGTCTGAGTCTGAGTGGACTCCCCAGCCGTACTTCTTGCCCAGGTCGCTGGCGCGCAGGCACGCCTTGGGCTTCGAGAAGAACTCCTCTCGCGCACGTTCGCGATCCGCCTCCAGGATTGAGTTGCGATCCGCCCATACGGTGAAGATGACGTCATCCGATGTGTGGCGGTATGGCGCGTCAGCGATCATCTCGAAGGTGCGTGCTGCAACCGAGGGATTCGAGCCCGAAGGAGGCACGAGTCCACCCGGCGCCGTCGAGTCAGGGGCGACGGCGATGAACGTGTCGATGTAGCAGGTTGTGTGAACGTGCGTCATCCGTGCCTTCATCGCAAGATGCCCCTCCGGGTGTAACGTAATACTCCAAACCTTACCGTTACTCGCGCGGCTGGTCACGAGCTCTCTCTGTGTCGACCCGGCAAGCTCTCGGGCACCCTTGTCCGAATGGGGACGGGGACGATGTTGGTGACGATCTTGCCGCTCGCGTGGACGTGGTGCAGGGCGAATGCTGGTGCAGCCTGCTCGTCGATCAGGCGATCGGGCGTGGACGAGTGCTCGATGCCTGGTTGACCGCTGGAATGCACTCCCGGAGCGACCAAGAGTGGCTTGCCCCCGAAGGACGAAAACGTCGCGAGGTGGGTATGCCCTGTCAGTGTGGCGATGACCTGTGGCGAGTCCGCGACGAGACCGGCAAGCAGTCCGGTTTCACCGAACTCGCGCCATCGATCGACGGCAGCGTGCCCGAGTTCAAGGGGTGGGTGGCGCAGTGCGACAAGTACGTGCTCTCCAGCGGGAGTCGATGCCAGTGCTTGCCGGAGACGAGAGACGGCTTCCGGCGTCACGAGGCCCGCGATCGACGAATCGACGCTGGAGTCGATGGCCACGACTCGCTATGTCCTCACTCGCACATCCGAGAAACCCCGGCGGTCCATCAGTACACGGTCGTCGCTGTTGCCGGGGCACCAAACAACCGGGGCGATCGATGCGAGCAGTTCATCGATGAGCGTGTAGTCGCTCGCCGGATCGGGGCTCTCCGTCGCTTCGACGAGATCGCCGGTCACGACGATCATGTCGATGCCGTCGGAGCTTGCGCGCAACCTGTTCGCGACTGCCTCCAGTCTGAGGCGAGGCAGCGCGGTTCCGTCGAGATGCATGTCGGCCAGGTGGGCGACGACCACGGCCGCCCTCTGTGATGCGGGCGCCTCTCCCGGTGCAGGTTGGGAATCGGAGCCCATGACGTCCTGAACCACGGAACTCACCCGCCTCCGTGTCACGTGTAGGATCAATATTACACGTGACGGATGGAGGAGGATGCCGCATGGTCGAGTATCGGGTGCACTTCGACGCCACGGTGCGGTTCGCGAACGGCGGCAGTCTGGACGCACACGGATTCCGGCTCGACCTTCCCTCGTCCGAGCTGACACCCGAGCAGATCGGCGAGCTGTTCATCCGGCACCTCGGCCTCACGATGGTCGGCTCTGTCGAGTTGAGCGAGCTGACCGTGGTCGAAGAGGCACACAAGGGCAGTCGCGGCGTCCCACGTGCTGATCGGGAGACTCGTCCACGCCTCGTTGAGCTGAACCACACGATCCGAGGCGGCATGACCACGTATCCAGGCCTTCCCGGCCCGCAGATCACCACGCTGGTCTCCCGCGAGCAGAGCGCTGATCGATACGCCAACGGCACGACGTTCGCCATTCACAACGTCAGCATTGTCGGGAACACCGGAACCTATCTGGATTCGCCGTTCCACCGCTACGAGAACGGAGCAGACCTCGATGCCCTTCTTCTCGAACGCGTCGCAGACCTACCCGCCGAGGTCTTCCATCTCACCGATCTGCACACCAGGGGCATCCCCGCTGAGGTTTTCTGGGACCGGGAGGTGTCCGGCCGAGCGGTTCTGCTCCACACCGGGTGGGACCGCCACTTCACCTCCCCCGCATACGCCGAGGAGGCTCCCTTCCTCACCGCCGCCGGCGCAGAGTATCTCGCGGAGAAGGGAGCGCGGCTTGTCGGCATCGACTCGGTGAACATCGACGACATCGAGTCGCCGGCACGTGACCGGCCGGCGCACTCGACGCTGCTGGCCGCAGGCATTCCGATCGTCGAGCATCTGACGAACCTCGACGAGTTGCCCGCTACCGGCATCCGATTCACAGCGACACCCCCGCGACTCGCCGGTGTGGGCACCTTCCCCGTCCGAGCGTTCGCCCTCATCGGAGCGCCGCCACCACCCGATGCTTCGTCGAGGGCAGCGATCCCTGTGCTAGGAATTCAGGATGAGTCGCTGGCTCGAGCGTTCTATCTGGACTACCTGGGCTTCGCCGTCGAGTGGGAGCACCGATTCGAGCCCGGCCTTCCTCTCTACATGCGCGTTCGCCGCGCCGAGACGCTCCTGGACCTGTCGGAGCATCATGGCGACGGCGTGCCAGGCACGACGGCATGGATACCCGTGGCCAGCGCCGCCGCCTTTCATGCCGACATCTCCGAGAAGCCGTATCCTCGCCTCCGCCCCGGAATCGACCGCGATGTTCCCGGGGGGCCCACCATCGAAGTCATCGACCCCTTCGGGAACCACCTGCGGTTCTGCGAGTCTACGAGTTGATGCTGTGGCACTGAGTCTCCGATCGCAACTCTCAGCCTCGATCGAGGTCTAGCGCCAGCGGAAAGTCTTGACGGCGATCAGGCCCGCGACTGCGACCCAGGCCGCGAGCACGGCGAGCTGGAGGAAGGGAACCTCACCGCTCAACCATGCTGCGGAGATCGACTGCGAAGCTGCGCCGAAAGGCGTGAACGCCGTCAGAGTCCGCATGAGTTCAGGCATCATCGGTCCGGGCGTCCACAACCCGGCCGCGAGCAGGCACAGGAAGAACAGCAGGACACCGATGCCGTTCGCGTTACGCGCATTGGCGACGCGACCCGCGATGACGGCTCCGACGGCGAACAGGGCCAGCATCGTGAGCGCGGTCGTAAGCAACAGCAGAAGGGGTGAAGCGGGTGCTCGGACGTCGAACAGCATGAGCGCGACGGCGACCGCGATCGTGCCCCCGAGCGCGACGGTGACGGCGCAGGTGATGAGTTGTGCAGTCAGCAGTCGCGTCGCGCCTGCCGGGGTCGCCTGCAAGCGTCGCAGCACACCCGTCTCGCGGTAGCCGGCGAAGCTGACCGGGAAGGTGACCAGGGCAACTGAGGCGATTGTGACGAGCAGCGCCAGAGGCGCGAGCACGTCGATTCCTCGCAGGTGCGCATAGAAGGGGTCGTGGCCGCCCAGTGGAGAGCTCAGACCCGGAATGACGAACCCTTGCAGGATCAGCAGCAGCGTGGGCAGTGCCAGCCCCATGAACACGGCTGTCGGGTTGCGGATCAGCAGCGCCGCCTCCGTACGGGTGAGTGCCATAACGGGACCGGACACGATCAGCCCTCCATCCGCTGCTCTGCGACGAGCTTGAGGTAGGCGTCCTCCAAGGAACGCGCACCGGTGATCTCCGGATCGGGAAGGACGCGCCGGATGAGCTGGGCCGGGGTCCCGGTGTAGACGGATCGCCCGTCGACGATGACGGCAATCCGGTCGCAGAGCCGCTCCACCTCGTCGATGGCGTGGCTCACAAGCAGTACGGTCACCCCGCTTGCGCGGATGTCCTCTATGAGCTTCCAGACGTCGCGGCGTCCCTCCGGATCGAGTCCGGTCGTGATCTCGTCGAGGATGAGCACGCGCGGCCGGCCGACAAGGGCCAAGGCGATCGAGAGGCGTTGTCTCTGGCCACCCGACAACACACCGAACGCGCGTCCCGCGACCTCGCTGAGACCGACAGCCTCCAGCAGTTCGGCGTCATCCATCGGGTCCGGGTAGAACGCCGCGAACATCCGCAACGCCTCTCCGACTCTCAGTTGCGCGGGCAGGGTCGTCGACTGCATCTGGTATCCGAGCGCCCGCCGCACGGGCACCGGCTCAGCGAAGGGATTCATCCCGAGGACCCGGATGGTGCCGCTTTCCGGCTTCGTCATCGCTCCGATGCACTCTACGGTGGTCGATTTCCCGGCCCCGTTGGGACCGAGGATGCCGAGCGTCTCGCCGCGCTCGACGGTGAAGCTCACGTCGCGCACGGCTCGATTCGTTCCAAACGACTTGGCAAGTCCCCGCACGGTGATGACGCTCATGGCTCCTCACTGTCGCCGTGTCGTCGGCGTGCCGGGATTGCCTTGATGATCCACCAGACGACCTGCACGGCGATCATCACCGCTGCGGCGATCAGGGCAACGATGACGGATGTCGTCGTCCATCGACCTCCGAGGAGGGCCGTAGATGCGACGACCACGGCGGTGGCGACGGCGGCCAGTGCGAGCAGCCGGGATGCGATCACCACCCGATCGCGCGGCCTCCGAACCGCGGCGACCGTCACCTCGCCGAGTTGCAGGAGTGCGATGCCGGCGCCTGCCCCGATCGCGTAGGCTGCGACCTGCTCGGGGACGTCGTGCGTGGAGAGCCATGCGATCAAGACCAGCAGCCCGGTCACGAGCGCGAGCGCGTCGATGAAGGACGCGGTGAGCTGCAGCACCGGAGCCGCCTGGGCGGAGCGGTCCCGCCGCTTGCGGGGGATGTAGTCCCAGGCGCGAAGCGCGCACTGGCGACTTGCGATCATGGCGATCGTGAGCACGCTCACAGGGCCCACGATCGGCGCGATGAGATTGCCGGTGAACACCCAGAGGACTACTCCGAGCAGGAAGGCAACGGGCAGCGAGGCGGCCCGCTGGAGCCACCACGAGGCGAGATAGGCGCCGCGGGCCGCTGGGACGTCCAGCGGGTGAAGCAGTGGCTTGATGTTCGCAGGCGGAAGGTCGATGACCTCCGTGATGTCGTTCACGATGTCCTCCAAGGTGTTGTGGGAATGAAGTCGGTGCTCAGGTCCGAGCGCGCGAGGCCATAGACCTTCTGCCTGGCGACACCGAGTTCGCGCGCGACGGTGACGGCGCTGTAGTCGTCGAGGAGCTCCGCGATGCCGAGTGCGCGGACCCCGGCGGCGCGGGCGACGAGATGGGACATCAGCGCACTAACCTCGGCGGCAAGGAGGGCCACGGCTCGCGATCCTCCAAATGCTTCGGCCCAGTCCCTGTCGCCGGACGTCGCTGCCGCGTATAGCGCGTCGCCGCCATCGATGAGGTGGGCCTCGACGTCGTGCGGCGTGAGCCCGGCGGCGGACAACCGTGCGATCGTCGCTTCCAACGCCGCTTCCGGATCGTTCTGTCGATGGGCGAGGACGGCGTGCCATTCCGTTTCGATGTTGTCCGTCGATCGCGTGTCACCCCTGGGGTTACGACTCATGCAAGCCATTGTTGCCGCGCGCCTCGCGCGTGTCAACCCTGGGGTGACAATAGGAGGTGCGCGCACGGCGAGGCTTCTCCTAGCGATTCGCGCGCGCGAACGCCCGGCTGCCGAAGACGAACGCGACGATCGTGATTCCGACGGTCCAGAGGAGTCCTATGAGCACGGCGTTGCTGGCGATGTCACCGGCGAACGCGGCCCGCACCCCGTTGACGATGTGCGTGGTGGGCAGCACCGCCGAGACTACCTGGAGCCATGACGGCGCGACGGACATCGGGATGAGGATTCCGCTCAGGAGCAGCACGGGCAGGGACACGGAGTTGACGAGCACTCCGAAGGACTGTTCGTTGCGCAGGGTCAGCGCGAGGCCGTATCCGGCGGCGCAGAAGGCGGCGGAGAGCAGGAGCACGAGCAGGAAGCCCACGATGACGCCGAGCGCGTCGGCCTTCATCCCGAAAAGGAATCCGAGGGCGACGAGGATGAGCCCCTGGGCGGCTGAGTCGGCCACATCATGCAGGGTGCGTCCGCCGAGCAGCGCCGCCCGGCTGGCGGGGGTGACCCGCTGCGCGTCGAGCACTCCGTCGCGCATGTCGGTCAGGAGGCCGAACCCGACGAACAGCGAACCGATCACTGCCTGCTGCACGAGCAGTCCCGGGACGAGCAGCGTGTACGGGTTCATGCCGAGCTGCCCCGCGAACGCTCCGAGGAGGGGACCAAACAGGGCGAGGTAGAGGACGGGTTGAGCGAGGCCGACGGCGAGCCAGACAGGTTTGCGCAGAGTGCTTCTCAACTGGCGCCGGAACATCACCGATGTGTCGCGGAGGGCGTTCACGCGGCCTTCTCCTCGGTGGTGAGCGCGATGAACGCCTCGTCGAGCGATGGCGGTCGCAGTTCCACGCTTGCGACGGGAAGCGACGCGTCGTGGGCCGCGTTGAGGATGCCTGCCAGCGCACCGGCGCCGCCAGCGAAGCGCACGCTCACCTCGACACCCGAGGCGGTCGGCTCCTCGCCTGTCGCTTCCCGCAACAGGGGGATCAGACGGGCGACCTCTGGCTCCGATGGGACCGAGACGATCAGCGTGTCCGGCCCCATCATCCGCTTGATCTTGGATGGCGGCCCGTCGGCGATGAGCCGGCCTTTGGAGATCACCAGCAGCCGGTCGCACAGTGCGTCGGCCTCGTCGAGGTAGTGGGTGCTGAGCAGCACCGTCATCCCGGCGGTGTCACGCAGCTCCCGCACGTGCGCCCAGAGGCCTGCGCGAGACGCGGGGTCGAGACCGACGGTGGGCTCGTCGAGGAAGACCAGACGCGGCGCGTGGACGAGGCTCATCGCGATGTCGAGGCGCCGGCGCTGACCGCCGCTGAGCGTGCCGACGCCCCGCTCCCAGAGATCGGTCAGCCCGTAGCGATCGGCTAGCGCTCTCGCGCCGGTCAAGGCATCCGCGCGGGTCAGACCGTGGAGCATGCCGTAGTCGACGAGCTCCTCGCCGGCCCTCGATTCGCTGCTCGCCGAGCCACGCTGGGACACGTACCCGATCGCACGGCGAACGAGTCGTGACTGCGCGGCGAGATCGAAGCCCGCGACCTCAGCGCTGCCGGAAGTGGGACGCGCAAGTGTCGTGAGCATTTGCATCGTGGTGGTCTTCCCGGCGCCGTTGGGTCCGAGTAGACCCACAATCTCGCCGGCTGCGATATCGAAGGAGACGTCATCGACCGCGACCACCCGCGTGCTTCGCGGCCTGTCCTGAAACTCCTTGCGCAAGTCGCTCGCTCTGATCATCATGGTTCCTCCGCGCCCTCTCGCTGGTGATATCCAAATTTGGATAGACTCACGATATCCAAATTTGGGTACTCCGTCCACTACGATGAGGACATGCCTGCTCGAACCACTCGCCTCCTGGTGTTGGGAACCGTCCGGCGCCTGGAACCTGCGACCGGATACGACGTGCAGTCCTATCTGTTCGGGATGGCGGCCGACCGGTGGGCCGGCCTCAGGTCGGGATCGGTCTACGCGATGCTCAAGACCCTGGGGCGCGAGTCGCTGACCGAAGCCGACTCCAATGACCCTGCACGCCACATCGTCACGATTGCGGGGCGCGAGGAACACGACGCCCTGCTGTTGGGCGGACTTCGCATGCTGCCCGAGACAGGCGACACGGGCGAGCTGAGGGCAGCGCTCCATTTCGCCGACCTCCTCCAAGTCGATCTCGTGCGCGCGGCGCTCACCGATCGGTTGGCCGCAATCGACGGGGCTCTCAGCGACATCGCTGTGCGTATCGACGCGGCTGATCCCGCTCAGCGCTCGCCGTATGTGACGCACGACGCCGGACTGGAGCATGCCCTCTTGGAGGCCCAGTCGACATGGTTGCGGCAGCTTCTGGAGCGGCCCCTCGACGGTCAAGAACGGTCACTCCCCGGTTAGCTCTCTTCGCTGCTGGAGCGCCTGATCTGCGCGTTCTCGCAGTCTGATCGCGCCGCGGGCGATCATCGCGGCCAGGGGGCTGCTGGCGGCAGGCTGATCCTGCGCGGTCATGGCAGCTCGGGCGTGCTGTGCGGCCTCGGCGAATCGCCCCAGCATGAAGTAGTCGTTGCCGACGTTGAGATGAAGTGACGGCTCGAAGGACGTCGCATCGTCGATGCCGATCGACGCAAGGTCATCACGGCGCACACCCGAGTACGCGTCCAGCGCCGCCAGATTCCATCTGAGGGCATCGAGGGGATCGCTGTGCAGGTCGGCCAAGTAGTGCGCAATCACGCACCGTTTCGCGTATGCGGCGACTGGCGCCCGATCCCAATAGGCGAGCAGGGTCGCACGCTGATCGCCGGAGGGGTGGGCCGCACCCTGGCCGACGGCCTGGAGGAGGTCGGCCCATGTGGGCTCGAAGTCGCGCTCGTCCATCGAATCCCCTCGCCAGCTTGCTCGCCGCTTGCGCGCCCGCTCCGGTAGTGTCACGGGTATAGTATATTTATAGCGTTACACATGCTCATCGAAGGAGATCGAATGCCTGGGGTGCCTGATCTGCCCGTCGTCCTGATTCATGGAGCGGGTGGAGCTATAGGCGGCGCGGTTGCTTCGGCTTTCGCGAGGCGAGGAGCCGAACTCCATCTAGCCGGTCCACGGCAAGAGAGCCTCCATCGGCTTTCCCACGCTCTTCGCGACGTGGGCCGAAGCCGAGTATCGACCTACATCGTCGATGCGTTCGACGCCGAAGCGGTGGAAGCCCACGCTGCCGCAGTGGCAGAGGCTGCCGGCCGGATCGACGTCGTGATGAACGCCGCGAGCATCCCGCTGGTGCAGGGAATCCCCCTCACGGACATGCACTGGGAGGACGTTCTCGCTCCCGTCAGCGCCTGGATCAAGACGCAGTATCTGACTTCAAGAGCGGCAGCCATCCACATGTCGGCGAGAGGGTCAGGAACGATCTTGACCCTCTCGGCGTCTCCGTCGACAGTTGCCATCGGCGGTGTGGGCGGCTTCGCTGCCGCATGCGCAGCGGTCGAGGCCCTCACACGCACACTCGCAGCCGAGCTCGGACCATCGGGGGTTCGCGCCGTATGCATACGTGCGCAACGGATCGTCGACACATTGGGCTCGACACCTGACCTTCCGATGCCCGTAGAACAGTTCCGGGGCTTCCTCGAATCCTTGACGACGAGCAAGTCACTGCCCACATTGGAGGATGTCGCTGGTACTGCAGTTTTCCTCGCGGAGGGCGGAGCCCGCGCCATGAATGGGTCCGTTCTGAATGTGACTTGCGGGATGAGCGCCGACTGACTCGCGGACGTCGGCGCACGCCTCACAGCGGCTGATCCAGTTCTGAGGTCTCTCTGCCAAGCATGCTCACGCCCTCGGCCCCGGCAGGACGCCGGTCGGGACCGTCTGCGCCAATGCGCTCGTCGAGCACAAACCGGAGGGAATGCCATAGGGCGGTGAGCGACACTGGCGTGGCCGTGTGCCGCAGTCGCGCGAGCGTCTCGGGCAATCGTGCCGTCACGTGATGGGTCGCGAAGGAGCCGAGCAGCCAATACACGACAGCGCCGTTCGCGCCGGCGAGAGGGAGGAGTGCCCACCCTGACCATGCAGGCAGCCAGCCGGGGCCGAGGCCCACGAACACCGCAAGAACGATCGTGGGTGTAGCCACGACGAAGGTCACCCAGGTCGCGATTCGATACACGAGTGGGTTGTCGCCAACGTCGGAGGCATTGATCCGGCGATGCGGGTCGGCGCCAGGGGTGGGCCAAAGGACGGAGGCGGCGAGTGCGACACCGGCGCCGACGGCGACCAGCACAACAATCCCGGCATATGCGGCCAGGGCGTAGTTGATGGCGCCGGTGAGCACCGCCATGACCGTGGTGAGCACGAGCGCGGGAGCACCGAACACGAGTGCGAGCGCGAACTGCCGTCCGCGGATATCCGCGCGTATCGCCTCGCCACTGCCGATAGCGACGAGCTGCCACAACGCAGTCCCGTCGTATCCGTAGAGATTGGTGCCTCGAAGGGTGACCATGACGGCGAGACCGACACCGGAGAGGACGGCGAGCTGCGGGAAACCCGCTGCCGCAGCGATGAGCGCGACGAATATCCCGAACCAGATCGAGAGCGACAGTTCCAGGCGTCGCCAGGGGTCGCGTGTCCACGTGCGCAACTCCCGGCCGACAACCGCACCAAGCAGGGATGCCGGCAGGAGCCTCCAGGGTCTGGCAGCCCAGATTCGGCGACGCGCCGTGCTCACGGTCGTCGGGCGCGGTCGCGGAGCCAGCATGAGGAGAGCGACCACGACTGCAACCAGCGCCGAGATGACGAGAGCACCGATGGCTGCGAACGCCGTGGGAGTGTCCTCACGAGCGAAGAACTCGATGGCGGCAACGGGCCATCCGGCGGGAGACCATCGGAAGCCGTGGCTCACCGCCTCAGATGAGAAACCGTGCGAGAGGAATGCGGGCAGCATGCCGATCAGGGGGACGATCAGAAGCCAGCCGACGGTGATGACGGCGACGAGCGCGCCGTAGCTGACGGCCGCGATCTGCACCCCCAGCACGGTGCGCATCGCCGAGCCGAGCAGTGCATAGACGACCCGTGACAACGCGACCAGGAGGACGACAAACGACACGGCCGAGAGAACCGAGACAGCGGCGCTCGCGGGCTCGCCGGACATGATCGCAAGGAGGACGAGCGCGGACACGGCGATGGACGTGACGAGGGCACCTGTTCCGGCGAAGACGGATGCGAGGAGCGCGAACGCGGTCCGGCCGGGAGCGAGCGGCATCAGCGTGAAGTACTCGGGACGCAGTACCGTGGCGCCGTTTCCCAGGATCGGGCCGAGCATCCACCCGAGAAACCACGCACTCAGGCAAAGCGTTAGTGCATCGGCCCGTGCGTGCGGAGCCGGGACGATCACGGCCGCCCAGGTGACTGCCGCTGCGACGAGGCCGAGTGTGAACCCGAGCCGACGCTTCCACGGCGGCGAGTTGCTCTGGATCGCACGGCGAAGCCGGATCAGCTCCCCAACCACGCGAGCTCCTCATCGTCGGCGGGACGTTCGCCGACGTGGGCGATGAATCGATCCTCGAGGCTGAGCCCTTCGCGAACATCGTCGATGGGACCTGCGGCGAGGACCCGCCCCGCCGCGATGAGCGCCACCCGGTCGCACATCTGCTCGACGAGCGGCATCACGTGGGAGGAGATCAGCACGGCGCCGCCGCGCTCTGCGAACTGACGCAAGATGCGGCGGATGACACGAGCGGACACCGGATCGACGGCCTCGAAAGGTTCGTCGAGCACGAGCACTCTCGGATTGTGCAGCAGCGCAGTTGCAAGCCCGATCTTCTTTCGCATCCCGGTCGAGTACTCCAGCACGAGCCGAGCACGGTCGTCCGGGGTATCGAGGTCGAGCAGATCGAGCAACTCCTCGGCCCGGCGGTGAACCTCGTTCTTGTCGAGCCCGCGCAGCAGGCCCCAATAGGTCAGCAGCTCGGTGCCGGTGAGTCGCTCAGGGAGCGCGAGACCGTCGGGCAGCACCCCGAGCAGCGCTTTCGCCTTCGCGGGTTGCCGCCAGAGGTCGACACCGTGCACGACGCTGGTGCCGCCATCCGGTCGCAGCAGGCCGATGGCCATCGAGAGGGTGGTGGTCTTTCCCGCGCCGTTCGGCCCGACGACGCCGGTGAATGACCCGCGAGGCACGTCGAGATCGAGATCGTCGACGACGACCACGCCCCTGTACGTCTTTCGCAGGCGGGTCAGCGACAGGGCGGCACCCTCCACCGGAGTTCCCATCATCAGCCCGCCGGCGCAGACGCCGGAAACCGGGTCACCTCGAACAGAGCCTGCACGACGGAGAGCTCGTTTCCCGACGGATCGACATAGTCTGCGTAGCGAACGATGCCGTCGATCTGGCCGACGTTCGCCGGGTGGAACCCGCGGCGCTCCAATGCCTCAATGGCCTGGTCGAGGTCTGCGACTTCCAAACGGGTGAACCCGGTGCCGGCGGACTCGGGCCGAGTCACCAGTTGCAGCGTCGCGCCCTGGGCGAGCACCCACTCGGCCACACCCTCGACGGGTTCCATATCCGGGCTCCGGTCAAGGAACCGCGAGTACCAGTCGATGGATTCGACTCCCTCGGAGACAGGCAGCGCAGCGAGGACGCTGAGGAAGGTGAGAGCCCCGCCTGCCGCGGAGGGTTCGGAGCGGTTCGTCATCGGTCATCCTTCTCGAAAGTGTTCCGCGCGACTGATGTCACGCATACACGTCAATTATGACGTGACACACGTTCGTGTGGAAGAGCATCAGGCAGAGGTCAAGCGCCCGATCCGCCTTGCGCCTCCCGCGCGGCGCGGGTGCTGCGGTTCGCTGTGAGCTCCCAGGCTCGGTCGAGCAGCTCGTCGAGGACGCCCGGATCGGTGACCGACGGGTCGGCGAGGATGTGACCGAACCGCTCGTAGTGCGCCTCGGTGAACAGACCGCGTTGCCCTGACTCCAGCCATGCGCGACGCTCCTCCGGCGTAGAGGCGAAGACGAGCATGTCGTCTGCTTCCCCGCGGATGCGCGCAAAGAGCCGACCGTTGACTTTGAGCGATGGCGCTCCGTAGGAGAGCGTGTCCTTCGTCGACGGCCACGAGGTCGCCGTCCGCACCAAGCGGTCCCAGACCTCGTGAGGCGCGTGCCTGCGCGCGGCGGTGCTCACGATGAGGCTTCGGTCGCCGCCCGCTTGCCTGCTCGGTAGGCGCGCGTGCGTGCCCGGTTCTGGCAGGTGAGAGAGCAGTACTGCCGTCGTCCGCCTGGCGATTGGTCGACGTAAACGTCCACGCAGGCGTCGCCAACGCAGGTTCCCAGTCGGCTGGCGTCCGGTTCGTGGCGCAGATGGTCGATCAACGACAGCGTCGCGCCGGCGAGCAGCGCGCGTTCCGGGCGTGCGGTCTGCCATACCTCGTGCACCGCCCATGCCTCCGAGGAAAGCACCGGCGTCATCGCGGCCTCCGAAATCAGCCCGTTGAGGCGCTCGGCGCACTCAGCGCCGGTCGTCGAGGCGAAGATCGGATGGATGAGATTGGCCGTCTCGACAAGGGTGGTCTCGTCGAAGGCCGGGAAATGTGCCCAGAACGCGGGGCTCTCTGCGCGCAGGCTGTCTGCCGTCGGGTACGGCTTCCGGCCCTCGTGCGCCTCGATCCGGGGAGCGTCGCCCCACTCGTTGACGATGTGAACGAGGAGCGGGATGGGCAGAGGGTGTACCTCCGCGCTCTTCCGCACTGCCATCGACATCACCTCCTGTCACATGTAATCATAGCCTAACGCGTTACAGATCGCGTGGCGCGCGGCAGGAGGCAGGGATGACGCGGATCGATATTCGGTTGGCTGACGCCGCGCGGGTCTGGGATGTGACTCATGCGCTGTCCGGCGGTGGCGATGGGCGGAACTGCCAGTGCCAGTGGTGGGTGCTTCCGAACGCCGAGTGGAATCGGACAGACAGCCGCGACCGAGCGGCACTGCTACGCAGCCAGGTAGCGGGTGAACCGCCACCGGGCGTGGTCGCGTACGTCGACGGTACCGCCGCAGGGTGGGTTCGGATCGGGCCGAGGGTCGCGCAGGCGCGTCTTGCTCGGACACGGGAGTTTCAGGCGTCCCCCGAGCCTTTCGACGATTCAGCCGTGTGGGCGGTTACCTGCTTCGTCGTGCGCAAGGAGTATCGAGGGCTGTCGCTGACCTCGCGGCTGCTGGAGGCCGCCGTTGAGCATGCCAGGGATAGCGGCGCGAGAGTGGTCGAGGGGTATCCCATCGACCCCGCAGCGCGTGCCGGTGCTCTCTCGCCGGCCGTGCTCTTCCGCGGAACGCTCGCGACTTTCGTGCGGGCGGGGTTCACCGAGGTCGCCCGTCCGCGTCCGGATCGTGCCATCGTCGCCCGGAGCCTGCGCGAGCGAACGAGTTCGGGAGGGTGAGGCAATCCGGCGGACGGGAACAAGGGTTCAAAGGGTTGCGCCAGCACAGGAGGTCGGGGTCGATGGGCAGATCACAAACCGCGCCGGAACCGCCGGTTTCGCCAGGAGGCGAGCGCGCAGTTTCCCGACGAGGTCACTGCGGTGTTCCTGCAACGTGTAAAGTGTCGTTTATGCGTTTCACCTCTTCGTCTTGGTGGTGGCTGCTCTAGCAGCCGTAGACGCGCACGCGCGGGCTGCACGGCAGTCCGCGGACCAATCCCGTCGTGTGTCGTGCAGCTCCTTGGAACAAGGGAGCACAAGACATGGCCTCATTCGCCGCGACGGTTAACCGCATGCCCGAACTCCGGGCTTCTATCGCCGAGCATCCGCAGCGCTTTCGCGTCCTCACCGGTGAGCGGCCTACGGGCAGACTGCACCTGGGGCACTATCTCGGAACCATTCGCGAACGAGTGCGACTCCAGGCGCAGGGGGTGGAGACGTTTGTCGTCCTCGCCGACTATCAGGTGATCGCGGATCGCGACATGGCGCGAAACATCCGGGAGAACGTCTACGAGGCGGTACTCGACTATCTCGCCGCGGGGCTCGATCCGCGGAGGACGACCATCTTCACCCACTCCGCGGTTCCCGCCCTGAACCAACTCCTTCTTCCTTTCCTGAGCCTGGTCACTGAGGCGGAGCTCCACCGCAACCCCACCGTCAAAGCGGAACTGGCGGCATCGGGCAGGGCGCTCAGCGGACTCCTGCTGACCTACCCAGTGCACCAGGCGGCAGACATCCTGTTCTGCAAAGGCAACCTGGTACCAGTTGGCAAAGACAACCTCCCGCACGTAGAGGCGGCACGCATGATCGCTCGCCGCTTCAACGAACGCTACGGCAAGGTGTTTCCCGAGCCCGAGCCGCTGGTCACCGACACACCAGAACTACCTGGTCTCGACGGGCGGAAGATGTCCAAGAGCTATGGAAACGCGATCGCGCTCGGGATGAGCGATGACGAGACCGCCGACATCATCCGCCGAGCGCGCACGGACTCGGAGCGCACTATCACCTACGACCCAATCAACCGTCCAGGCGTATCTGGTCTTCTTGCGACGGCTTCGGCATGTCTGGACCGAGCGCCCGAGGACATCGCGAGCGAAATCGGCCAGAAAGGTAGCGGCGCTCTCAAAGCTCTCACCACCACCGCTGTCAACGAGTTCCTGCGAAGACACCGGGAACGCCGTGCCAGTCTTGATCGCGGTGACGCCGTAGCGCTCCTATGCGAGGGGAACGCCCGCGCAGCGGCAGTTGCCGAAGGCACGTTGAACGAGGTCCGCGAAAGGATGGGGATGCTCTACGACTCTCTGCTCTGAGCTGAAGTCCAGGCGTCCGCGTTCGCACCACGATCGGCGAGTAGGACTATCACGGGCGGATGCTCTACTCGGCCCGTTTCCACAGCCGCGATCCGAAGAACTCTGCGAGCTCGCCTCGCTGGACGACCGTGAGGGTGGCGGTGCTGCGGGTGAGGGCGACGTAGAGAGTCGGCAGGCCCCAGACGGCTATGGTCTCGTTCGGCGCGTGGACGAGGACGTGGTCGAACTCCAACCCCTTGACGGCCCGCGGAGGCAGGATGACGAACATGGAGCGGAGGTCATCGCCGCGTGCCGTAATGCCGTGGTTTTCGAGGGTGCGGGTGACTCGATCGGGGTCGGGGGTGATGATCGCGTGCTGGCCGCCGTCGCGTGCGCGTCGAACCCACTGGACTATCTGTTCGATGTCGTCGACGTCGCCGTCTATGAGTTCGGGCCGACGCCCGGTGGCTCGAACCGCGGCGATCGGGTGAGCGTCCGGGCGGAGCTGGCTTAGCAGAGGCTCGACGGCCTCGACGAGTTCGCGCGGGGAGCGATAACAGATCGTTAGCTCGACGACCCTGGGCCGGGTACGCAGCTCGGTGAGCCGCACCTCCCACGACCGCTCATTGAGGGCGGCAGTGGTCTGAGCGATGTCGCCCACGATGGTCATGGACTTGGTGGGGCAGCGGCGGCCGATCATCCGCCACTGCATCGGTGTCAGCTCCTGAGCCTCGTCAACGATGATGTGCCCGTAGACCCAGGTGCGGTCTCCCAAGTCGCGCTCAGGGAGATTCCTGTGATCGGGGATGGTGTTTCGATCGGCAAGCGTCTCGGCAGTCATCCAGTCCGCGAGAGAGGGGTCAGTCTGGAGGACTCGGCGGGCGAAGACCAGCTCGCGCCCGCGGTCGAGGTCGGCCGCGGCGCGCTCAGCGGAATCGTCGATACCGAGTACTTCGGCGGCCTCGTCGAACAGCGGGACGTGCGCGGTCGTCCACGCTTCGGTGGTCGTGCCAGCAAGCAGGAGGACCTCAGGGTCGGTCAGGTGCGGTGCGTGCTGTGCGGTGAGGCCGTCGCGCAGCACGCGGCGCACCGCGTCCTCTGGTGACAGGGATGGCCACAGCCCGTCGACTTGGTGCTGAATCGTGGCGTCGCGAGCCAGCTCGGCGCAGAGGTGGCGACGGGTGGCGCGCTCCTGTTCGTCGAGCTCTTCCTGCGGCTGGCGCGGCATCAGGGAGTCGGCATCGCATTCCAGCCAGGAGTCGAGCAGGCTGAGTTCCTCGGCGAGTCCTTCCTCGATCGCATCGAGTCGCGCGGCCTCGGCTCGCGAGACCAGCATGGTGAGTTCGTCGAGGAGTTCGGCCTGGAAAGTCTGCCGGGCGACGTTGTGCGGTTCGCGGGTCTTTCGAGCCGCAGCGGCGCAGCGCTCAATGACCGCGCGCGGAATTTGGACATCCTCGCCATCCCAGGTGACGTGCCCCCCCTCGATGTCGCACGCTCCTTGCAGACTTGCGATGAACGATGTCAGTGCCTGAGCCATCCGAGCATCGCCCAGGAGGCGAGCGACCTCCGGAGTAGCATCGGAGAGGTTGTGACGTCCGGGGTAGAGGTCTTCGATCGTCGCGGTGACGACGTTCGTCTCGCCCAGGGCGGGCAGCACGTCGCCGATGTAGTCAAGGAAACGAGCATTCGGGCCAACGACGAGCACTCCGCGACGCAGCAGCTCAGGCGAGCGATATAGCATATAGGCGGCGCGGTGGAGCGCGACGACAGTCTTGCCCGTTCCCGGTGCCCCCTGTACGACCATGACTCCCGCCAGCGGCGCCCGCACGATCGCATCTTGCTCGGCCTGCAACGTGGCGACCGCATCGCGCATCCGTCCGTCATTCGATGCGCTCAGAACCCGGAGCAATGCGCCCTCGCCGACGACATCGTCGACCGCGCTGTCCGGATCAAGAACGTCATCGTCGATGCGGACGACCCGACGCCGGGAGATCGTCAAGTTCCGGCGCCGCACGACACCGAGAGGTTCCCGTGCGGTCGCCGCGTAGAACGGCTCTGCCGCCGGAGCGCGCCAGTCGATCACCAGATGCCGCTCCCCGTCACTGATCCCGGTCCGGCCGACGTACAGGCGCTCGCCGCCCGCACGGTCGAGGCGCCCGAAACACAGTCCCGTCTCCGCATTTCGCAGCGAGTTGACCCTCCGGGCAAGCCGCTGGACCTCGCCGTCCCGCTCGATCAGTGCGGTCGGACCTTCGACTGGCCGGGCCAAGGCCTCTGTCAGTCGTGCGCGCACATCGGCAAGCTCCACATCAAGACACGCATAGACCCGATCGACATAGACCTGCTCGGCGGCGATCTCTTCCGCCTCGGACAAACTCAGACCCTCCCCTCAACGACGCGGCGGGGATGCTGCGACTCTTCGCTCTGCCGAAATGCAGGCATGCTAGAGAGGGACAGTGCCGACGGCGCCGAAGTGGGGAGCTCGTCCCCATTGGAACACTTGGTATCCACTCCGCAGTCCTTGCTTGAAGAACGGGTCTTCCTCGCAGAGACGTGCCGCTTCGTTTCTGCTGTCTGCCGCGATGATCCACACGGCCCCCTCCCATGGAGAGCCCGAGTCGGGACGGATGGCACCGGCGAGGCGAATCGTCGTAACGTGCGTTCTCAGGTATTCGAGATGGGCATCGAGAAGTCGCGGCCGCAGTTCGCGCCTCGTGAGGTCGTCGGTAAAGATCGCCAGCCAGTGCATCATCGTCATTGCATCGCCTCAGAAAGTGTGCGTGGTCGTCGGTTCACGAATCGGCGCAGCAGTTGTTCGGCGGGCCGTACGTTGTGGTGGTGCCGCATCCAGAGCGCAGCACAGATGGTGACGGCGTAGACGGCGAGTGCCGCGAGCAGAGCTTGGGCCGATCCGATCATCCCTCCCCAGCCAAGGGTCCAGGCGGCGAGAAGCGGGACCATGAGCACGGATTGGAGCAGGTAGCAGGTCAGCGAGCGTTCGCCTACGGCGGTGAAGGCGCTCGCGAGGCGCGACGAGGCGAAGCGGGGGTGCGTGCACGCGAGGGCAACCAGTGCGGCGTATCCGATGCCGCCGAGGATGCCGGTGGCGACGTGCAGTGTCGATACGGCGATGGCGGTAGGACCCGCAGAGATTTCCCAGGCGCCCGCCGCGACGGCCGCTGCGGTGATGCCGCCGAGAACGCCGATCAGTGCCCCGCCGAAGCCGACCGTGCGCAGCAGCCGACGATGTTCGGCGGGACGCGCGAGCAGGTCGAGTCGGCCGGCCCAGATGCCGATCAGCACGGCGGGCACGACCCCCAGCATCCCCACCATGCCCATCACCCACTCCAGAGGACGCCAGGCGAGGGCCTCGACGGGATCGGCGATGCCGATGGACCACAGGATCATCCGTTGCATCGTTGGCCCCGGATCGGAGAGTGCAACGCCCTGGACGAGTGCGCAGGGCGCGACGAGCGCGCCGGCTACGATGAGTAGCCTGCGCGGCGGCCAGCGGAGCACAGGGATGAGGGCCAGGGTGAGGAGCCCGTAGAGGCCGAGGATGTCGCCGGAGAACAGCAGGAGCCCGTGGATGGCTCCGAACAGGAGTAGGCCGAGCCCGCGACGGCGGAGCCTGCGGATTCCCGGAGGCGTGGAGTCGGCGACGTAGAGGCGGGCGATCCCGTAGCCGAGCAGCAGCGCGAACAGCGGGTACACGCGAGCGTCGACCAGGGCGACGGTGGCGAAGGTGACTGTCCGATCCGCGCCGCCGTCCTCGATGAGACGCTGCCGCATGCCGTAGGGACGGTCGTGCAGGTAGAGCATCACGTTGGCGACGGCGATGAAGCAGAGCGCAAGCCCGCGAGCAACGTCGGGCGCTAACTGCCGGCGCACCATCAGCTCCCGAACCGGCGCGGGGCCACGCTGCGCTGAGCAGGATGCGCAGACATCAGAGCTGCCCCATCCCGACATGTCGGGCGATGAGAACCCAGGACTCGCCCGCACCACGGTAGACATCGGTCGCAATGCCGTCGAGGCTGAACGTCTCTTCGCCGTGTGCGCCCGCCTCGGACCAGGCATATGTCGCCACGGCCGTCTGGTCATAGGTGGCGATCCGAAGCTGATCGATGCGCCATTCGTGGATCTCGCCCTGAGCGAAGAACTTCCTCGCGTTCGCGAGGAAATCGGTAAGGCCCGTCTCTCGCCCATCCGGACCTCCCAGGAAGGTGCATTGTTCATCAACGATGGCGCTCAGAGTCGCGAGGTCCTGATCCTTCATCGCCGTCCACCAGCGACGGATGGCCTCTTCCACAGTTTCGGTTGTCATTGATCTTGTCCTTTCATGACGGGGGCTTGCGAGCCAGCAGATAGCAGCGGCGGCTCGCATACTCTTTGCCCGAGCGACCGCGACGCTCGATGACGGCCTCGATGTGGAGCCCCGCTTTCGCAGATCATGCCCAGCAACGCGCGTTCGAGCTGCTTCTCGTCCAGTTCGTCTGCGAAGGTCCCGGCGTACCGAGTGGCGACAGCGTCATAAGTGGCGGCCAGTCGCACGTCGCACGCCTCTACTGCCGCTCTGGCTGATGCGTCGACGCGGAGGTTCAGGGCGCAAGCCATCAGGCCCCCTGTGGCGTTTCGGTCATGGTTCCATCTACCGCTGGCACGTCCATCAGCGCTCGAACCAGAACGGGAGCATAGGCGGCATCCGGAATCTGCGCGGCCAGGGCGACCGCTTCGTCGCGTGAGGCGCACCGCACGATGTAGAAGCCTGCGATCGGGTCGGCGTCGATGCTCTCCGGCTGGACCTGCACCTGGCCGTCGCGAAAGTGAACCAGGGCGCCTTCTGCGGGGTGGGCTAGCGGCGAACAATAGACGAGCCGACCGTCCTGCTGCAAGGCGGTGATGAGGTCGGCGTGCGCGGACGTCTCAGCGTCCCCATCTTCGTCGGGGAGTTCATGCCATCGGCTCTCGGTGCTCCGCAGCAGGAGCAGGTAGAGCTGCGTGTTAGCCGGGTTCGGGCGCATCATCATGGTCACGCAATGCAGTCTAACATTGCGTGACAGATTGCTCTAGGCTACCTCAGTTCGAGTTCCTGCAACGGATCGCCACCATCGATGAAGAGGCGCCCGGTCGGGGTGAGCGCCTTGGCGATCCGCTGCTTTGCCGCGAGACCGGCGCGAGGGTGACGGCCGTCGAGGGCGCCGACCCGTATCGCGAAGGCCAACTCGAACGGCTCCTCGTCCGGTAGCAGCTCGAAGTCTTCTGCGGCGACCTGCCTAACGCTTAGCAGGCCGGCGGCAATCTCCGCAGCAGCGTTGCGCTCGATCTGCGCGACGCCCTTGGCTGATCGGTCGATCACGAGGACATGACCGTTTCCGAGTCTGTGTGCGATCACCTTCGCCGCCGCGCCGGGTGCCCCGCCTATCTCCAGGACGCGCATCCCGGACCGCAGCGGGAGTGCATCAACGATGCCGGACAGGCGCGGGGAAAGGGCTGCCATTGTCCTGTTCACCTCCGCGTGCGGACCGCTGCTGGTGTCTAGCCTAGCGGCCGATAGCAACGATGAACTCGCGTTCTGCGCGATCGCCATCTGGATCGTACCCTCGCCGCTCGGAACTTGCCCGAGCGCATGGGTTCGGTCGGCTGATTCATCCACAACTGGTGTCACGATGTCCCCGCTGCGTCATCGATTCCTCGGAGCTTTCGCACGGGGGAGGTCATGATCCATCCGGTGGCGAGGGTGGCGCCGACTCCGCCGACCAGGATCGCGATCCCCGGTCCCCAGGCAGTGGCGACGAATCCGGCGGCGATGGCGCCGATGGCGATCATGCCCCAACTGAGGAATCGGTAGGCGGCGTTCACCCGCCCGAGCAGCTCGGCAGGGGTGGCGAGCTGACGCACGGTGACCGCTTGGGCTCCCGCGAGGCCGATGCCGAAGCCGCTCGCAATGAGCGCGAAACCCGCGACCACGAGCGCCGCGACCGACGGTGCTGCCGCGGTGAAGGTGAGGGCGAGCGGGGCGGTGTTCCCGACGAGCAAGGCGGCGGTGAGGGACCGTCCGTATCCGAACCGGCGGGTGGCTCGTCCGCTCAGCAAGGCCCCGAGCACGGCGCCGGCGCCGGATGCCATGAGCATGCCGCCGAGGATCGCCGGCCCGAGCTCGTAGTGCTCGACCACGTGCAGAGTCAGGCCGAGCAGGAGTATCTCGTTGGCGAAGTTCCAGGTCGCCGCTTCCAAAGCCAGGTCGCGCACGACCCGGTTGCCGCGGAGAAAGGCGAGTCCCGCCCTCGCCTCTGCCCACGCGGAGACGCGATCGATCTGATCGGGTCGTGCTGGCTCGGATGCGGAGACTCTGGTGAGGAAGAAGGCGGAGAAGAGGTAGGTCGCTGCGTTGGCGGCGAGAGCGATCGGCGCGGTGAGCGCTTGCACGATCACGCCGCCCACCCCGCTGCCCGCAACCGACATCGCGGATTGGGTGGACGTGAGCCGCGCGTTGGCGTCGGTGAGTCGGTCGTACGGGACGACGGCAGGCAGCAGTGAGAAGTCGGCGAGCTGCGCCAACACGGTGAACGCGCCGATGGCGAACACCGCCGCGACCAGCGCCCAGATCGGCAGCCCGGCCAGCAGGGCGACGCACACGATCACGGTGAGGATCAGGCCACGGCCGAGGTCGGCGACGATCAGCAGCCGCTTGCGGCGCATCCGATCGACCAGCACTCCGAGCGCGATGGTGAGCACCAGGAAGGGTGCGAACTGTGCGACCCGCACGATCGCGAGCTCGCCCGCGCTCGCTTCCAAGGTCAGCAGGGCGAACAGGGGCAGAGCGAGCTCGCCGATCTCCGAGCCGAGCAGCGACGTCGCCGACGCGGCCCACAGCCACCGGAACGAACGGCTCGGCCACCGCCCCGGTGCCGCTGCCTCGCTCACCACAGCCACCGCCCGACGATGGTCACGAGCAGGGCGACCGCCACGGCGACGAGTTGCGGCGCCCTCAGCGACCACACCGCCGCCGCGGCGCACAGCCCGGCAAGCATCGCTGGGTCAAATGCCGACCATCGAGCACCAGCGATGCTCGACACGAGCATCCCCGTCAGGAGAGCCGGAGGAAGGGCTTCGATCACAACGTCGACCCGATCAGGCGCCCTGCGATCCATCAGCAGCACCGGACCGACGGACTTGAGCGCGTAGCTGATGAGCGCGAAAGCGATCACCGTCGCCAGCATCCCGGTCATGTAGTTCGCCTTGCTCCGCGGACCGCGAGGACGGCCGCGACCGCAGCGCACAGCAGTGCGATCCCCGGAGGGACGAACCAGCACATGGCGGCGGCGATGATCGCCGCGCCGAGGACCGTGAGCCGGTGGCGCGGCTCGTCCCGGATGGAGTCGAGCACGAAGACGAGGAAGAAGGCGGGGAAGATCGCGTCCAGCGCGAGAGAGTCCGCGAGGTCTCCGCTAGGGGTGAGGTAGGCGCCGATCGCGGTACCGCCGATCCACGCGGGCCACTGCACGAGGGATGCGGCGACCATGGCGTCGCGGCTGAACGAGCCGTCCGCCCGGCGGGCCGCGGCCCAGGACCCGTCCACGACGGCTTGGGCCTGGAGCGAACGGGACCAGCGGCCGCCAGTGAAGGAACGGGCCGTCGTCATCCCCATCGGCACGAACCGCAGGTTGATGAGTGTCGCCGCACCGAGCGCCGCGGCGACGCCGCCACCGTCTCCGAAAGCGACGATGAGCGCGAACTGCGCCCCGCCCGCGAACACGATCGTCGACATGAGCACCACCAGCCACGCGGGCCAGCCCGCCGTGACCGCTGCCGCGCCGAAACTGACCGCCAACGCGAACGCGGCGACCGCAAGCCCGAGCCCGACGCGCAGGCCGACTCGCCACTCCCGAAGTCGACCGCTACTGCCCGTTGGTTCCCGCATGCTTTGGCCCCTCACCGCGTACGTAACGCATTGATCGCACAGTGTCCGTGACAAGTATGTCACGGGTTGATAGTGTTGTTTGCGTGACGAACGTGGTCTCCGCAGATCAGCGGTGCCCACTGCGGGCTTCGCCACCCCACGCCGCACACAGAGAAGCAAGGTCTCCCGGCTGGGACGCACCGAGATGCAAGCAGGTAAGCCAGCCCGACGGGACTCAAGGAGGTCTACGACATGGCAAGCGCAGAAGCGTCAGCTCTTACGAGCTGCGAAGCGAGGCGAGCGCCCGACGACCTCCAAGGACGCAACCGCGCCTTGGCGTCGCTCAGCGAGGTTCATCGAGAACGTCCCGCACGTCGGCTTTGGCGTTTCCTCGCTGACTGCGCATGGGCGCTGCTTCACGACGACCTCTCGGATCGCATCGATCAGATTCCCGAGTACCGGAAGGCCCGGGCCCAAGCACTCCAGTACGCCATGCTCCGCAACATCAATCGCTGATGAGCGGTAGCCCTTCACTCGGCCGCACCCAGCGGCATCGTCTGCGCTGACGAGACCCCACCGACTTCCAGAGCCCATGTCGGATACGCGAGCTGTAGCGGGGAATGCGGTCGAGGCTGGCTCGGACTTCGCTCCCATCGTTGCTCGCACGGAGCCGGTCGATCGCCCGATCGAGCCAGTCGCATACGACTGCGTCCGGCTGTGCTTCATCCGATCCGGTACCGCCATCCTGTTCAGCGAGTTCGGCACGAAACCAGTCAAGCCCGGCGATGTGGCGATGCTGGCGGCGAACACCCTGTGCGGCTGCGAGCCGGAAGGGTGGGCGTCGATGACGACGTTGTATCTCGACAACGACTTCGTCATCGACCAGGTGTTCTGGCAGTACGCCTTCATGCTTCCCGACCGACTTGCCGCGCAGGATTTCGCAAGCACTCGATACGCTGAGCCCACTCAACTGCTTCGACTCGGCGAGGAGCGGGGCGGGCACCTAACACCGCGTTTGGACGAGCTGGTGACGTTGAGCATCGACGGCCCTCGACCCGAGCGCTTCTACCGGATGCAGGCGCTCTTCTTCTCGATCGTCGATGTCATCAGTCCTTACATCACCGTGACGAACACGCGAACATCCTCGACTCAACGTCCCACGACACGTCCCGCCGTGCCACGGCACCGCACGTTTGCCCCTCTGCGCACCGAGGCCCGGCAGGCGGAGGAGCTGCTTCGAGAGTCGCTCGCGCATCGGTGGACGATCGACGAGCTTGCCTCGGGTGTCCACTTGTCGGCGTCGCACCTGAGCAGAGTGTTCGTCGAAGCGTTCGGAAAGTCACCCCTGGCCTATCTGACGATGCTCCGCGCTCAAGAGCTCGCGCGTCTGCTCCGAACCACCGACATGACCGTTGCCGCCGCGGGCAAGCAGGTCGGCTGGACCGATCCCGACTACGCGGGCAGACAGTTCCGCCGCTCTGTCGGCCTGACTCCCCGCCAGTATCGTTCGATGATTCGCGTGCCGGCTCGGGCGTGACCCGTAGGATGCTCTCACCCGAGCATGACTGATATCTCGGGGAGCCCGGTCGCGGTGTTCGGTGTTGCTCATTTCGCGCAACGGCGGTGACGGCACGATCGCGCGACCAACCCGGACGTTCCTCTCACGAATCCGGACGATTCTCTGACGGTTCGATCCCATCCTGCTGGGACCGCCTTGCCGTGAGGTAGGCCAGTGGACACGTCGGGCGCTCTGCGGACGACCTCACGGCCATCCGACCGATTCTCTCTTGCTGGCTGACCGTCTCGTCCCGCTGGCAATCCCGGCGCACCTCGTAGGTACACCGCCGTTCCCAACGGAGTGGCGGCGCCGGGAGGAGGTCGACGATGACGACGAGGGACGAGGCCCGCGACGCGCGGGACGCGAAGCTCGAAGCGCTGCACGAGCGGCTGGCGGCCGCGGTCGGTCAGCTCTCGACCGGGGACGATTGGAAGCAGGCGCTGGAGTTCGCCGCGAGGTTCCGGTCGAGGAGCTTCGGGAACACGCTGTTGATCTGGGCGCAGCACCTCGATGCTTTCGAGCAGGGGCGGGTGTCCGCACCGGAGCCGATGTATGTCGCCGGGTACAAGCAGTGGCAGTCGCTGGGCCGTCAGGTGGAGAAGGGCCAGCCCGGGTACATGATCTTCGCCCCGGTCACGGGCCGGTTCGCGTCCTCGACACCGCAGGACTCGGCCTCGTGGCGCAGGCTCGGCAGGTTCGAGAAGCCGAAGCCGGGTGAGGCGGTGCGCTCCCGGATGGTCGGCGCGAAGCCGGCGTATGTGTGGGATGTCTCCCAGACCGCGGGTGACGCGATCCCGGAGCGTCCCTCGCCGGTGCTGCTGGAGGGCGCGGCCCCGGAGGGGCTGTGGGACGGGCTTGCGGGGCTGGTGGAGGCGGAGGGCTTCTCGGTGCTGCGAGTCGAGCACGCCGGGATGATCCACGGCGCGAACGGCCTGACCGACTACACGAACCGGTCGGTCGCGGTGCGGACGGACATGGACGCCGCTGCGCAGGTGAAGACCCTCGCGCACGAGCTCGCGCACGTGAAGCTGCATGGCCCGGACAACCCGGATGCGACGGGGCATCGCGGGATCGGGGAGGTGGAGGCGGAGTCGGTGGCGCTGATGATCGGCGCCGCGCACGGCATGGACACCAGCTCGTACACGATCCCCTATGTCTCGGGGTGGGCGGGCACGGTGAAGAACAAGGACCCGGCCGAGGTGGTGCAGGCCACCGGCGAACGGGTGCGCAGGACGGCCGGGGCGATCCTCGACGCCCTCCCGACCGTGCAGCTCGGCGGCGGGGACCCGCCGGGCCTTGCCCGTGACGCGGCC
>NZ_JBASZT010000414.1:0-3787 GCF_049661145.1 Microbacterium sp.
GGCGCCGGCCGAGGGCGAGCCGACCGGTCGCAGCCGCAGCCGTTCGCGCAGCCGCAGCCGCAACCGCGGTCAGAAGACGGACGGCGGCCAGACCGGCCAGAATGGTCAGAACGGCCAGGTCAACCAGGCCGCCACGGCCGACGAGAGCGCCGCCACTGACGATGAGCAGGGTCAGAGCCGCGGCAGGCAGCGGAGCAAGCGTCGCGGCCAGAACCAGACGGGCGACGAGTTCGAGACCGAGATCGGCGAGGACGACGTTCTCATCCCGATCGCCGGCATCCTCGACGTGCTCGACAACTACGCGTTCGTCCGGACCACCGGCTACCTCCCGGGCACGAGCGACGTGTACGTGTCGCTCGGCCAGGTCAAGAAGTACAACCTCCGCAAGGGCGACGCCGTCGTCGGAGCCATCAAGCAGCCGCGCGAGGGTGAGCAGTCCAGCCGCCAGAAGTACAACGCGCTCGTGAAGGTCGACGCGGTCAACGGCTTGTCGGTCGACGACGCGGCCAGCCGCGTCGAGTTCGGCAAGCTCACTCCCCTCTACCCGCAGGAGCGCCTGCGCCTGGAGACCGCTCCCGAGAAGCTGACGCAGCGCATCATCGACCTCGTCGCGCCCATCGGCAAGGGACAGCGCGGACTCATCGTCGCGCCTCCCAAGGCGGGCAAGACGATCGTGCTGCAGCAGATCGCGAACGCGATCGCCACCAACAACCCCGAGGTCCACCTCATGGTCGTGCTCGTCGACGAGCGCCCCGAAGAGGTCACCGACATGCAGCGCACCGTCAAGGGCGAGGTCATCGCCTCGACCTTCGATCGCCCCGCCGAAGACCACACGACGGTCGCCGAGCTCGCGATCGAACGCGCCAAGCGTCTCGTCGAGCTCGGGCGCGACGTCGTCGTGCTGCTCGACTCGATCACGCGTCTCGGCCGTGCCTACAACATCTCGGCGCCGACCAGCGGTCGCGTGCTCTCCGGCGGTGTCGACGCTTCGGCTCTGTACCCGCCGAAGCGCTTCTTCGGCGCCGCGCGCAACATCGAGAACGGCGGATCGCTCACGATCCTCGCGACGGCGCTCGTGGAGACCGGGTCCAAGATGGACGAGGTCATCTTCGAGGAGTTCAAGGGCACCGGCAACAGCGAGCTGCGCCTGAGCCGCCAGCTCGCCGACAAGCGCATCTTCCCGGCGGTCGATGTCAATGCGTCCTCCACGCGCCGCGAGGAGATGCTGCTGAGCCCCGACGAGGTGAAGATCACCTGGAAGCTGCGCCGTGCCCTCGCCGGCCTCGACCCGCAGCAGGCGCTCGAGGTCGTGCTCGGCAAGCTCAAGGAGACGCAGTCCAACGTCGAGTTCCTGTACCAGATGCAGAACGTGCAGGTGCAGAAGCCCGCCGGAGGCGGTCACAGCAACGGGTACGAGAACAGCATCCGCTGAGCATGTCGGTTTCTGATCCTGCCGAAGGGCGCTCGTGTTCGAGTCCGTCCAGGCGCTGATCGAGGAGCACCGCGCGGTCCAGGAGGAACTCTCCGACCCCGCGGTGCACGCCGACGCCGCGCGCGCAAGGCGCGTCAATCGCCGTTACGCCGAGTTGTCGCGCATCGTCGCGGCGCACGATGCGTGGCGCACTGCCGAAGACGATCTCGACGCCGCGCGCGAGCTCGCCCGCGAGGATGAGGCATTCGCCGACGAGATCCCTGCTCTCACCGATCGCCTCGCGACGGCGCAGGAGAAGCTGCGGCGGCTGCTGATCCCGCGCGACCCCGACGACGCCCGCGACGTCATCATGGAGATCAAGGCGGGGGAGGGCGGCGCCGAGTCGGCGCTGTTCGCCGCCGACCTGCTGCGGATGTACCTGCAGTACGCCGCGTCGCGGGGGTGGAAGACCGAGCTGCTGGAGCGTACCGAGAGCGACCTGGGCGGCTACAAGGACGTGCAGGTCGCGATCAAGGGCAGCTCGTCCGACCCGGCGCAGGGCGTGTGGGCGCACCTGAAGTACGAGGGCGGCGTGCACCGCGTCCAGCGGGTGCCGGCGACCGAATCGCAGGGGCGCATCCACACCTCCACGACCGGGGTGCTCGTCTTCCCCGAGGTCGACGAGCCCGAAGAGGTCCAGATCGACCCGAATGACCTCAAGATCGACGTCTTCCGCTCGTCGGGGCCTGGCGGGCAGTCGGTCAACACGACCGACTCGGCAGTGCGCATCACCCACCTTCCCAGCGGCATCGTCGTGTCGATGCAGAACGAGAAGAGCCAGTTGCAGAACCGCGAGGCCGGCATGCGGGTCCTGCGTGCGCGGCTGCTTGCCAAGCAGCAGGAGGAACGGGACGCCGCGGCATCCGACGCCCGTCGTTCGCAGATTCGCGGCATGGATCGCTCCGAGCGCATCCGCACGTACAACTTCCCCGAGAACCGCATCGCCGATCACCGCACCGGGTACAAGGCCTACAACCTCGACCAGGTGATGGACGGTGCACTCGGCCCCATCGTCGAGTCGGCGATCGCCGCCGACGAAGAGGCACGGCTGGCGGCCCTCGGCACGTGACGGCTGTCCTGGGTCCGCCCCCCGCACGAGACTGCGCCGGAGCGCCGGGACTGCACGTGGTGCCCGCACTCTCGGCGCGCGAGCGCAGTTTCGCTGCAGGGCCGCGGATGCCGGTACATTCGCATCATGGTCATGTTCCTCATCCGCACGTTGATCTTCGTCGCGTCGGCAGCGGTCGGGCTGATCGTCGCCGACCTCGTGCTGGAGGGGTTCACGATCGACTGGAGTCATCCGCTCGGCTTCATCCTCGCGATCGTCATCTTCGCCGTGCTGCAGAGCGTGCTCGCGCCGTGGCTGGCCACCGTCGCGCGGCGCAACGCGCCCGCGTTGCTCGGCGGGATCGGCATCGTGTCGACCTTCGTTGCGCTGCTGATCACGGCGGTCATCCCGGGCGCGGGTCTGACGATCGGTGCCCCGTGGTGGACCTGGGTCGCTGCCCCCGTCCTCGTGTGGATCGTGACGGCGCTCGCGACGTGGCTGCTGCCCGCTCTGTTCATAAAGAAGAAGGTCGAAGCGCGCCGCGCTGGCGCCTAGACTGCGCGGGACCGAACAGAGGGGGATGCCGATGCAGCGCACGCCGGGTGACCTCGCGCGCGTCGCGCTCGCCTCACTCGGTCTGGGCGGCCTGCTGCTGACGCCCGGGATCGTCGATGCCGCGCCGGGCGCTGCGACCGCACTCGCCGCGGTCGTCCCGTTCGTCCCGCTCGCGGCGGCGCTGTACCTCGCCGTGACTGTCCTCTCGACGCCGGGGCGGCGGATCGTGCTGCGCCGACGCTACCCGCTCCCGGAAGCTGCGTCCGGCGCCTGACGCTGGCGTCTCGACCTCAGCGGGTCGCGAACGGCCGCTATCAGCCGCGGATTGCGGCAATGTGCGACCCGCCGAGAACTGCCGACCGGGTCGCGCTTCCTCGGCGGGTCGCACATGGTCGGTATGGGGTCGCGATTGCGGCCATTCGCGACCCCCGGATGATCGGGTGGCTGCGCCCCGGGCGTTCGACCGCCGAAGAGGTCAGCTTTTCAGTGGCGCTGCCGCGCCGTGGGGCGAGAAAATCTGCCTCAGGGATGCGACACTTTCGAGTCAGCTTTTCAGTGGCGCTGCCGCGCCGTGGGGCGAGAAGGCCTGCCCAGGGTCACGAGACTTTCGCTTCAGCTTTTCAGGGCCGCTGTGCGGCCCTCCGTGGGGGTGGAAAGATCGGGGTGGTCGCCTCTTGCTGGCTTGGGTTGGTGGGGTGGATGCTGGGGGTGCT
>NZ_JBASZT010000415.1:0-6582 GCF_049661145.1 Microbacterium sp.
GCGCAGCACGGCTCGGCCGCGCGAGGACCCGCCGATCCACGCCGCGACCCACCCGGTGACGGCGAGCGCGACCAGCACGGTCGCGAACGTCCAGACGATGCGCGCGGGATGCGGGATCAGCACGATCGTCGCCAGCGGCAGCAGCGCCCCGATCGTGAACGCGACGGCGGACGCGATGGCGGCGTGCCACGGACTCACGACATCGCGCTCGTCGATGTTCAGCTCGATCGCGAGATGCGCCCGCAGGGCGTCGCGCTCGGTCAGCTCGACGGCGACCCGGCGTGCCGTCTCCGCACTCAGCCCGCGCGCCTGCTCGAGCCCGACGAGCTCCTCGAGCTCGCCGTCCGGATCGTCGGCGAGCTCGCGGCGCTCCTTGGCGATGAGCGCCTTCTCGCTGTCGCGCTGACTCGACACCGACACGTACTCCCCGAGCGCCATCGAGATCGCGCCACCGATCAGGGCCGCCGCGCCGGCGACCAGCACCGGATACACGTCGCTCGTGGCGCCGGCGACGCCGACGGCGACGGCGGCGGTGGAGACGATGCCGTCGTTGGCCCCGAGGACGCCGGCGCGCAGCCAGTTCAGCCGCTGCGCGATCCCGGGACGGTGCGGCTCGTCGGCGTGCTGGCCGGGTGCGGACTGATCGGGCATCGTCTCACGCTACGGCGATCGCGCCGCGGGCGCCACGAAGGCTAGGCGATGCTTCGTCGGCCGGTCCGCCCGGGAGGCACGTGCCGCCGCCCGGGGACTACGACGGGAACAGCGCCAGGAGGACCCCGCCGCCGGCACCGACGATCACCACGACCCAGGGCGGCAGCTTCCACGCGACCAGGAGCACGAAGCACACCGCGGCGAGGCCGAACGGGGCGGGCCCGGTGATCGCCGTGGTGAACACCGGCGAGTAGAGGGCGGCGGCGAGGATGCCGACCACGGCGGCGTTCGCGCCCCGCATCATCGCCTGCGCCCATCCGCGGCGGCGCAGGTCGTTCCAGAACGGCAGCACTCCCACGAGCAGCAGGAAACCCGGCAGGAACACCGCGATCAGCGCGATCAGTGCGCCCGGCACGCCGCCGGGGCCGACGTCGGCGAGCGCGCCGAGATATCCGGCGAACGTGAACAGCGGGCCGGGGACGGCCTGCGCGGCACCGTACCCGGCGAGGAACTGCGCGTCGGTCACCCACCCGGGATCGGCCACCCCCGCCTGCAGCAGGGGGAGCACGACGTGTCCACCGCCGAACACCAACGCGCCGGCGCGGTAGAACGCGTCGAACAGGGTCAGCGTCCCCGATCCCGTCGCACCGGCCAGGATCGGCGTGGCCGTCAGCAGCAGCACGAACAACACCAGGCACACCACGCCGACGGCGGGCCGCACGGGAAATCTCAGCATGTCCGACTCGGCGCCCGGGGACCGGCGGCAGAACACGATGCCGCCGACCGCGCCGAGCGCGATCGCGGCGACCAGCCCGAGGGATCCGAGCGGCAGGCACGCGATCAGCAGGGCGACGACGGCGATCCCGGCGCGGGTGCGATCGGGTGTGAGGGTGCGCGCCATCCCCCACACCGCCTGCGCGACGATCGCGACGGCGACGACCTTCAACCCGGTCAGCAGCCCCTCTCCGACCGGGCCGGTGAACAGCGTCGCCCCGGAGGCGAACGCGACCATCAGCACCGCCGACGGCAGCGTGAACGCGACGAACGCCGCGACGGCGCCCCACGAGCCCGCGCGCAGCAGCCCGACTCCGAAACCCACCTGGCTCGATGCCGGGCCCGGGAGGAACTGGCACAGCGCGACCAGGTCCGCATACTCCCGGTCGTCCAACCACCTCCGCCGCTCGACGAACTCGGTGCGGAAGTACCCCAGGTGGGCGATCGGCCCCCCGAACGAGGTGGTGCCGAGCTTGAGGAAGACGCGGAAGACCTCCCACGCCGTCCCGCGCCCGGGCGCCGTCGGATTCTGCGGCATCGGCGGTTCCTGTCCTCGGAGGGGCGTGGGCGGGCGCGGGGCGGCGGTGGCGAACGGATGCCGCTGCCGCCGTCACGCGGCGACTCGGCGCCCACCCGAGACCCTACTGGATAGACTGCTGTCTATGGATCCGGCGCTGCACACCCCCGCGCTCGCGGTGCTCGCCGACCCCACCCGATCCCGCATCGTCCAGCTCATCCGCGAGGCCGACGGAGGCCGCACGCTGGTCGGCCGGCTCGCGGAGCAGCTCGGGCTGCGCCAGCCCACCGTCAGCCACCACATGGCGGCCCTGCACGCCGACGGCGTCGTGATCCGCGAACCGGAGGGCAGGCGGGTCTGGTACTCGATCGATCCCGACCAGGAGGCGCGGATCGCCGCGGTCCTCGGCACTCCCGCCGTCCCCGCCGATGAACCCGACTGGGAGCGCATGGTCGACGATCTCGCCGCCCGCTACCGCGGTGTCTTCAACCGCGAGACGGTCGCCCGCTACCTCGCCGACAGTCGTGACCTCCTCGCCGCTCGCGGCGATGCGCCGCTGCTGGCATCCCGCGCTGCGGCATTCACCACGGCGCGACTCGACGATCTGAACCGCGCCGCGCATCCGTCGGGCATCCCGACGGTGCTGTTCGTCTGCGTGCAGAACGCCGGCCGCTCCCAGCTGGCTGCAGGCATCCTGCGCCGGCTCGCCGGCGACCGGGTGGTCGTGCGCACGGCGGGGTCCGCACCGGCCGGTGAGGTCCGTGCCGCGATCGTGACGGCGCTGGACGAGATCGGCGTCGCGATCGGCGGCGAGTTCCCCAAGCCGCTGACGGAGGAGGCGGTCCGGGCCGCCGACGTCGTGGTCACGATGGGCTGCGGCGACGCCTGCCCCGTGTATCCCGGCCGCCGCTACCTGGACTGGGATCTCGCCGACCCGGTCGGCACGCCGCTGCGGGTGATCCGTGCGATCCGTGACGACATCCACGAGCGCATCAGCGCCCTCCTCCCCGAACTGATCGACATGGCCGCCGCGTAATCAATAGATGAGGGTCTATGCTTTCCTCGAAGAGGAAGCGAGATCCCATGAGCGACACGCCCACCGTCCTGTTCGTCTGCGTGCACAACGCCGGCCGGTCGCAGATGGCCGCCGGCTATCTGCAGTCCATCGCGGCCGGAAGGATCGAGGTGCTGTCGGCCGGATCCGAGCCGAAGGAGCAGATCAACCCGCTCGCGGTCGCCGCGATGGCCGAGGAGGGCATCGACATCGCCGCGAACACGCCGAAGCTGCTCACCGTCGACGCCGTCCGGGAGTCCGACGTCGTGATCACGATGGGCTGCGGCGATGCCTGCCCGATCTTCCCCGGCAAGCGCTACGAGGACTGGAAGCTGGACGATCCCGCCGGGCAGGACGCTCCCACCGTCCGCCGCATCCGCGACGAGATCCGCTCCCGCGTCGAGGCCCTCGTCGCCGAACTGCTCCCGTCGGGCACGCCGGAGTGAACGCACAGCCCGATCGCGCAGGGCTTCGACTCGGACGCCGCGCTCTCGCAGAGCTGCTCGGCACCGGGCTGCTGGTGACCGTCGTGGTCGGTTCGGGGATCGCCGCGCAGCGGCTCTCGTCGGATGCCGGTCTGCAGCTGCTCGAGAACGCGATCGCCACCGCGCTCGGTCTCGGGGTGCTGATCCTGCTGCTGGGCCCGGTCTCCGGAGCGCACTTCAACCCCGCCGTCTCCCTTGCCGACGCGATCCTCGGCCGACGCTCGGGGACGGGGCTCTCGCTCGCCGCGCTGGTCCTCTACGCCTGCGCCCAGGTGGTCGGCGCGATCGGCGGCGCCATCCTCGCGAACGCGATGTTCGCCGCGCCGACCGCGATCTCCTCGACGGACCGCGCCACGCCCGCGACGGTGCTGGCCGAGGTCGTGGCGACCGCCGGGCTCGTGCTCCTGATCATCGGCCTCGCCCGCGCCCGTCGGCCCGTCCCGGTGGTCGCCGCCGGCGTGGGCGCGTACATCGGGTCGGCGTACTGGTTCACCAGTTCCACGTCGTTCGCCAACCCGGCCGTCACCGTTGGCCGCATCTTCACGGACACCTTCGCCGGCATCGCTCCGGCGTCGGCGCTGCCGTTCCTCGGCGCCCAGCTGGCCGGCACCGCGCTCGGCATCGGATTGGCCGTCCTTCTGTTCCCGGATGCGATCGAAACGGGCGATCTGGTCGCCGAACCCGTTCTGACCGAGACGAAAGAGACCTCCTGATGACCCGTATCGCCGTCATCGGCGGCAGCGACGCGGGGATCTCCGCAGCGCTGCGCGCCCGTGAGCTCGACCCGACCGCCGACGTCACCGTGATCGTCGCGGACGCCTACCCGAACTACTCCATCTGCGGCATCCCGTACTACTTCACCGGGGAAGTCGCCCCGTGGCAGTCCCTCGCGCACCGCACCCACGCCGACCTGGAAGCGACCGGCATGTCCCTGCGGCTGGACACCCTCGCCACCGGCATCGACGTCGCCGGCCGACGGCTGACCGTCCGCGACCGGTACGGCAGGGAGGACGCGATCGGCTACGACGAGCTCGTCGTCGGCACCGGCGCCCTGCCCTTTCACGCCGGCATCGCGGGCCTTGACCGGCTGGGCCCGGACGACGGGGTCCACGTCATCCACTCGATGGGCGACACCCTCGCGCTCGACGAGCACCTGACCGGCCGCGACCCGAAGACCGCGATCATCATCGGCGCCGGCTACGTCGGCCTCGAGATGGCCGAAGCCTTCGCCGCTCGCGGCATCCAGGTCGCACAGCTGCAGCGCGGCCCCGAAGTGCTCTCCACCCTCGACCCCGAACTCGGCGGTCTGGTGCGTGCGGAGCTCGAGGACCACGACGTGCTCGTGTACACCGACACCACTGTCCACGCCGTCGAGAAGACCACGGACGGGCTCACCGTCCACGCCACCCGAGACGGCGAGCCGGTCACCCACACCGCCGACCTCGTCCTCGCCGTCGTCGGCGTCCGACCCAACACCGCCCTCCTCGAGTCGGCGGGGGCCGTGCTCGGAGCCGGTCGCGCGGTCGTCGTCGACGAGCGGATGCGCACCGGCCTCCCGCACGTGTTCGCCGCCGGGGACGGGGTGATCACCCACCACCGCCTGCTCGGTACCACCTACCTGCCGCTGGGCACCACCGCCCACAAGCAGGGTCGCGTCGCAGGGGAGAACGCGCTGGGCGGTGGCGCCCGGTTCGCCGGATCTGTGGGCACCCAGGTGGTGAAGGTCTTCGACCTCGTCGCAGCCCGCACCGGCCTCCGCGATCAGGATGCCGCTGCTGCCGGGTTCTCGCCGTCGACGGTCGCCTCCGTCGCGGACGACCACAAGCGCTACTACCCCGGGGCGCAGCCGATCGGCATCCGCATCACCGGCGACACCACCACCGGGCGGCTCCTCGGTGCGCAGCTGGTCGGACGGCTCGGAACCGAGACCGCGAAGCGGGTCGACACCTACGCCACCGCCCTGCACGCCGGGCTGACCGTCGAGCAGGTCTCCGAGCTCGACCTCTCCTACACGCCCCCGCTCGGCTCCCCGTGGGACGCCATCCAGGCCGCGACCCAGGCGTGGTCCCGTGCGCATGCACTCACACCCGCGGGAGTCGTGTCATGACCGCCGTCGTCGTACGCCACTGCCCGTCCCCGCTCGCGACGAGCACGACTCTCGCCTGTTCGGAGCGTTCCGCCGGGGTCAGCCGTGGAACTCGGCCGGGTGCGGGCCGGTGCGACCGTTCCGGTCCAGGGCGTCGATCGCGGCGAGCTCGCGGGCGGTGAGGTCGAAGCCGAACACGTCGAGGTTCTGGGCGATGCGAGCGGGGGTGACGGACTTCGGGATCACGATGCGACCCTGCTGCAGATGCCAGCGGAGCACGACCTGCGCCGGGGTCTTGCCGTGCGCCGCGGCGATCGTGACGATCGCCGGGTCGCCGAGCACGGCACCCTGCGCCAGCGGGCTCCAGGCCTCGGTCGCGATGCCGTGGCGGGCGTCGGCGGCGATGACGTCGCGGTTCTGCAGCGCGGGATGCAGCTCGACCTGATTGACCGCGGGGACGATCTCGGCGACGTCGATGAGTCGCTCCAGGTGCTCGGGTTCGAAGTTGGACACGCCGATGGCGCGCACCCGACCCTCGGCGTAGAGCTTCTCCAGCGCCCGCCACGTCTCGGTGTAGAGGCCCCGATCGGGGGCGGGCCAGTGGATCAGGTAGAGGTCGAGGAACTCCAGCCCGAGCGTGGCGAGGGTGGCGTCGTAGGCGCGGAGGGTGCTGTCGTAGCCGTGGTCGCTGTTCCAGACCTTGGACGTGACGAACAGATCCTCGCGGGCGATGCCGGAGTCGGCGATCGCTCGCCCCACGCCCGCCTCGTTGCCGTAGATCGCCGCGGTGTCGATGCTGCGGTATCCGGCGGCGAGCGCGCTGGCGACCGCCGCGGAGGTCTCGTCGTCCGGAACCTGGAAGACCCCGAAGCCGAGTCGGGGGATCTCGACGCCGTTGTTCAGGGTCACGGTCGGGATGGTCTGTGTCGTGCTCATGGCTCTTCCTTCGTCTTTCCGGGATGCGGGGTGCAGCGGTGGTCAGCGGGGGTCAGCGGTGGTCAGTGGGTGGCGAGGG
>NZ_JBASZT010000416.1:0-3698 GCF_049661145.1 Microbacterium sp.
GTCGTCGACGCCGTCGCCGACCTCGCGCCCCACGCCCAGCTGCAGCTGCTCGGCATCCCGGATGGTGCGGTGCGCGAGCACGCCGACCTGTTGCAGCGGCGCCTGGCCGCGATCATCGCCGAGGCGGAGGCCGACACCCGCACCGGCACCGACCGAGGCACGGCTGCCGGCGCGAGCGGTCACCCCCGGGTCGCGACGCTGCTCGTCGCGCCGTGGTGGGGCGACGGCCATCGCGACCACCGCGTCGCCGGAGAGGTGGCGCTGCGTCTCGCGGGTGAGGGCGTTCGGGTGCTCGGGTATCCGGTGTGGATGTGGCACTGGGCAGATCCCGACGAGGTGGATGCCGCGGCGTGGCGGGTGCTCCCCCTCGACGAGCAGGCCCGGAGCGCGAAGAACCGGGCGCTCGGTCGCCACCGCTCGCAGACGACGGCGACGGCGGGCGCACCGCCGATCCTGCACGAGGGGATGCGGGCGCACTTCGATCGCGATCTCGAGGTGTTCATCGAACCGCCGGGAACCTCGCAGTCCACCCCGGTCGACACGTTCTCGCGCCACTACCGCGAGCGTCACGATCCGTGGGGTGTGCGCACACGCTGGTACGAGCGCCGCAAGCGCGCCCTGCTGGCGGCGCTGCTGCCGCACGAGCACTACGGGCGGGCGCTCGAGATCGGCTCGGGCGTCGGGGAGTTGACCGCCGAGCTCGCCGTCCGCTGCAACGAGGTCGTCGCGATCGACGTCGCCGCCGAGGCGGTGGAGCGCACCCGGGAGCGGGTCGCGCGGCATCCGCACGTGCACGTGACCCGCGCCGACGCACGCACCGACCTCGGCGCCGTCACGGGCGCCCCCTTCGACCTCGTGGTCCTCTCCGAGATCGGGTACTACTGGAGCGCGGCCGACCTCGCCGCCGTGCTCGATGCGATCGACGCCGTCGGAACCGACCTGATCGCCGCCTGCCACTGGCGCCATCTCATCGGCGACGCGCCCCAGACCGGCGACGCCGTGCACGCGGCACTGGCCCGGCGCGCCGGCGCCCGCGTCGCCCGGTACGCCGACGAGGACGTGATCATCGAGGTGTTCGCCCCCGGCGGCGCGCCCTCCGTCGCGCGCGCCGAAGGGCTCGTCCCGTGACGGCGATCCGGGCGATCGGTGTCGTGGTGCCGGCGCACGACGAACGGGAGTTGCTGCCCGCGTGTCTCGAGGCCCTGGCACGGGCGACGCGCGCGGCCCGCGCACTCGTCGCCGAGGTGCGGGTCTGGGTCGTGCTCGACGCGTGCCGCGACGACTCGGAGCGGATCGCCTCGGCCCGCGGCGTCGACGTCCTCAGCATCGATGCCCGCAATGTCGGCCGTGCCCGCGGCACCGGGGTCGCCGCGCTGACGGCGGCGTTCGCGGGCACCCCGCCCGAGCGGGTGTGGATCGCGAACACCGATGCCGACTCGGTCGTCCCGCCGCACTGGCTCACGCACCAGCTCCGTCTCGCCGACGCGGGCGCGGATCTCGTCGTGGGCACCGTGCGACCCGACTTCCGCGACCTCAGCCCCGAGCAGTGCGAGGCGTGGTGGGCGATGTACACGCCCGGCGTCGCCAACGGGCACGTGCACGGCGCGAACCTCGGCATCCGCGCCTCGACGCTGCTCGCAGCGGGCGGATTCGCCCCGCTGCCCGAGCACGAGGACGTCGATCTCGTCGAGCGGGCGCGCGCGACGGGGGCGATCGTCAGGGCCTCGGATGCCGCGTGGGTGCGCACCTCGGGACGCGCGAGCGGCCGCACCGCGGGCGGGTACGCGCGCTACCTGCGCGAAGACCTGCTCCCCCTGGCGCAGCGCGCCGGGGCACGGTGACTACTCGCGCGACGGGGGGAAGTGCGCGATCGGGATGGGACGACCAGCCCCCGATGAGTCGCGCTCGGCGAGGTGCCGCGCCGCCGCCGCAGCGCATTCCTCGAGCGTCGCCATGCGGCACCGGCGCTGCGCGCCCTGCATCCACACGACCTCGAACCACCCGTCGATGCGCTCCACATAGGCCACGACATACGAGGCATCGGTCGCCGGTGCGCGCCGGTCGCACAGGCGCCACGCGTCGGCGTCGATCGGATGAACATCGAGGAGGTCCTCGGCATCCCTCGTCTGGGTCGTCGTCGCCGTCGTCGCCGTCATCGCTGCCACCGCCTTCGCTGCCAGCCTTGCTGACGATCTGCGGCGGGACGAGGGGATTGACAGGCGGGACTTTGCCGTCAGCTTTCTGGAGGCGCTGCCGCGCCAGGGGCGAGAGTACCCGCCCAGGGAAGCGAGACTATGCCGTCAGCCGGTGAGGACCTCGCCCGTGTAGGGACCCTCGGGCTCGGGCACCAGATACAGGCCCGCCGTTGAGTTGGCCGCCTGCGTCAGAGCCTCGAGCCAGGCCCGATTCAGCGCCGGCTGCCGGCTGCCGTGGTACTTGTACACGATCGTCGCATTGGGGTGCAGCCACACCGTCGTGCGACCGTCGCCGGTGCTCGGATCGTTGCGCCACGTGAAGGGGAAGGGCTCACCGCGGCGGAGCTTCTGGCTGATGACGACCTGCAGGTGCGCGAGCACGCGGTCATCGAACTCCACCTTCACGACGCTGTCGTAATTGAATCTTCCCACCCGCTCACCGTAGCGCGTCGGCACGTCGAACGATCTCGGCGCAGGCCCGATCAGCGCCGAGTACAGCGGCCGGAATCTCCACCGGCGCCTCGATCACCGCGAGCGGGCCGCTGCCGAGGAGCACCGAGCAGCGCGACAGCTGACCGTCGTGGATGCTGGGGAACTCGACGATATCCGAACTACCGCGATCGTGGAGCACCCGGGCGTAGTCGATCACGGCATCGGCGACCTCATCGGTCGTGAGGATGCGATGCCCCTCGATCAGGATGTCTTTCATGCTGCTGCGCGCCGCCTCTCCCGTGTCGTGATCGATACCCCAGTGAATCTGAGGCCGGGCTTTCCGAGCGAGGGGGTTGACAGGATGCCGACGGTGAGCCCGGATGGCGGACTCACCGTCGCGCGGGCGGCCGTGTCGCTACGCTGACTCACATGGCATTGGCGCTCGCGATCGACCTCGGTGGCACGAAGGTGGAGGCCGCGCTCGTGGACGAGACCGGCGCCCTGATGGCGGGATCGCGGGTGCGCGCCGCGACGGGGGCGGCCGCCGCGTCCGACGTGTCGGTGCTCGCCCGGGCGCTCGACGAGGTCGTGGGGTCGTGCCGTCGGCATCCGCTCTGGAACGAGGTCGCCGCCGCCGGGATCGGCGCGGCGGGGCCGATCGACCTCACGGCCGGCACGATCGCCCCGATCAATCTGCCGGCGGTGCACGGGTTCGGCATCGTCGAGGCGGTGCGGACGGCGAGCGACCTCGACGACGTGACGCTGCGCCTCGACGGCACCTGCATCGCGCTCGCCGAGACGTGGCGCGGGGCGGCGCACGGCGTCCGCAACGCGATCGTCTTCGTCGTGTCGACGGGCGTGGGCGGCGGGATCGTCTCTGACGGGCGCCTCATCGCCGGCGGGTCGGGCAACGCGGGTCATCTCGGGCAGATGATCGTGGCGGACATCGAAGGGGATGCCGCGGCATCCACGCTCGAGGAACGCGCGTCCGGGCCGCACACGGTCGCCTGGGCACAGGCGCAGGGTTGGCCGGGAACGACCGGCGAGGAGCTCGCCGCCGCGGTGCGCGAC
>NZ_JBASZT010000417.1:0-3958 GCF_049661145.1 Microbacterium sp.
CCGCGAGTCCCAGCAGGCCCCGCCGGCTGAGGCCGATCGGGGGTGACGGCGTTTCGTCTCGCGGCTGCGCCGCTTGCGGGGCGACCGGGAAAGGGTCCCCGGACGTCCCGCGAACGGAACGAGACGAAACGCCGTCTTCAGGCATGGCTCGGGGTCACTCCAGGATGGTCGAGGTCAGCTTCGACAGCGGCTCGGCCAGTGCATTGATGAGGTCGGTTAGCTGGCGCTTGTCGTCGTCGGTCAGCTCACGGTAGTTCACGAAACCGTCCGCGAGCGAACCGTGGGCGGCCAGCGCCTCGTCGAGCTCCGCGTAGCCGGCGTCGATCTCGTCGGCGAGGGCCTTGCCCTCATCGCCCTGCGCGACGGCGAAGTCCTCGACGAGCGAGAACGCCATCTTCGAACCCTCGACGTTGGCCGCGAAGTCCCACAGGTCGGTGCCGCTCCACCAGTCCTCTTCGCCGGTGATCTTGCCGGTGGCGACCTCGTCGAGCAGTCCGATCGCGCCGTTGGAGATGCCGGCGATGCCCTGATCGGTCAGTGCCGTGGTGAACTCGTCGGAGTGCACGTACTCGTTGAGGGTGGCGACGTCGGCGACGAGCTGGTCGCCGAAGGCGGCGCGCTCCTCGGGCGTCGAGGGCTGCCAGTCCTGCCACGCCGGGGTCTCGCCGTCGGCGTTCAGGGCGTCCTGCGCGGGGACCCACAGGTCCTTCTCGATGCGGTGGAAGCCGGTCCAGTCGAGGCCTTCCGCCACGGCATCCACTTCGCGGTAGTCGATGCGCGGGTCGAGATCGCCGAGCGACTCTGCGACCGGCTCGATGCGCTCGTAGAACGCGCGCGTGGTCGGGAACAGCGTCCGCGCCGTCTCGTCGTCGCCGGTCTCGTACGCCGCGACGAACTCATCGACGGCCGGAACCAGCTGCTCGACCTGGTCCTTGACGAACGCCGCATACAGGTCGACGGCCTGCTGCTTCTGCTCGGAGTCGTCACCGGTGGCGGCCACGGCATCCCCGGTCACCGAGAACCCGGCGCGACCGACGCCCTCGCCGACCATACCCGGCTTGCACAGCGTGAAGTAGTCGCCCGGCTGGGCGACGACGGTGAGCGTGCGGGAGGCGCCCGGCGCGATGTTCTCGACCTCGCCCACGATGCGCAGCCCGTCTTCGGCGAGCAGATAGAACTCGCTGATCTGCGAACTCGAGTTGGTGACGTCGAAGGCGAGGGTGCCGCTGGTGGCCGCGCTCGCCGAGACGTCGCAGGACGTGTCGGTCGAGCTGACTTCGAGGGCGTCGCCCGAGGCGACGTCGGTCCTGGCGACGCAGCCGGCGAGGGCGAGCGCGGTCACGCCGAGCGCCGTCACGGCGGCGAGGCTGCGGGAACGGATCATGGTGCTCCTTGGATTTCGGTGGTGTGTGCTGTGGGAACGGAAGCCGGGGGAACGGAAGCCGGGGGAACGGATGCCGGGGTCTGCGGTGTCGGTGCCGCGGACGGCGCGGTCGGTGCCGTCGGTGCCGCGGTCGGCGCGGCGGCACTCGCGCGGGCGAAGAAGGCGCGGCGCACGAACAGGGTGCCGACGATGGCGACGTAGAGGATCCAGGCGATGACCTGCAGCCACGACATCTGCGGCATGAAGCCGACCGTCGCCTGCAGGATCGCGGCGAGCGGACTGGTCGCCGGAATCGCGGCCGTGACGTCGAACGCCCAGCCGAACGGGAAGCCGCTCCACCCCGCCGCGACCGCGCCGGTGACGGGATCCAGGGGCGCCGCGGCGGTGAACGGGCCGGGCAGTGCGCCCGCCTCTTGCAGGTCGTGGATCGCGTAGGCGAGGACGCCCGCCGCGACGACGACGAGGAAGGCGCCCGTCCAGGTGAAGAAGCGGCGCAGATCGAGGCGCACCATTCCGCGCGCGAGCAGCCAGCCGAGTACGACGGCGGCGACGAGGCCGAAGACCGCGCCCAGCAGGGCGGCGGGCGTATCGCCGAACGACTGCACCATCGACCACAGCAGCAGGGTCGTCTCGACGCCCTCCCGGGCGACCGAGACGAAACCGATCACGACGATCCCCCACAACCCTCCCTGCGCGAGGGCTCGCTCCAGCTCGCCCTCGAGCGACTTCTTCATCGTGCGGGAGGTCCGCTGCATCCAGAAGATCATCCACGTGACCATGCCCACGGCCAGGAGCGACAGCAGGCCGCCGATCAGTTCCTGCGCCTCGAACGTCAGGGCGTAGGCGCCGAACGTGAACACGGCGCCGATCCCGAGTGCGAGGGCGATCGCGAGCCCGACGCCGATCCACAGCCGCGGCAGCACGTCCCGACGCCCGACCCGCTTCAGGTATGCCACGAGGATGCCGACGACGAGAGCGGCCTCGAGGCCTTCGCGTAGGCCGATGAGGAACGTGGCGAGGAAGGTTGCGGACACGGCGTCGTTTCGAAAGAGAGGGGTGGCGAGGCCGGTGCCCGCTGCGCCAGCGCAGATCCATCGGCGCGCGATTGCCTCGCATCGATGAGGTTAGGCGAACCTCACTAACCGCGAGTGTACACGGCGGCGCGAGATGCGATCAACCGCGCCCCGCCCCGGCCGCGCCGCCACGGCGCGGGTGGTGACGTCGGCATCGGTTGGACTCGCGCTTCTGCGGAGAGCCTCGCTTCAGAGGACGGGATTCTCCGGTGCCGTCCTCAAGAACTGCAGAACTCCGCAGAACTGCGCGTGGTCAGCGCCCGCCGCGGCGCACCCCACCGTCGCGCACAGCCGCCGAGTGCTCGAAAAGCAGGCTGAACCGGCACAGACGGCAGGTTTCACCCCGACCTGGTGCACTTCAGCCTGCTCTTGCGACGCGGACCCGGCCCGACGCAGCCGCACTCAACCCAGGTGGGGTGTCGACAGGCAACCGCACCCGGTCACCGCGGTGCACGGCGGGCGCTGGCGGGTGAGGAACGGGACGGGTCGACACGAAGTGAAGGCAGCCACCTGGGGCGTCGGCGTCGCCGGAGTCATTGCGCTGGCCGCGGTCATCCTTCCCCTTGCCGGTGAGGCCGCATCGTCGCCTCTCCTCTTCGCGCTCGCTGCCTTTCGCGCGTTGACTCTCCTCGCATCGATGATCGTCGTCGCGGCCATCGCGGTTCTGCTGTTCCTCGTCAGGAGACGGAAAGCGGCCGCGATCGTCGCCATGATGGTGGTGCTGCTCGCCGTGCCGTTCTTCCTCGGGCTGGGTGGCGGAACGGCACCCGACGTACCGGCCGCCGGCTCACCCGGTGAGCTGCGGATTCTGTCGTGGAACACGGATCAGCGCGAAGTCGACGACGACCTGATGGTCCTTGTGGAGCAGACGCAACCCGACATCATCGCGCTGCCGGAGTATTTCACGACCACCGCGCAAGGACGACTCGAGGCCTTCGCAGAGAAGAACGACCTCAGCATCTACGGGTGGGAGAGCTCCTCGGCCACTGTCCTGGTGGCCGATCGCCTCGGCACCTACCGTCCGCGCAACGACGACACGCCGCTGTGGGCAGGCATCTCGCTTGTTCCCGACGACCCCGACTCTCCGCCCTTGGTCGTCGCGCACCTCCAGGGGCCGATGCTCCTCGGGGGAAACGACCTCTGGCGAGAGCACATCGAGTGGGTGCGGAGCCGTTGCGATGCGCCGAACGTCATCGCCGTCGGCGACTTCAACGCGACCGTCGCGAACCTCGGCGCGGATCGACTCGGTTCGTGCATCGACGTGGGCTCCACGCTCGACCAGCGGGCATCGGGAACGTGGCCGGCCTCTCTCCCCGCTGCGCTCGGCGCGCAGATAGACCACGTCTTTGCCGGCAGCGAATGGCGCGCGTCGTGGTTCGGCGTGCTCGAGGCGCCCCGAACAGAGTGGGCCGAGGCGGTCGACCACCGACCCATCTTCGCCGTCCTGACCCGTGGCTGACGACCGCCCGCGCCGCGCGCGGCTGCCGACACCGGCCACCGC